>JADGDJ010000272.1 GCA_016744925.1 Spirochaetaceae bacterium
ATCGGGTTTATCCCCTTTCCCGATGATAGTCCTCTCGTCTTCTTTCTGGAAAAAGGGCATCTTTCCATGCCCATAGTACCAATACAGATGCTGGGAGTTGTAATACTTCTCTCCCTGATCACATTGCTATCAGCATGGCTTCCGGCTCGGAATGCAGCAAAATTACAACCGGCTGATGCACTCAGATCTAATGCATGAGAAGCGAGACTCATGAAGTTCTGTTGTCAGGACTGAACAAAGAGTGCGAGCCGGCGAACAAAGGACACACCGTGTCTGACAATAAACGAGCCACAATAGCAGCAAAGACAAGGCAGCCTTGTTTAATTTTAGGAGAATAAAATGAAATCAAAAATATTAACTATCAGCATAGTTTTAATAAGTCTAAGTTCAGCGCTAAGTGCTCTGACAGTTCAGGAAGCTCAGGAAAAACTCAGTTTTATCGATGAGCAGAGTAATTTTGATGACCTCGACTTCTCTGCTGTAATGACGATGATTTCCGAAGATGTAGAAACGGGAATTGAAAAAAATGTAATTCAGCAGTTCAGAAGAGATTCTGATGATAAATTCCTTATGTTATTTCAGGAACCGGCGGTGCAGAAAGGGCAGGGTTATCTGATGATTGATGATAATCTCTGGTTCTATGATCCCGAGAGTCGGAAATTTTCTCATACTTCAATGAAAGATTCTTTCGGGGGCAGTCATGCCAGAAATTCGGACTTTGGGGAATCATCACTTTCGGAAGATTACAGAGTTCTTTCCGTGGCGGAAGGAAAACTGGGGAAATACGAAGTGTATATACTGGAACTGGAAGCGACCAATAATGAAGTGACCTATCCTTCTCAAACAATGTGGGTAACCAAATCCAATTTTTTGACCTTAAAGACAGAGGATTTCAGTGCCACGGGGCGATTGTTGAGGACTAGTCTCTTTCCCTCCTATGGAAGAGTGGGAGATAAATTCATGCCCACTAAAATGATCTTCAGGGATGAATTGATCGAAGGGAATAAGACCCAGTTGAGCATAACGGACCTTTCAACCAGAGACTTACCCGACACATTATTCACTAAAGCCTACGTTGAACGTGTTAACAGATAGGAGGCAAATATGAGACAAATTACAATAGGACTTCTGATGCTGATCTTCTCCCTGTCCTTTGTCACTGCTCAAAGTGATGATGATCTCTTTGGCGGAAATGATGATGATCTCTTTGGTCAGAGCAGTAGTGAAGATTCTTTAATAGACGAAACAGAGGAATCTTCTGAATCCCTCGATGAACTTTTACTTATTGATGATGAGGGAATCCATATCGGTGGATCATTCAATTTAGGTATTTCAACTAGTGCTTCTATGGATCCTTCAGACACATCTTCAACTGATGATATACAATGGGATCTGACTCCCGATTTATCAGCCAGCCTCTATTTTGATGCGAGACCATCCAGTGATATACGAATTTTCGGTAAAGCTGTAATCGAATACCCTTTTACTGTTCAGGATGACGATACCACGACAATAATGATTGATGAAACCCGAAATTTCGATGACATTATTTATATAAAAGAATTATTCAGTGACTTCAATGTGCAGGATAAACTCTTTTTCCGAGCGGGGAAACAGACTATCAATTGGGGTGTGGGGTATTTTTTCTCTCCTGCGGATCTGCTTAATTTAACGGAAATAGATCCTGAAGATCCCGATGCTGAATTAGAAGGACCCTTGTCCGTAAAAATGAATATGCCTATAAACAGCCACAATCTTTATCTTTATACAGTATTGCCTGAAGGAATAGAAGATCCCACGGATCTGGTTTTTGCCCCGAAAGCTGAATTTGTACTGGGAAGTACAGAAATCGGCATTGGTGCCTATTACAGATATGAGCAGGCTCCGGCAGCCATGTTCACATTTACAGGTGCATTAGGAGATGTCAATATTTTCGGAGAGGGTGTTGTCAAATATGGATCGGATAAAACCTTTGTTGTGAAAAGCGGACCTACTTATGATTTAGAAACTTATGAAGACAAACTTTTCTTTAACGCAACACTGGGAGCCTCTTATACCTGGAGTTCCGAAGTCAGTGATTTATCTTTTACAACGATGGGTCAGTATTATTTTAATGGAGAGGGGTATTCAGATCCTGAAATCCTTGGTTCATCTGCAGGTTCTGCTTATGCTAAAACTCAGATAGCTACTGGTAATTTGAGTATAAACGATGGGATGAATCGGTCAAAACACTATGGAGCGGCCAATTTCTCAATTACTCCGGTTCAAGATCTCACACTCAGTGTCCTCTGGATTGGGAATTTTACAGATTTCTCAGGAATAATAAAACCGGGGCTTTCCTGGAACATCACCGATTATATAAGTCTGGGTATGAATCTCCCTTATGCTTATGGAGATGCAGGTGACGAATACACTCCTATTAGTGATAATCTTTCCTTTGTTTTGGAAATATCACTAGGTGGATCCAGTTTCTAAAAAGGAATAATAATGACGGGAAATGTTTTAATAATCGAAGATGAACAGGAACTGGCTGAACTGGTACAGCTGTATTTGTCCAAAGAAGGAATTGAAACCAGCTGGGCCGATAGCGCAGAGAAAGGAATGTCTCTTTTCTCTAATGAGAATTTTGATCTAATAATACTCGATATCAACCTGCCTGGAATGGATGGATTTGAGTTCCTCCAGCAGTTTCGACATAAAAACAAAATACCCGTTATAATTGTGTCCGCCCGTGAAGCAGATGAAGACATCATTATGGGGTTGGGTATTGGGGCCGATGAATTTGTCACTAAACCCTTCGCTCCCAGAGTTCTCTCTGCCAGAGTCCGGGCTCTCATTCGAAGAAGCAAACAGTTTTCAGCTGAAATAAGACTAAACTACCGGTTCGATAACTTTGTCCTTGATTATGAAGCTTATGTTTTAAAAAAGAATGAGATACTTGTAGCTCTCTCAACCAGAGAATTTGAAGTCCTGCGGTTCATGATAAAAAATGCCGGGAATGTTTATACTCCCGATGAAATATATGAAGCCGTATGGGATCAGGAATATGGTGATGTCACCGCGGTTGCTGTTTATATTCAGAGAATTAGAAAAAAAATTGAACCGGACTATCATAATCCCGTTTATATAAAGACGATTCATGGGAAAGGTTATAGATTTGAAAGTGAGGTTTTGTCGTGAATCTGCGGTTGCGTTTTTTACTACTTGTCGTTGGTGTTATATTCATACCTATTTTGGTCCTGGGTTTGAGTTACTTCATATTCAGAAGTTACATGATTAGCAGCAACCCAAGAGATGTCATAAGAGAATTTAATGATACCATGATTGAAGTAGAATCCATTGATGAGTTCAGTATTCTGGCGGAAAATCTCGAAGATTCTTATTTCGGACTTTTGGTTGAAACACCCAATCTGATTGTCTCAACGAATGAAGGTCTGATCAGTGAGAATAATCCGATAGAAGAAGAATCGTTCAGTCCCAAAATGATAATCCAATCGAGATTTCATACTCTAAAAAACGGTTCTAGAGTCTTTGTGATTTTGGGCTATGATATTGGTAATATCAGGATACATTTTTTCCCTCTAATCCTTATTCTTTCATCTGTCTCTGTTCTGATTATTCTCTCTCTCCTCATTATTCGATCTATTAACCACTCTATTGGAGAGCTGGAGATTGCTACCGGCAAAATTGCTAAGGGAGATCTTGACTTCGAACTGAATACAAAAGGTTCTGATAAATTCGGTTCATTAGCCCGTTCTCTCGATACAATGAGACATCAGATTAAAATGGAATATGACAGAAGGAACAGGTTTTTAATGGGAATTTCTCATGATCTGAAAACTCCTTTATCATCAATAACCGGTTATACCGATGCTTTGATCGAAGGGATGGCCGATAATGAGGAAAATACTGAAAAGTATCTTGGAATAATAAAAAAGAAATCCCATCAGCTGGAAAAGAGAATCAGCCATCTCATTCATTATATAAAACTCTCAAACACTGACTTTCAGGCTGGTCTGGAAAAAAAATCAATATCAAATTATTTAAAGGAATTTTTAGAAATGCACCAAGAGGAAGTCGGTTTTAAAAAACAGACGTTGAAATGGTCAGTAGATATTCCTCAGAATTATCTTATTGCTTTTGATGAAGAGCTTCTTGGGAGGGCTTTGGAGAATCTGATCCAGAATGGTTTCAAATATGGATCAGATGATACATCTGTTACTGTCTCATGTATTCAAAAAAGATGTGAAATGGAAATTAAAATCGAAAATAATGGACCTGCTATCCCTGAAGATGTGCTTCCTCATCTTTTTGAACCTTTTTTCAGAGCTGATAAATCCAGGCAGGGGGATGGATTCGGCCTTGGTCTCGCATCGGTAAAGTCCATAGTGGAAAGTCATGGTTGGACTATCTCTGTACAATCGGAAAAGGACACGACCCGATTCTGTATTTTCACTGGCAAAAGTTAATATCGTGATATATCAAACCAGAAACAGACACCATTCGAGACATTTCCGGCTCCATAGGCATTCCCTTGCAAATCCTGAATTGCTTTTACAATTGAGAGCCCCAATCCATGTCCTCCCACATCTCTTGTTCTTGCTTTATCCAGCTTGTAAAAACTATCCCAGAGCTTCTTTAAGTCATTATTATCAATAGAATCTGTCGTATTAAATATCTCCACTCGGATATAATCTTCACCTTCGATAAGCTTAACCTCTATAAGAAGATTCTCATCGACATAGTTAATAGCATTGGTTATAAAATTCGTAAAAACTCGCTCTAACTGAAATCCATCGGCTTCAATATTAATAGGATCAATATCTTCGAAGCTGTATTGAATCTTCTTTTCATCGAATATCTTTTTATATTTTTCAAATATATTTAGCAGAAATCCATTCACTTCAAATTCACTTTTCTGAAGAATGACCTGGCCAAGATCCATCTCGTCAATATTGAGCAGCCCCTCAACGAGAGTATTCATTTTTTGAGTTTCATCGACGATGACATCGCAGTAAAAATCCATCTTTTCACTACCTTTCGCCACACCGAGTTTAAGCCCCGTTGCATACCCCTGCATTAAGGAGAGGGGTGTCTTCAGTTCATGAGAAACATTGTTTAATAGTTCCCGTCTTTTTTCCGCCAGGATTTCTTTTTCATTTATTTCGGTTTCAAGCTGTTTATTTTTTTCCTTTATGGACTGAATTGTGTTGTACAACTCCTGTGACATTTCATTAATACTTCCCGCTAACTGGCCAATTTCATCATGGCTTCGAATTTGACATTTGGTATTAAAATCGAGGTATTTCATTTTTTTTGTAACATTGTTTATCTCAAGAATCGGTTTGGTAAAGTGTCTGGAGATAAAATAGATAGAGACTAATGCAAGTAATAATATGACAGTTCCAATAAGTAGTAAAAAATCATTAGAAAGCTGTATGCTTGTTTTTATGGAAGCCAGGTGTATAGCTAACTCAACAAGATTTCCATTGTCGAGTTGGCCTGTTAAAATGAGAACCTGAAGATCAAAATTGGGATCTCTGGTCCAGATAAATTTTACATTATTATTGATCTCTTCTATTTTGGTTATTTCTCTCGGTGGTTGCGGTGATCTGTCGGGTGGTCGATTTCCCGTTCGGGGAATTTCAGGACTATTGGGAAAAATTTCTCTAGATTGGGTTATGTACAACAAATTTTCAAATCTGTTTGCATCTTGTATATTTGCTTTCGTTGTATAG
>JADGDJ010000273.1 GCA_016744925.1 Spirochaetaceae bacterium
AGAAATACCATAAACAAAAAGTGAGCGGTTATACCTGCGGAAATCCCCCCGATGGTATGGGAGAGTATGGCCTTTGTCGTCAGGTTTCTGAATCCCAGGGAATCCATCATGGCGATATGCGTAGATAAATATCCCGACCAGCACATCCCCATCGCAGTGAATACAGCGATATCATTACCCGTAATCATCCCCTCGCTGACAAAGTTCGGAATGAGTGCCAAAGCGGCTCCTACAGCTCCCAAAGCTGTTATAGGAAAAGCAATGGCATTAGGCGATGTAAAACCAAATAGAAGTTTTAATGGCCATGCAAAAATTTCCCCCACTTTGGGTAATATTGGAATTCCCTGATATGCAGAGCCGTTATAGCCCGCTCCTCCGTCAAAAGTCATCATAAGAACCATGGTACAAATGATTAGAACACCGGGTACGATTTGTGCACCGATCTCCAGACCGTTTTTTCCACCTTCCAGTAGAGAGTCCAGTACTCTCTGAAAGAGGTTTCCATCGCGAATATTCCTGTATCTGTATGATTCCGGGTCATCTTTCAAAGGTTTATGACCTTTTGGAATAGAAAATGCTCTTTTTGTAAACCGTAGCATTATACGAGTTGAGACTACAGATCCTATAATTGCACCGATATTGCCGATGATCGCTTCTTTGAAAAACCCCTGGGACATCATAAATGCTGTAACCACGAGCCCCATGCCGAATGAAGTTCCAAAGTTGGCCAATGCCGGTTTTTGATAATCTTCAAAATAGGAGATAAAGCTCTCATCTTTAGACAGAGCGATTATCGCTGGATTATCAGAGACGTAAGTGCTTATGGCTCCCAACGCAGAACAACCGGGCAATCGCCATAAGAGCTTGATTCCCGGTGCCAGCATTCGATTTAATAATGCCAGAATACCGAATTCCGCCAGAAAACTGCCAAAGGCGCCAGCGAGAACTGTTATGGCCAGAATAAATAAGACGGTATTGATCAGAAGATCGTGTGCCGTAGCCATTATCGTTGAAAAGAAATTGGCCAGCCCCATAATATTACCATATAACACGGCAGTACACAGTATAAACAAGAGAAGCAATACAGTTTTAATATCGTAAGCTTTTACTTTTTTCAATAATTTTATCTCCCGGATCCCAGTTACATTTTCTATAAACTTATGATAGCTTACTTAAGTAGTTTGACAAGTTTTTTCGTATCTTATTTCTTGAAAATTTGCCAAAAAATACCTATTCTTGCGAAAAGTGCATTTATTATTTTATATTTCGTTTTAATATGCATATATTTTCCGTTAATTGTAATTTTTCTATGGAGTATCAAATGAAGAAAATTGTTGTAAAGTTCGGTGGATCAAACCTTAAAAGCAAAGAAGATATACAGAAAATCATCAAAACTATAAAAGGATACAACAGACCTCTCGTTATTGTTGTTTCGGCATTTTATGGCATAACCAACTTCCTGACCGAGGGATTAGAAACTGTCCGGAGGGACGACAAACACATAACATCCATGATCGATTTCCTGAAAAGTATGAAAAAAGAGACTTTAGACGAAAATATCAGTGATGCGACCACTCGGGAGATTGCTTACAATCTTATACAAAAAAGACTCGAAGAATTGGAAAAATACTTACTGGGTATCCACTATATTGGAGAGATTCCCGATTTTGTAGAAGATAAAGTACTTAGCTATGGAGAGAAACTCAGTTCTCTTATATTGTCTCTCATCCTGAAAAGCCATGGGATAGATGCGGTTGAAGCGATGCCCGAGGATATCGGACTGGTTACGGATGGAGCATTTAGAAATGCCTCCATCGATTTTGAGAAATCCAGAGAGCCCGTATGCAAAGCACTATCAGAAGACAAAATATATATAATCCCGGGATTTTACGGCGTTTCAAATGACGGAAAAGTAAACCTTCTCGGTAGAGGCGGCAGCGATTATTCCGCTGCGGCAATAACCAGTTGCATTGATGGAGAGTCGCTCGATGTCTGGAAAGATGTGAATGGGTATATGTCAGCCGATCCCCGATTGGTCCCCCATGCCGTGCGCATAAATAAACTATCTTACAACGAAGCTGCTGAATTGTCCTATTTCGGTGCGAAGATTCTCCATCCGAGAACCGTTGAACCTCTTCTTCAAAGTGAGATCCCCGTGAGAATCTTCAATATCAATAATGCCGGTATCATTGAACCTCTATCCATCATAGGAAATGAGGAGCAATCAGAGAAAAGAACACTGAAAAGTGTTACATATAGCGATAGTTTTGCCATTTTGAGGCTCGAAGGTGCTGGAGTTGGAATCAAAGAGGGGATTCTGGCAAAAGTAACCTCTATGTTCGATGATAACCGAATTAATATTAAGTCCGTTGTGACATCCCAGACAGCCATTAACATTTATCTCGAATCTCCTGATCTGGGAAGAGCGCTCAAACTTCTCAAATCCAATACACCCCATACCATTACTTCTGTTATCCCCTATGACAATCTATCCATCATAGCCCTTGTGGGAGATGATCTGATACATTCACATGGGTTGGCCTATAAGATGATTGGGGCTGTTGCAGAACAGGGAATCGACTTGAGAATAGTGTCTATAGGTGCCTCTGATTCTGCAGCATACTGTGTGGTCGACAGAAACAACAAAGAGGAAGCCGTCAGGGTGATTCACAAAACGTTTTTTGAAAAAAGGAACTGATTACAGATTTAGTAATTTTCCCAACTCTTCAAAAGAATGAACCTCGCAAGTAGGTGTGACATCTCCTGTATTGAACTTTTTAAGCGGGTTGAACCAACAGCTATCGATACCGAAGAGGTTCGCACCGTGTATATCGGCTTTGAGATTATCACCAATCATTAGGATTTTATCTTTCGGAGGATGACCGGCGGCTTTAAGGGTTTCTTCAAAGATTCCGCTATCCGGCTTGGCAGAACCTATTTTTTCGGAGACCACCATGCCGTCAAAAAATTTATAGAGAGGAGAATTTCCGATTCTTCTCCTTTGAACATCCCATAAACCATTGGTGATGATATACATTTTATAATGGGGGGCTATATTGGCAATCATCTCCATGGCACCCTCTAACAGGTGATCGCATTTTGCCAACTCATCGATGAAGAGAGTACTGAGCTCTTCCGCATTGTCATTGTAGAGAGACAATGCCTTCATGGTATTCTCAAAACGTTTGGTTTTTATTTCCCGAGCATCGACTTTGCCCTCTTCCAGAGCAATCCAGAGAAGGGCGTTTTCCCGACTGTAAACTTCGTAGAAAAGCTCATACGTACAGGGGATCTTCTGTATATTGAAAAATGATCTTAAAGAGACATCCTCTGCAATATCAAAATCGAATAAAGTGCCGTCTGCGTCAAATAATAATGTTGTGTATTTCAAAATAGCTCCATCTGCTCCGGTGGTCCCTGAACCTCATCCATAACCTGAGGAACATTTTTATCTCTGTTCCTGTCGGTCACAAGATTTGAAACGGGATGAGCTTTCAGCTCTTTCCATTGCGGTTGTATTGTACCTCTGATCTGTGAATATTTCAAATCCCTATCCAGCCATAAAGAGCTGTATTCTTTAGAGAGTAAAAAAGGCATTCTCTCTTTTGTGTTGTGAACCTGAGCACAAATACCAAGAGCTGTTGTCGTGACTATGGAAAAGGTTTCGAGAATCTGGTCATTCTGAACATCGGTCCACCTATCCCATAAACCGGCCAGAAGAAAGGGTTTCCTGTCCTCCCTATGTATATAATAGGGATATTTTTTCCCTCTGACCTCCTTCCATTCATACCATCCATCGATGGGTATGGCACAGCGACTGGAATCAGAAGCTTTTCTATAACTGGCTTTTTCGTGGATTGTCTCGATTCTCGCATTAAATGTCTTGAATCTGAGATCTCTTGCGGCATCAAAATTTTTTGTCCACGAGGGTATTAGTCCCCATGTGAGAGGTAAAAATTTATCAGGGGTTTCATCTTTTAGAACGGGCCATTGAGGGAGAGAAAAAGCCGGTGAAAAATACACCGGTTTAATAAGACTGTCATCGATATAGGCATTGAACTCAATAGCCATTATTTCAGCATTTTGAACAAGCGATGCATTAAAACACATATTCCCCTCCTCTACCTTTAATTGTAATCGACATGAGCGCAGGGAGGGAAATAAAATGTTCGATGATTAACTCGGGGAATCCGATGTAACAGCACTCAGTGCTTTAAGAGTTTTGTAAGGATAGATACTGGATGTATGACCATCGCTCCACTGTATTGATACGGCATAGTTCCCCAGAGGAACTGCTTCCTGCCCATGAATATCTTCGGGAATATCCTCAGTTTTAAGAGTTTTTTCACCACTGTATTCGTCGACACACAACGCACACTTACAACTATCGCGAAGTTCTTTATTTTCAATTTCCACTGGAGTCTCCCCTTCCCAGGTGATGATAACTCGGTCTGTCATCAATTTGACATCGGGAGGAGTGGTAGCCGCTGCAGCGTTTTTTCCAACCTGTCTAATAAGGGAGTCAGCCAGGTCGCTATTTATGCTGTTGGACTCATACTTGTCAAAAGGTTTGGCTCTATTGGAATCAACCGGTATGTGAGCAATGGTCTCGATACCGAACCGGTCAGAGAGTTCACTCTTCTTTTCTCCGAAAATATAATGCTCTTTATCACAGTTGTCACAGACAAAATATGCCATATTTTCAACAACTCCCAAGGCGGGGATCTGAACTTTTTCAAACATGAGAATACCTCTGGCCACATCGACGAGAGAGAGGGATGAACGGGTTGTTACGATGAGCGCTCCATCGAGTTTTATCGTTTGGCTAATGGTCAGCTGAATATCACCTGTTCCCGGAGGCATATCGATAAAGAGATAATCAAGTTCTCCCCATTCGACAGTGGTGAGAAGCTGCTGAATATAACCGGACACCATAGGACCTCTCATAATCGCCGGAGAATCACCGAGGAGGAAACCAAAAGACATGAATTTCATCCCTTTGTAATCCATGGGGATAAGCATATTGTCTCTCTGAACAATTTTTGATTCTCGTATATTGAATAGTGTAGGAAGCGAGGGACCGAAGAGGTCCGTATCGAGCAGTCCGACTTTAAAACCCTTTTCGGCAAATTCGCAAGCCAGCGTAGCGGCGACTGTCGATTTCCCTACTCCACCTTTGGCGGAGGCAACAGCGATGACATGTTTAACATTTTTCAGACTGTCGCTGTCGTTGCTGATTCTGTTCTGACGGGCCGTCATAACAATATGAACCTTTTCTACTCCATCCAGTTCTTTGACCAACCTTTCCGCTTCAGTCTTGAACATATTTTTTAAAGGGCATCCCGCAGTTGTCAATTCTATGGAAAAACTCACCGAAGAACCATCAATAACGAGCTCTTTGATAAACCCCAAAGTGACAATATCTTTGTGAAGATCGGGATCTTCAATCTGGCTGAGAGCCTTCAATATATCTTCTTTTTGTACCATTAATATCTCCTATGTGCATGTGCACGATGTTTGCTCTTGTAAAATAATAAAAAAAACTAATTTAATCCACTATAAAGTATAGAATTTCATTCGATCTGTAATAGTCAGACTTAAAAAAAGTGTGAACTTCACCATCGATCTTCTTAACGATGGAGGATTCTCCCTCCCAGAAA
>JADGDJ010000274.1 GCA_016744925.1 Spirochaetaceae bacterium
ACTGTATTTAATACTCTGTACTTCATTTCATTGTTACCACAAATCTCATTTAAACGCGTATTTTTATGTTCATTACAGCATCTAAGAATCTTCGGGATCATCTTACTTTATTACGCCCCTCATTTTTTGACTTATACAACTGAGAATCCGCATTATTGATTATCTCAGGAACATTCTCTTCTTTTCCGGTAATTTGAATTACCCCCAGACTCAAACTCATAAAGATATCCGAACCTTTATAATTTAACGGCTTGGAACTAATCTTCTTTCGAATTCGTTCCGCGATTATCAATCCTTCAGCTCTATCCTGATTAGGTAAAAGGATAACAAATTCATCTCCACCAAGCCGCCCCAGACTATCTGAATCCCGAAGGCTGACAGAAATTTGCTCACTGATATTCCGTAATACATAATCTCCGGCTGTATGTCCAAATGTATCATTAATGTTTTTAAATTTGTCATAATCAAGGATTATCAAAGTAGCGACTGAAGAATACCGTCTAACCCTCAACAATTCCTTATCGATTAATTCCAGAATCTTTCTCCTATTTAAAATGCCGGTCAGAGAGTCAATAACAGCTAGTGATTCCAGTTTATTAAATGAATTATGTAGATCTTTCACTCTTCTGATTAAAAAGATCAAGAAATATATAGAAGAGATTCCAAGGAGAGAAAATATTTCATCGATTTCATATTCCTCATGTTTCCATGCAAAATCAATTATTTTCTCAAAAATATCAAAAAAGACAGATAGGCTGAAAGTGAGGATAATAAGAATTAATATTGTTAGTGTCTCAAAAAACAAAACTCTTCTACTAGTCATTGTCAATCCCATTTACATATAAAAAGACATTACAATTAATTATATGTCTTTCTAAAGTAAAAAGTACAATAATTATTTCTGATGTTGCAATCATTATCAGAAAGAACGCTTGAGTATGCATTTAAATATTTTGTATATTGATAATACTATTGATAACCAATAGTATTATCAATAACATAAATATAACTAAATAATCAATTAAACTTAAGATAAATCAGGAAGTTTTTGAGGAAATACAGAGAACCGAATCGAATGCCTGGTTAATAAAGGAGGAGGAATTATGAATAATATAAATCTTCTGAAAGAAAAAATTGAATCCATTAGAATTCAACCGGGCGCTTATTATGATGCCGTCATAAGTGACATAGAATATCACCAGAAACAGAATTCCATTGAAGATCTTTTATGCATTATGTTCGCTGGAGCAAGCCGCATGTATCCTGAACTTTTTGAAAGACTCTCGCAGCAGATTCTAGAGAATGATTCCTTTCAAGGTAATATAGAGTACCAATATTACTATTATACGACAAGAGGATCATTTTTCAGGTATATTCATGAATTAAAATTTGCACTTGACTGCTTCGAAAAAGCAAATACTTTGAGCTTCCAGCTAAATGACCCCGATAGGATTCTGAGATCATTTATATATATAAGTACAATTTACTCAGAAAGCGGCGATTATGAAATGGCTCTTCATTATTCGGAACAGGGATTCAACAATTTCAATACAGTAAAAGACTCTTCAATAAAAACGGATTTTCTCAACACCTTTGGAATGAACCTCTATTACTTGAAAGATTACCGGAGATCTATCAGTGTTTACAAAAAAGCGATTGAATATTACCGACAGATCCCTTCCTACGAATCATATATCAATTACTGCATATGCACACTCAACCTTGGGGATATTCTAACTCATGCAGGAGAGGAGACTGATGCTGAAAAATATTTTAGTGAAGGCATAAAACTTGCCGAAAAATACAACCATTATGACTTATTGATTACTGGTCTTATCAGTATCTCCGATTTCTATTTTAAGAAGGGTGACTTAAATAAGGCATATCAATTCCAGAAACGATTTGTACAGCATACAGTCGAAGCGAACAAAGCTCGGAAAAAAATAGAGCTATCCTACGACAAACATCGCATGAAAGAGGAAATTACAACACTAAATATCCTGAAGAACCAGAATGAGAATCTCACAAGAAGACTGGATAATCTGTACTCACTCATTAAAGAGGCTGACGAGACTCAATTGAAAAGAACGAATATAATGAAGGAACTGGATCTGGCTATAAGGAATGGAGAAATTCAGACCTTTTATCAGCTCCAGTGGTCATTGGAGCAAAATAAGTTTATTGGTGCGGAAGCTCTTGCCAGATGGGTTAAATCCGATGGTACAGTCATTTCTCCAGATCTGTTCATAGGGCTCATTGAAGAGACCGATCTGATAAGCGCATTGAGCCTGCAGGTGATCAGGCAATCCTTTAGTCTGTGTAAACAAATTACAGAAAAAATTGATGATAATTTCGTCATGAGCATAAATATAGCGCCTTACCAGTTAACTCATGATGATATATCAGAAATATTGGAGAGGGAAATTCTTTATTCAGGGATATCTTCTAAAAATGTAGAGGTGGAGATAACTGAAAGGACGTTTATTGACAACAATCCCAAGGCAAGAAAACAACTACAGGCCTTAAGTGACCTCAACATAAAAATTGCTCTCGATGATTTCGGGACCGGATTTTCTTCCCTTTCCTGTGTCAACAGTCTGCCCCTGAGCACTATTAAAATTGACCAGAGTCTTTTATGGGATGCAGAAAAGGAGGTCAGGAATGCCACTTTGTTATCCAGTATTATCCATCTTATGAAAGAACTCAATTTCCAAATTGTCGTAGAAGGAGTTGAAACAGAAAGTCATGTATCAATATTGAAAGGATTGGGTTGCCATATCACCCAGGGTTATTATTATTCAAGGCCAGCGAAAAGAGAAGAAATATTAAAAGTATTAGAAATTTGAATGCAGTTCTATAATTTTCACTCAACTATCCCGAACGAATAAGCTACTATTTAAATCTAAAAAGGCAATATACTGAAAAACAAGACAATTACAACAGATCTTTCGACAAAAATTCTCCCTAAAATTGGCTCAATGGTACTCATTTCAGTACTGCAGACTCATTTCAATAACAAACAGTTCAGTTAAAATGACAATGACCAATTTAAACGGAGTAATTAATGAATAACAAATCTATCAATAATAAAGGATACCGAGACAGTAAAGGTTACTGGTGTCCATCTGAACCTTCAATATACGCCCCCTTGTTCCAATGGCCGCTAAAACCACTGTTGACACTCAAGTGGCTGTTCAAATGGGGCGGATATCTCTGGCCACAGAACCTGGCCTATCTTCTACTGTCTCTTGTGACCTGGTTTTTTCTTCAGTCAGATTTGGAAGCGGAAAAAGAATTAAGTTTCCAATGGATCGGCTTCATGTTGCTGCGCAATGTAATCATGATGCTGATTGTCTATGGATTTTACCATATGACCATATACAAGTGGAAAATTCAGGGAACAACAGGAAAATACAATCCAAAATGGCAGGACAAGAGTTCCAAAAAATTTCTGTTTAATAATCAGGTTAAGGACAATATGATCAGAAGCCTTGCTTCGGGGGCTCCTCTATGGACAGCCTGGGAAGTTCTCTATTTATGGCTGGCTGGAAATGGCAAAATGCCCTTAATGACCTGGTCGGCAAATCCTGTCTTGTTTACCGCTTTGTTTTTTCTGATTCCGCTCTGGAGAGAAACCCACTTCTATTTTGTACATCGTCTGATACACTGGAAACCACTACTGCGGGCTATTCACAGTGTGCATCACAAGAATCCCAACCCCGGCCCCTGGTCAGGCATGGCTATGCATTGGATTGAACATGTGCTGTATTTCAGTGTGGTCTCCATTCATTTTATTGTCCCCTCTCATCCTATACATTTCTTTTTTAATTCACAACTGACAGCCCTGAGCCCGGCACACAGCCACACGGGATTTCACGGTCCTTTCTACAAAGGCAAATGGCCGGCAGGAGACTATTTTCACTATCTTCACCACAGATACGTCTCTTGTAATTTCGGAGGAACAATTGTTCCCTGGGATAAATGGCTGGGCCGTTATTTTAACGGAGAGGGTTCGTACAAGACAAAAGAGTAAGATCTATCTCTTGCCGGAAATGATTTTGAACCGGTCGTGGTATCCGATTTTCGAATAGATAGAGTATATGTGATTTTTGACTGTTTGCCGGGCGATAAATAGTTTATCGGCGATTTCCGAGTTGCTGAATCCTTGGATGAGCAGCTTATATACTTCCATTTCTCTTTTGCTCAGCTGCTCGAGGATTTTTGTCTCCTCCTCATTCAGATTCAGCTGAGACTGTTCAGATTTCCTCTTTTCTTCTTTCTCGGCTGAGAATATCTTTTCGGCAATCTGTGAAGAGATGACGACACCTCCCCTGCTGATCGTCCGTATTTTATCTATCAGGTCGTTGACCGACATATTTTTCAAAAGGAAACCGGAGGCTCCCCCATTCATGCAGTCTTTGGCTTTTTCAACATCCTGAAAGGTTGTCAGCATTATAACGATCACTTCTCTGTTCCACTTTTTCAAATGATCCAGTACTCCGAATCCGTCCAGTCCGGGCATTCTGACGTCGAGCAGCACAATATCCGGCTGTAATTCGGGAACGATCTGAATAGCGTCTTCTCCGGAAGATGCAGAACCAATAACTTCCAAGTCATCTGTTCTGTGCCTGATAATATCCGAAAGCATATCGACAAACAAAACCTGATCATCAACCAGGAATAGTTTCGTTTTGTTCATTGTATTTCCTTATACTTCGGGATCTGAGCTGAAATCTCAAACCCCAAACGCGTTGAATTAAAGGCTACCGAACCATTTACCGCAGCCAGACGCTGATTAATGCCCCACAATCCGATTCCGCTGGTCTCATCAATTTTCCCGCCGACGCCGTTATCTCGGATAACCAGCTTATAACAGGAATCTTCCTGCCACAACAATACCATGATTTTATCGGCTTTTCCATGGCGGAATGCATTGGTCAGACCTTCCTGTATCACCCGGAATACGATTCGGTCCAGCTGCTGCCCGAGGGATAAGGGGAAATTCGTATATTCTGTCTGCACTTCAATCTGTGTAGCATCTTCAAATGTTTTTATTAAATCATATATGTGACTTAATCCTTCTTTTTCAGAATCTTCCCGAGTGCGGATATCATAGATCTCATTTTCAATATTTACCCATAATTTGTTTAATATTGATTCCGACAGGTCCAATAACTTCGATAGTGATTCATCGGATACTGATACATGATCCCGCATGGATTCCACTGCCATTTTAAGGTTCAGAAGAGAATGCATAAGAGAGTCGTGAAGTTCTCCTGCAATTCTTTTTCTTTCATCTTCACGTACGACTACTCTTTCTCTGACAACATAATTCTGAAGATCGAGATTCGTTTCCAGTAGATTGGACAGATTCTGTTCATAAAGAATTCTGTTTTTTGATGATTCGTCAGCCTGTTTCCCGATTGAGTTCAGATAAAATAATACCAGAGCGGAAAGAGCCTGACTGAATAATAATTCAAATCTTCCGCTCCATGGAAGACTGGAAATAAAGACTCCGGCGATCAGGGCGCTACTGGAATAATACTGAATAAGTATTTGAGTAAAAACAAAGAATGGAATGACTGCTTTTATATCCAGGAAATAGAAAACCAGCCAGTAGTGGCTGAACAAAAGTACAATT
>JADGDJ010000275.1 GCA_016744925.1 Spirochaetaceae bacterium
TTCCCTTCCAGCTTGGGGAATAATAAATTTGGTTGGTTTTGAGGTTCCAGTCAAAAATTCCATCGGAGGATGCCCGCATCGCTTGATCAAAACGTTCCTCACTTTCCTTCAACGCCAGTTCAGCGTGTTTTCGTTCGGAAATGTCCGTATGAGTACCAACTATGCGGATAGCCTTATCATTATCATCAAAAACCGCTTCTGCACGGGAAATAATATCAACCCAATGTCCATCTTTATGTCTCATCTGAAATTCAAGTTCAAACCTGTCACGTTGCTTATTTATCAATTCTTGCTGCATTTCCCTTGATGCTTTTGCATCTTCCGGCTTCGTTAGATTCTCCCAAACAGAGAAGTCATTTGGCAATTCTATATCTTCATAACCCAACATGCTTTTCCATACAGGGGAATAATAAATCTCATTTGTCACGAGATTCCAGTCGAACAAACCATCTTTTGAAGCGGAAATGGCGAGATTAAATCGTTCTTTCTCAGCGGCTAATTTTTCTTCTGAATTTCTCCTCTCGGCTACCTGTATTTCCAATAACTGTTGTCGTTTCCCCGATGCTCTGATCTTGTTGAGAGAATAGGTTATCGGTAGAAAAACCGCGAGGAATATTATCAGTGTACGAAACCACCATGTCGCCCAGAAGGGAGAATCGACTATGATGATGATCGAAGTTCCGGTCTCATTCCAGATTCCGTCATTGTTGGATCCCTTGAGAATCAATTTGTATTCTCCTCCTGCAAGACCAGTGTAACGGCCGAAGGCGTTTGATCCCGAATGATACAATTCAGAATCTCGTCCTTCAAGCATATAAGCATACTGATTTTTTTCAGGTTTTGTGTAGTTGAGTGATACAAAGGTAAAGGAGAAAAAATTATTTCTCCAATCGAGATGAATTTCCTTAACTGTTTCCGGAGCCATTGGGAGTTCCATTTTTTTTCCGGCCTGCGAAAGGGATGTCAGACGTATTTCGGGAATGTAATCGTTATTGCGTACATTGGCCGGGTAAAAACTGTTTACTCCGTTCGGTCCCCCGAAAAATAACAGACCGTCACTCGTTTTTAACCGGGAGATCCAGTAAAAGGAATTACCCTGAATTCCGTCGCTTTCGGAATAAACAACAGCTTCTTCTGTTTCGGGATCGAATTTGATCAGACCTATATCGATGCTCCCCATCCAGAGATTGCCCTCCTCATCTTCTTCCAGACTGACGACGACGTTCGTGGGAAAACCGTTCGCCCTGTTATATGTTCTAAATCGATCTTCATCCTCGAGGTACCGACTCAGTCCTCCCTTGCCGGCGATCCACATGATTCCAGAAGAATCTTCAAAAATATCATAGAGTGTATTAGAATTGACAGAATATTCGTCATCTTCACTGTATCTATAGTGCCTGATAATTCCCGTCGATTTCTCGAGACGATCCAACCCGCCCCCGTAGGTGGCAATCCAAAGCGAACCCCTTCCGTCATCGTATAGGCTGGGAATAATATCTGCACCAATACTGTTTGGGTTTTCTGGATCGAATCTGAAACGGGTGAACTCACCCGATAGGATATCAAGTCTATTCAATCCACCGTCAACTGTTCCGACCCAGAATGTGTTAGGTTTATCCAGATCCTGTAGGATTTCCTTTATTCGCGTGTTTTTGGCTATAGAGTGGGTATCATCGGGATCGTGGAGATAGTTGGTTACGACTCTTTCCTCCTTTTTGTCAAAGATGCTGAGAATACCGTCCCAGGAACCAATCCACAATCGTCCGAGAGAATCTTCGAATAAGCTGGAAATGTACATCTGCGGAAGTGATGACGGATCTCCCTTATTTGCGGTGTAATGCCTGAAAGTCCCGTTGCTCCTGTCATATCGGCTTAATCCGGACAATCCTGTTCCGAACCAGATGTCTCCTTCGCTGTCTTCCTCCATTGCCAGTACGATTGAACTGCTCAGGCTGTTATTGTTGGTTTCCTCATTTTTCCAGAGATCGAATTTCCAGGAACGGGGATCGTATTTATCAATCTGCCCAAATCCGCCGATTACCCATTTGATCTCTCTCTCTGTGTCTTCCAGTATTGTTTTCACAGCATTATTGCTGACGCTGTACGGATCATCGGGATCAGCGAAGTAGTGCACGAATTTTTCTGAGCCTGATCCAAGCGTATCGAAGGCTATTCCAGCAGTCACAGAATAAAAGTATAATGTGCCGTCGGAATGAATATTGATATGGCTCAACTCGTTGGAGGACAGTGAGCCAGGTTTCTCCGGGTTATGGGTATAATAAGTGAATTCATTCTTAATCTTATCATATCGATTGGCCCCTCCGGACTGAGTAGCAATCCAGATATCTCCTAATTGATCCTGAGTGATACCATTTATCCAACCGTCGTTGGTACCCACACCGTTTCCCATTGTATCATATCTGGTCCAGATGCCTGAGGATGAATCGAAGCTGTTCAAACCGTCTTCGGTTCCAATCCAAATGATCTCTTCGGAATCTTGAAAAACAGCCCGAATATTGCTATGACTCAGGCTGTTTTCCTCTCCGGTTATATGAAAATATCTTGTCCAGGTATTATTTTTCTTATCGTATCGGTTCAGTCCATTTTTCGTACCGATCCACAACATATTTTCCCGATCGATCATCAATGTCTGGATGGTATTTTGAAGATTGTTACTGCTGATGCTGTTGATAGAATTGTGATTTTGTCTGTATTGGAAAAAATTATTGGTCTTTTTATCGTATCTGGTAACGCCTTCGCTGAAGGTTCCGAACCAGATGTCGCCGTCGTGATCCTCGACAATAGAGCTCACTGTGGAACCGCTGATGGAATCCTCCCCCTGAGAATATTCTCTTAATTCCTTTCCATCATACCTAAGAACTCCCGGACCCTGGGCACCGAACCAGAGAAAACCATCATTGTCGATCAGAGCCCCTCCCCAAAGAGTATATCCCGCATCGATTACCAGGCTTTCAAATCTCATTCTGTCGCTTTGAGGGAAGAGAGCTGATGAAAAACAAAGAAATATGAGGTATGATAATGCAGAGAGTGAAGATATTTTCAAAATAACCTCTAATAATCACCTTTACTTATATTATAGAATTAAATTGGAATTAAATGTGTATCTTAAGCAAGCTTTCTGCGCGCCCATGCATCCTGGCATGAATGCCTTTACTGAAAGAGTGATCGGTACCATTAGACGAGAAGCCTTAGAGCATTTTCTTCTATTTTCAGAGAAGCAGGCTCGGAATATCATTAATCAGTATGTGGAGTATTACAATCATCTCCGCCCTCATCAATCCATTGAAGGAATCCCAGAAGGTAATATCTCTCGAACCTCAGGAAATATCAAAAAGGAGCAAGTTTTAGGCGGATTACACCATGATTATTACAGGAGCAGTGCTTGAAAGTCTAAAAAGCCATAGGACGGTGTCCAAATTACTTAAATAATGTCTTTTTATATTGACAATATCGATAATTAGCGATATCTATATAAGAATGAAAATAGATAAAATATTTAAAGCCTTATCTAATCCTTTGAGAGTTCAGATTATATCATGGCTTAAAGAAACGGAAATACATTTCCCCCCGATGGAACATCTTCCTGATGACCAAAAGGGTAAAGGTTATATTTGTGTATCTGTAATACAGAAAAAATCCGGTATCACTCAATCTACTATATCTCAGTATCTTAATATCATGAAGGATGCTGATCTTCTCGTCAGTAAAAGAATCGGGCAGTGGACTTATTACCGCCGAAACGAGAAGGCGATAAAGGAATTAGCAGAATTTATCGGAAAGGAACTGTAAAAATTTTTATCCAAATATATCGATATTTATAGATATGTGAATTTATAGATATGTGAATTTATAGATATGTATAGAATTGCAAATATCATAAGGAGTAATAATTATGAGTTACCCAAGAGCAATGTCTCATATAGGATTATCAGTGCCAGATATAGAAGCGGCTGTGAAGTTTTACCAGGATGTAATGGGATGGTATATATTAATGCCACCATCAAAGGTTGAAAAAGATGATAGTGATATTGGAATAATGTGCAACGATGTATTCGGAGAGGATTGGACCAGTTTTAAAATTGCTCATACAGTAACATCTGACGGGATCGGTGTAGAGATGTTTGAATTTCCTGATAATGAACCTGCAGGGGAGTTTAATTTCAAGAAAACAGGATTATTTCATTTTTGTATTCAGGATCCGGATATTGAAGGATTGGTAAAAAAAATAGTAGAAAATGGCGGTAAACAAAGGATGCCTATTCGAGAATATTATAAAGGTGAAAAACCGTATCGCATGTGTTATGTTGAAGATCCTTTTGGAATAGTTTTTGAAATATATTCGCATAGCTATGAATTGACGTATTCATCTGGTGCATACTCAAAATCATAGATTTTGATAAATATTTATCAGAAGTTTTCATACCAGGCGGTAGGTTAAAAATTGAGAATCAATCTATTTCATAGTATCCATTTGGGTACTATGAAAAAAAATAGTACATTCTAATTAAATGGAAACTTATCTGATTTAAAATGGACATGCTAAATACACAATACATATAAGAGAAAATAGAATATGGATGCGATATTAAATAGAAGAAGTATAAGAAAATATAAGAATATGAAGGTAAGTGATGAGATTGTTGAAGAATTACTAAGAGCCGGAATGCAGGCACCTTCAGCTGCAAATGAACAGCCCTGGGAATTTATTGTTTTAAGAGATAAAGAGATCATGGGAAAAATAACGAAAATACATCCTTATTCACAGATGTTACTTTATACAGATGTTGCAATTATTGTTTGTGGAGATGAATCAAAAGAACTATTTAAAGGCTTTTGGATTCAGGATTGCTCCGCTGCTACAGAGAATATATTAGTAACTGCTGAAGATAAAAGCTTGGGTGCTGTATGGTTAGGGGTATATCCAATGGCAGATAGGGTTGATGCGTTAAAAGAAGTTCTAAATTTACCCGCTAGTGTAATTCCTTTATCAATAATACCTATCGGATATAAAGATGAGCAAAAAGAACCAGCAGATAGATTTAATAAAACAAGAATACATTATGACAAATGGTAGACAATTTGTAGAATAAAAAAGTGTTCACTATGAGAGATAGAAAAGTGAATTCCAGGGAGGATATAAAATGTCATATTTGATTAAACCATTAGCTAAGTGTAAATTGACTTTGAATAATAGATTAGTTATGCCACCTATGGCTACCGGAAAATCTGAAGAGGATGGAAGGGTAAGTAAAGAACTATTAGATTATTATGATGAAAAATCTAAAAGTGGATATATATCATTATTTATTATAGAGCATAGTTTTATCACACAGAAAGGAAAGGCTAGTGAAGGACAACTTTCTGTAGCAGATGATGGTGTTGTGGAAGGATTAAAAAAAATAGCAAACACAATTCATGAAAATGGATCTAAGGCCGTAATGCAAATTAATCATGCTGGAAGTGCAGCAAGTAAAAATGTTACAGGATATGAACCTGTTGGCCCATCACCTATAGTTAACCCGCGCAAAGGGGAGATTCCAAAGGAACTTAGTAAAAAAGATATTAAGAATATAATTGAAAATTTTGCAGATGCAGCAGGACGT
>JADGDJ010000276.1 GCA_016744925.1 Spirochaetaceae bacterium
TCCATCAATTAATGAACGTTCACCTGATGGTGTAAAAAACGGTGGTGGAGCATATAGAGTCCTAATTGTTGACGATTCCATGTTTGTTACAAAGCAGATCAGTCAGATTCTCAGCTCTGAGGGCTTCGAAGTTATCGGAACAGCTGCAGACGGTGTGGAAGGTGTTGAAAAATATAAAGAGCTATATCCCAATATTGATCTTGTCACTATGGATATAACCATGCCGAAAATGGACGGAGTTACGGCATTAGAACACATTGTTGAATTTGATAAAGATGCAAAAGTTGTAATGGTCAGTGCGTTGGGAAAACAGGATCTTGTAAAAAAAGCCCTTCTTGCCGGAGCTAAAAACTATATCGTCAAACCATTGGATAGAAAAAAAGTACTCGAAAGGGTCGTAAGCGTTCTCGGTTAATGAAAAGAGGCTTTATGCCTCTTTTTTTTGGATCATTTTTGTTAGAAATATCCCTGCTTACCATTCGCATCGTGTACATTAGAGTTTATAAATAAAAAAAAGAATCTGAAAAACAGATTCTTTTTATTAGGCGACCGCGGACTCGAACCGCGGACATCTTGCATGTCGAGCAAGCACTCTAACCAACTGAGCTAGCCGCCCATTCAAGAAGTATTATACGGGTTTCCTTTCATTAGTCAAGTTCAAATTATTATTAATTATATCCATTGCTTTTGTCTGCTGTTTTGTGAATAATATCCATCGTTGGAGGGACTTTTGAAAAAGATTAATTTACTCATACTAATAGTTACTATAACAATTATCAGTTGTGCAAGTAACGATAACAATATGGAAAATCGAAAATGGTTTTTACTGGAACTTGAAGGCGAAACAGATATAGTTATCATCAATGAAAAACCGCCATATATTGAGTTTGATCTGGAATCTTCAAAGGTCGGTGGTAATGCAACATGCAATAATTTTTTTACAGATTATTATATAGAGAACAATTCAATTGAATTCGGTGAAATTGCGACAACACTTATGGCCTGCATGGAAGATACAAAACAGGAATATAGATTTTTACAGGCTCTTAGTCGTGTCGATTCGTTCAAAATGGAAGAGGACAGACTTTTTCTGTTTGAAGGTGAACGCGAACTTTTAATTTTTATTTCACAATTATAAAATTTCTTTATTCCTGCTTACTGTCTGTCCACGAATGAGGCTTGGTTTAAAGTTCCCGGGCATCTCGTTGGTGCCATTTCTGATAATGCTCAATAGATTGATGGCAGATTGTTTATACAATTGACCAATTTTTATATCTATTGTCGAAAGGCGTTTTGGTAGTAGGTTGGTAAAGGGTAGATTGTCATATCCTATCAAAGAGACGTCTTCCGGGATTGATATTCCCCTTTTCATAAGTTCAAAATATATTCCAATAGCAGTTAGATCATTAACGGCTGCTATGGCTGTGTATTCTTTGCTCTCAATTTTATCTATAACAGTTCTTATACTTTCTTCACCGCCATCTTTACCCACTCTTCCCTCAATCAGTAAATGATTTTTACAACTGTAGATATCACTGAATCCGTTGTATCTCTCTTTGTGGGCATTGAGTTTATTGAGCATACCTGTGATGTAAATCGTTTTTATATGACCGGTTTCTCTTAAAAATCTAGCTTGAAGAAACCCTCCATAATAGTTGTCCGTAAATAACTTATTGGTCAGTGGAATCTCACGGACGTGATGACCAAATACATAAGGTATTCCTGATTCTCTAACTAGTGACAAATCATCAATATCATCAATATCAAAACATATTATTCCATCGAAATCACGAAGGTCAAAAGAGTCTTGTATTTTCAGGTCTTCGAGATTTGAAATTACCAATTCGTACACAGTCCCTTTTAATACATCTCTAATTTGATTCAGAAGATCAACATAAAGCCAGGAATAATAATAGCTGTTAGAACTGTCGTATTTTAATAATTTATTATTGTCTAGTAGCAGTATTTTCCCATTAATTCCCCTTGCGAGGATTGCCGCATTGATATTCGGTTTATAATTAAGTTCTTTTGCTGCCTTAAGCACGGTTTCACGTTTGTCTTTATTCACTTTTTCAGGATGATTAAAAACTCTTGATACAGTGGCGGAACTCACTCCTGCCAATAAGGCAACTTTATTGCGGTCAACTTTAATACCCATGTCTGAATTTACCATGACAAGGAAATAATTTCCAATAAAAGGGAACAATTTATTGACAGATAAAAAAATTAACCATAAAATGTACACGCGTACAAATAGGAGTCCATATGTTCTTAAAAGATAGTCCACATAGAAGATATAATATTTTAACCGGAGAGTGGATTAAAGTTTCACCCCATCGGACGAAGAGACCATGGCAGGGACAGGTCGAAAATACTGATGAGCTAAAAAGACCGGAGCACGATAAAAACTGCTATTTATGCCCGGGAAATAGCCGCGCCAGTGGTGATACCACTCCAGATTATAAAGACACTTATTCATTTGTGAATGACTTTTCAGCACTGTTAGAAGATACAGATAGGGATTCTGTAAATTCTTCTTTTTTTAAAGCGGAAAGTGAACGGGGTATCTGTAAAGTTATCTGTTTTTCACCTCGCCACGATCTCACAATTCCCATTATGGAAAAAGAAGAGATCAAAACGGTTATCCGCCACTGGAAAAAGGAATATTCAGAGCTTTCACAATTAGATTTTATTAATCATATACAAATTTTTGAAAATCACGGGGCAGCAATGGGCTGTTCCAATCCCCATCCACATGGGCAGGTTTGGGCCGATGAGTTTGTACCGGACTTACCAGCTAAAGAACTGGCTAAGCAGAAAGAGTATTTTAAAAAGAATAACAGCCCTCTCCTCATAGATTATTTGAATGAAGAATTGAAAAGCAAAGAGAGACTTGTATTGGAAAATGAAAGTTTTGTTGTATTAGTACCCTTCTGGGCAGTTTGGCCTTATGAAACCCTTGTGCTTCCCAAACAGCAGGTTTCTTCGGTAGATGACTTATCGGAAAAGCAGGTATCCGATCTTGCAGAGATTATGAAAGCACTTGGAATACGATATGACAATCTTTTTAAAACAGATTTCCCCTATTCTATGGGGCTGCATCAGAAGCCTACTGATGGGAAAGATCATCCCTGGTCAACTTTCCATATGCATTATTTTCCACCTCTGTTGAGAAGCGCAGAAGTTAAAAAATTTATGGTCGGTTATGAAATGATGGCTATGGCTCAACGTGATATTACAGCAGAATCAAGTGCAGAAATATTGAGAGAACTATCTGGTTCTCACTATCGGGGGAGATAATGATTATTCAAAAAGTTATCGAAAAGATAACAAGAGATGAATATAAAAGTGTGCTTCTTAATCTTTATGGGAATTCGGCTTATTCAAGGCAGAAAGATCGGTATTTATCACTACTGCAAAAATTCTCAGATAAATTTACTGAGGAAGAGATCACAATCATCAGCAGTCCCGGAAGGACAGAATTAGGTGGAAATCATACAGACCACAACCAGGGAAGAGTGCTCGCAGCTTCAATTCAACTCGATACATTGGGAATAGTAGCAAAATCGGGTAATAAGATCGCCACAGTCTATTCTGAGGGATTTCAGGGCTCTTTTTCCGTTGACCTCGATAAATTGGATGTTAAAAGTGAAACTGAAGATTCTACTAGCTCTCTATTGCGGGGGATTATCTCTATTTTCAAGACTCAGGGACTGGTCATCGGTGGCTTTAATGCCTTTTTAACCAGCGATGTATTAATCGGTTCGGGTTTGAGTTCTTCTGCCTCTATCGAAGTTTTTTTAGGTAAGATCCTGAGTGTCTTATTCAATAAAGATTCTGTAGATTCTGTAGACCTTGCCAAAATTGGTCAGAAAGCAGAAAATATATTTCTTGAAAAACCCTGCGGTTTGATGGATCAGGTCGCATGTGCTCATGGTGGAATTGTCGCTATTGATTTTAAAGATCCTTCAGCACCTGTAATCGACCGGATAACATATTCCTTTGAAGAGAACGGATTTAATCTTTTAGTCGTTGATACAGGAGGTGATCATGCCGATATGACAGCGGACTATGCTTCTATTCCAGCTGAGATGAAAAGTGTAGCTTCGATTTTTGGTGAAGAAGTCTGCCGTTTTGTAAACAAGGATGAATTTTTTAAAAAAATACCGGAAATCGCTGCCTCTTTAGGTGATCGGCCTGTTCTTCGAGCGCTTCACTTTTTTAATGAAGATGACAGAGTTGTAGAAATGGTAGATTTTTTGAAGGCCAATAACCTTGATTCATATTTAAAAAAAGTTAGACAATCGGGAGATTCATCTTTTAAATTCCTGCAGAATGTTTTCACTACAAAGTACATTTCAGACCAGAAAATTTCACTGGCAATTGCTCTTGCAGAATCATATGCAAATTTTACAGGAGCTGTTCGTGTTCATGGAGGCGGTTTTGCCGGAACAGTTCAAATTTATATTCAAAATGATCAATTTGATCATTTCAAAAAATATATGGAAAGGTTTTTCGGTCTTGGGTCTGTGACAAGGCTTAAGATAAGAAATCAGGGATCCATAGTTGTACTTTAAAGAGATGTTTTTTTCTGCCCGGGGAACAATTTCGAAAATAAAATTCACAACTATGCTATAATAAAACAATGAGCGACAGTGAGATAATATCGATCCCCGACAGGAAACAACTTGAAGAGCAATACACTCGGTATAAAGAAAAATTCGAACATTTATTATACGACCTGCAGCATGATTTCAGAAATGAATTAAAGAAAATATCACTTCACGTCACACTGAAAAACCGAGTGAAAGAGTTTGACAGTGTCTATCTGAAAGTTCTGGCAAAAAATATTGATTTTGATAAAGCATTATTTACTTTGACAGATATTATGGGGCTGAGAATTATCTGTCCTTTTATGGAGGATGTGAAAACTGTTGAAGCTTTTATTCGCAACTACTGCACAGTCGTTGAAGAAGAGAGAAAAGGGGAAAATCTCTCTTTTCGGGAATTCGGTTATGAATCCATACATTTCCTTATTCAAATTCCAGAACACCTGAGAGTGAAGTACTCCATTGATAAAAATTTCTGCTGTGAAGTTCAGATAAGAACTATTCTTCAGGATGCCTGGGCTGAAGTAGAGCACGAACTTGTCTATAAAGCAGAGTTCTCCCCCTATGATGAACCACTGAAGCGAAAGCTGGCGGCGCTCAATGCCAATTTGAGCCTTTCCGATATTATTTTTCAGGAAATAAGGGACTATCAGAGACAGCTTCATACGGAATTGAATAAAAGGCGTTTTACTTTTAATAAAAGAATAGAACATAAGTCGAATGAGTTTTATAATGAACACACCGATTACAGCCCCATCAATCAGAAAAAATATCCCGATCTCGATAAAAGTAAGTTTATTCCCAGGAAATCCAATGAGGTGGGAAATATCGATAATATGCTTCTCGAAGCGTTGTATTCACATAATGAAGGAGATTATGAAACAGCTATCTCTATATACACACAAATCCTGAATATGAATCCTCAGGAT
>JADGDJ010000277.1 GCA_016744925.1 Spirochaetaceae bacterium
CGGAGTACCGCTATTATTTCGAATAAGGACAACGGACAGAAGTCCGAATTGTCCATGTTCGCTAAGGATGCGGAGTACCGCTATTATTTCGAATAAGGACAACGGACAGAAGTCCGAATTGTCCATGTTCGCTAAGGATGCGGAGTACCGCTATTATTTCGAATAAGGAATTTGTATGAGAAAAATAATTGCAATTATAGGGCTGGTATCTTTATTCGCAGCCTGTGTATCCACACCTGGTCCATCGGGGAAACCCGCCTGGGTGGATAATAAATTTATGAAATATGCCGAATCGGAATTTATGGTAGAAATCGGCCAGGGATCGTCTCTGAAAGATGCCAAGAGGAATGCGGCCGCCTCACTGGCACAGATTTTCAAGACAAGTATTAAAGTAGAAACGACAATACAAACCAGGTATAAGGAACTCTCTTCCGGCGGAACTGTCGAGGCTTCAGAAGAGACCAACTTCGATCAGGACATTACACAACTGGCAGACCAGGAGCTTATCAATGTCAATTTTGGTGAATCCTGGACAAATGATCTGGGACAGGTTCATGTTCTGGCCTACATCGATAGGCAGAAGACCGCTAGTATTTATCGCGAGAGGATTAATGAAAATAGCAATGTCGTGCGAAATTTTATTGGCCAAACTGGTGGGCAGAGTTCTGCAATAAGAGAATATGCCTATTACGATGCTGCTTATGTTGTCGCACAGGCTAATCAGGTTCTTATAGAACAGTTGGAGATTATCAATCTACCCATGAGTAAAACGATTATGAAGTCCTACGATATAAATGATATCCGCAATAATCGGAAAGATCTGGCAATTTCCATGGTATTCAGAATCAATATTGAAAATGATGAAGAGGGCAAAATTACAGCTGTTCTCACCGATGAACTTACCTCTTTCGGGTTTGCAGTAGCCCCATCAGGTAATCTTGCGGTAACCGGATCTATCGCCTTCGAAGATGTTAAGCTAAATAATGATATGAGTAATAAGAAGTTTTATCTAACAGTGAAAATTGAAGATGAGAATGGGATACCTGCTGTAGCTATTGAGAAAAATGACAGGATTACAGCGGTTTCTGAATCTGCAGTGAAGAGTGTCACCTACAGGGAAATTGAAAAAGTTGTTAAAAGAGATTTAATGGGACAGCTGGTCAATTATTTTGATAGTTTTGTACAGTAATATTTAGAAATAAAAAAGCAGCTTCACAATGAAGCTGCATTTTTTTTTAATACCTTATTTCGGTGGAATAACCAATTTCTGTCCGGGGTAGATAAGATCCGGATTATCAATAATCTGATTGTTTCTTCTCCAGATTTTTGTCCATAAAAATGGATTCCCAAGGATATCTTCTCTTGCGGAAATTGCCCAGAGAGTATCTCTCTTTTTGACTATGTACTCTAAAGAAACTGCGTTGGCAGAATAAGCTTCAGAGTAGGCTTTAGACTGTTTAAAGTATTCATCCGCTATATCAAATTTACCTTCAGATCTGGCTTTTACTCCCTGTTTCCAAAGTTCAATTGCCTGCTCAAGAAGTGTCATCTGCTGTTCATCACCTAGAACTTTTGTTGTTCCGCTAATAATGGCTGATGTGTTTTCATTTTCAATCTCAGCATCGGGATCGAAGTTCTGCAGAGAAGAACCATCTTCATTGAACTCATCGGCATCAGTATTAGGTGCAGGATTTTCTTCGATGAAATCATCACCTTTCCAGGGATTGGCTTCGGTTATATTACCCTCACTATCCATTACTCGATTCTGGGAAGCAGATTCCAATTCGTTTAAAGCTTCCACCATAAGGGCATCGGTCTGATTCTGTCTCTTTCGGATATTGCTTAACCTTAGTGAGTGAAATGCCCAGTATTTAGCTTCTTTTAATGAATGTTCACTTTCTTCTAGTTCATAACTATTGAAATGCGAGATCCCTTCAGAGTAGCTGTAATTGGCCTTCTCCAGTTCTTCAGGTGCCCACAAATAGACTTCCTGATCTTCTGCATCTTTCATGTATGCTTTCGTATCTCTGTCGAGAATATTTACCCAGCGGATGTTGTTGTCCAGAGTATTGTATAAATTCTGCATCGCCAACAATGTTGAATTGTACTGTTTGTCGGCATTTTCATAGTCTTTATTTTCCAGATACATTATCAGCTGGTCAGCTCTGTCTTTTACAGTTTTGTAATCGTCGGGAGCATATTTTTCCGCTTCTATTTCATTGAGTTTTGCTTCTAAAGCTCTTAAAATTGTTACTTTTTTGTCTACCTGAGCATTGATCGATGCTTCATAAGCCATGTTTGCTTTTTCTATAGAAGAAGCAAGGAGCTCTCTCGATTGGTCGGGATCTTTTTCGGCAAGAGATTTTGCTTTTTCGAGATCTTCATTGGCTTCGAGAAACAGGTCTGGTGAATATGTAGACGCTCCAGCATCATAAGCTCGCTCCACAGCAGCTTCTGCAGTGAAAATATCCTCTTCACTAACCGATTCAATCTTTTCTACAGGGACGATTTCCTGTTTTTCAACCGGTTCTTCAGCTTTTACCGGTTCCTCTACGGGTGTTTCTTCTGGAATCTGTTCTGGAGTTTCCGGATCAGATGTACAGCCGGGCAGTAACAAGATAAGTATCAACAAGGTAACATAAATCCATGTTTTTTTCATAAATCCCTCCGTTTTGAAGTCTATCACGTTCGATATGTGTCGTCAAATATTTGGATGAAAAGGTCTAAAATAACGTAACTTCACCGCTTTCGGCTGTTTCTTCAACTTCAGAGGCTGTACCAACTAGATCTGAAGCTGTCTTTTTATGGGTGAAAATTGTGAATCTTTCAATGATGCTGTTCAATCTTTCGCTTTGAATAGTCCAATTCTGTTTTTCGTCGTTTTCCTGTATCTTAGAAATCTCGGATTCAGCCCCTTCTTGTATTTTACTTAATATTCCTTCTATTTCCATGATATTTGTAGAAAGTGTATTCAGCCTTTTTCTACTTTCATCTGTTTCACTGTATAAAGTAAAAAATCTATTAGTGAATATTTTAAAATTACTCAGGCAGCTTATTAGCGAATCTGAAAGTTCATTAAGCCTGTTCTGATTGTCAGAAGTCCTCATTAAAAGAGAATTCATGCCGGGCATTTCTCTTTTAATTGTTGAAGAGTAGTTGCTGATGATCCCCTTTGTCGTTTTCAGGAAATGTTTAATTGTGTCGAGAGCACTTGATATATCCAAATCTATATCTTCAGTAAGCTTCGTCATTTTTGTAACAGTATCTTTCATATCACTCAGTGCAATCTGTTTGGCTACTTCTATCCTTGACGCTACAATGATGTTATGGAACCTGGTGATTATCGGCTCAAATGATTCGAATTGTCTTTTTAATATTGTTATATCTTTGAGGAGGTTAAGGCCGTCCTGAGAGATTTCCAATCTTTTCTTGACAGAAGAATTCACTTCTTTTATCAATGAGTTTATTCTCTCAACAGATTCCTCTTTTAGTGCGATTATACTGAAGTTTTCCGTTGCCGAAGAGTTTAAAGCTGATTTTATAAATTTAGCTCTCTTTTCTTCCAGTGAATCGAGAATTGATTTTATCAGTGCTGACTTTTCCTCGAAAATGCAGTAGCTCTCGTCAATATCATTTTTGACATCTTTCAAAACTGTAAAACATAAATCGGGCATCATTTTTCGAAAAGAAAATTCATCGAGTTTTTCTTCATTTGTCCAGCTTTCATTAAATGGTTTGAATTCTTCTATAGAAATATATATATGATCAATAGACTGTCGAATAATATCCTGGAGCTGGACTTCCTGCATAATTCTCATCAGTGGTTCTTTTACGTCAACCGAGCTGTTTGATAGTGTACGCATCATATCTGCGGATTCTTCTAATCCACGGCTTGTCGTAGTAAAACTTGATTTGAGATAACGATCCATATTAGCTGTTAATGCATCTTGTTCTGTTCTGGTGTTTTCTATTTTTTCACCGAATTTTTCGAACAATAGCAGCTGGTTATTTCCATTAATCGTCAGTTCATCTGTCAGCTTGATCGTTTGTGCGGATAATTTTTTCAGCTCATCAGTAATAAAAGAGAAGGCTTTTCCGGCGGTTCCCGATTTCAGGGCAACTGTCATCGCATTGAGCGAAATGAGTTCCATCTCAATAGAACCCTCTTTTATATTGTCGATCACTTCAGCCAGTGTTCCCATTTCTGTAACACCACGTCTGATTATCTCAAACAGTTCCCCATCTTTACTGTACATGGATGTAAAGGCTTCATTGAAGTTATCAATAATTTGATCACCTTCGTTAATAATCAACTCTATGGCATCAATTGAATCATCCTTATTGGATAATACTTGAGTAGACGATGATGAGTTTTTTATACTTTCATCTAACTCATTGAGTAGAAGAGGGTAATTTCTCCCGAGGTCGAGGTAGATTTTTTCAGTACTCTGTACTAGTTTATCCAGTTTTTGGATCAACTGTTCTCTTGTGTAATTAATAGTGTCTTTCATTTATGTGAACTCATTTGAATTTTAACTGAATAATATGTGGAAATCAATGAAATAAAAAGATGTTCCAAGTATAAAACCCCGGAAAACTGTCCGAAGGGTTATGTTCGTCAAGGATACAGAAGCTATTTTTTTTCTTCGAATAAAACCCAGGACTAAGCATCCGGAAGGTTCTCTTCGCCACAAACACGGCGATCGGCTTTTTTATCCGAATAAAAAAGCCGGTCAATAAGACCGGCTCTGTATATACAAATAGAAATTATCAGAAAAGTATATTTGTTTCTGTTTCCAGATCAAAGAAATGCATTTTTTCGAGGTTTGGAGTGAAGTTTACTTCATCTCCTACTTTAAAGATATTATCGGGAGCAGTTCTAGCTACCAATGAATGATCTGAAGTGTTTACGAAAAGGTGAGTTTCAGCTCCTAGAGGCTCGATTACTTCAACTTTAGCCTTGAGGTTGTTACCAGCTTCAGGTTTAGTTGTGAATTCGAGATCTTCAGGTCTAATTCCCATAAGAACTTCTTTTCCAACATAAGATTTCATTTTTTCTGCGATATCACCAGTGATAGTTACTTCAAAACCAGCTTCTTTAGCGATAAGCTTTCCACCCTCTTCAACGATTTTCGCTACAGCGATGTTCATTGGAGGAGATCCGATGAAACCAGCAACAAATCTGTTTACAGGTTCATTGTACAATTTCAGAGGAGAACCGATCTGCTGGATAACTCCACCTTTCATTACGACAATTTTATCACCCATTGTCATCGCTTCAACCTGGTCATGTGTTACATAGATCATAGTTGCATTGAGTCTTGTGTGGAGTGAAGAAATCTCAGCTCTCATCTGAACTCTCAATTTTGCATCGAGGTTAGAAAGAGGCTCGTCGAACAGGAAAACTTTAGGTTTACGTACAATGGCACGACCTACAGCAACTCTCTGTCTCTGCCCACCGGAAAGAGCTTTAGGCTTTCTTTCAAGTAGCTCTTCGATATCGAGAATGTGTGCAGCTT
>JADGDJ010000278.1:0-5139 GCA_016744925.1 Spirochaetaceae bacterium
CCGGGAATCAGTCCCGGTGGATAAGACATGACCTGAGCCTCATTTTGAGTACTGATAATCAGAGCTAATATAACAGGTAAGCTGATAATCAGAATACATACTATGAGTAAAACATGAATGCCTAAACTTTTCATTTTTGTGCGTTTCATAAAATCTCTCCCTTTTATTCGTTTAGCCGTAATTCCCTGGAGCTTGCTTCGGGGATGTAGGCTGTCGTCTCTTCGCGGCTATGCCGCAACCTCTACGAACACAGATACTTCGCAGCTCTGCTGAGGGTATCTTTATTGGTAATGGACTTTTTTACCGGCTGTTCTGAATTGAAGAACAGTAACACCTACAACGAGAGTGAATAACACAAGACTCTCCGCAGCGGCATATCCGATTTTGGAATGAACGAAAAAATCTTTATACAGATGGTAGATCAGCACTCTGGTTGAATCTGCCGGCCCTCCCTGCGTTAACACATCAATTAATCCGAAACTGGCAAAATACGCATAGATCGTATTCATTACAAAGAGAAAAAAAGTTGTCGGTGAAAGAAAGGCAAAAGTAATATACATGAATTTTTTGACTGCCCCGGCACCATCTATTGATGCCGATTCCAGTGCTGAAACAGGCACATTGCGCAATGCCGTCAGATAAAAAATGATATTGTATCCAAGATTTTTCCAGACAGCGGCAATGATAACTACAATGATTGCCGTTTTCTCATTGGTCAGCCATGTCCGGTTTCCTGTAAAATAACACATAACGCCATTGGCGGGATTAAAAAGAAAGTTGAATAAAGCACCGGCTATTGCCGGAGACAAAGCATAGGGCCATATTAAAAAGGAACGGTAAAACCGGATTCCTGCAATTTTCTTATTTAATAGCAAAGCGATTAATAAACTGAAAATTATTCCCCCGGCAATGACAGCCAGCGCAAAACCTGCAGACAATACAAAACTGCTCAAATATTCAGAATTAGTGAAAATCTTAATATAATTGTAAAAGCCCGCAAACTTCTCAGCCCCGGACCATGGATGGATTTTAAAAAAGCTCAACCTGAAAGTCTCAATCGCCGGATAAAATAAGAATACGGCAAGTATAATGAATGTCGGAATAAGCAGAAGATACGGTAGAAATTTATTATTAAAAGTTGATTGTTTCATTTACATCCTCAATGAAGATCCTCGCAGTAAGCTACGAGGGATCTGCGTTCGTACAGGTTGCGGCAAAGCCGCGAAGAAAAATAGCCTAAATCCCCGAAGCGAGCTTAGGGGTATAATGGCTTGCGAATAAAAAGAAGCTGCTGGTAACAGCAGCTTCTTAAATTAGAAAAACTATTATTGAATTACTTCATTCCATTCTGCAATAGAAGCATTTGCTTTTACAGCAGCTTCGTCAAGAGCTTCTTTTACAGGTTTTCCCGCATACATTTCCTGTATGGCAGACTGAATAAGCTCTCTTGCTTCAGGGAAAATCCCAAGAAGACCACCTGATGTATTCAATGTCTCAGGGCTATCCAGCAGCTGATTGAAAGCTGTCAGGAAGTTAGGATTCTCATTAAACCATCCTTCGGACTTGAGCTGATCCATAGCAGTTTTTCGAACAGGAAAATAACCTGTTCCTTTATGCCATGCTATCTGAGATTCATCTTCAGATATATATGTTATCAGTTTAAGTGCAGCCAGTTCTTCTTCTGTTGTATGATTATTTGTCAGCCACAATGATCCACCACCGATAGCAACTCCACCTTTGGCACCTTCAGGTCTCGGAATATATCCGGTTCCCATTTCCCAGCCTTTTTCTTTGAGTGCAGCAGTAAGGGTGTTTACATCAGATGATGATGACATAACCATTGCCACTTCTCCCGAACCAAATGCCGCTCTATGATTTGACCATCCCGGACCAACATCGAGAAATAGTCCGTCTTTTTCCATTCCTACCCACCAATCAAGAACTTTCTGCCCGGCTTCGCCGTTAAATACAACTTCTGTGGGAAGATCACCGCTTCTTCCGTTTTTATCATTGACGAAAGGCTCATCCTGAAGACAGATCATCTGCTCGAAGTACCATGAATGAAGGTTCCATGTAACAGGAGTTTTATATCCTGCAGCCTGAAGAGCAACAGCAGCTTCTCTTATTTCACTATATGTTTTTGGAGGATTTTCCGGATCGAGACCGGCTTTCTCAAAAAAAGTTTTGTTGTAGAAGATCAGTGGTGTTGACGAGTTGAAAGGCATAGAATAATGATCGCCTTTGTATTTGTAATAACTCTGAACGGGAGTGAAAAAATCATCCCAGGGGATTTTCCGGTCGAATTTACCGGCGATTTCATCTAATGGAGAAATTATTCCACTATTGATAAGTCCCAGAGTTCCTATCTCATAAGAATGGAAGATATCCGGTGCATTTCCAGCTTTGTAGGCTGATTTAACCTTATTGAGAGTATCATTATATGATCCCGTATACTGCACATCCACATTAATATTGGGATTTTCGGCCATAAACTTGTCTACAATACCCTGGATAAGTTCAACTCGAGCTCCAGACATAGCATGCCAGAATTCAATGTTAACATCAGCAGATTCATCAACATCCACACTACCGCCTGCAAACATTGCAGTTGGAAGAATCATAACTACGAAAAGAATCATAGCTATCAAATTAGATTTTTTCATTTCTCACTCCTAAATTTTTTTTATAGCAATAAAAATCAAATTAATGATCTTCATTATTAACTCATTTTAATACCTTCAGCTTCGAAGTCCTTATTACCGATCATCCTCATTGCGAGCTCTTTTTCCATTTCAGATATAAGCAATTCATCTTCACCTCTACTTACAGTCGTTGCAGCCGAAAGTCCATGGCAGGCATCGACAAATCCACCTATTTTGTTTGTGGCAACAGGTAGAAATCTATCAAGGCCGGGAGTGTCTCCTGTTCGGATTTTATCCATAAGGAATTGTGATACTCTCATAGAAATTTTTGAGGAATCGAACTGAATCTTTCCAAATCCCGGAACCTCATCGGGGACATTCTGAAATCCTGCCAGATATTTTGTTTCATCGAGAAAATCCATGTCTTTCACGAACATGCAGAATACACCTATCATCTTTACGCCCATAGGACTGAAACGGTCTTCGACATTGAACCACTGAATATTTTCTGTCGTCCGGATATTTTTTCTCAGGTTTTCCAGTTCTTTTGAAAAAATCTTTTCCATCTCCTTTTTCAGAAGGACGATTTTTTCATTCATTTCCTCATTCACTCCATGAAGGCAGAGCTCTATACCGAGAGAGGTTCCCCCGTCGTAATAACCAGCTCCTCCAAGAGTATCGAGGGATTTGCATATTTCCAAAGCAGGATACTCGACTCCACCGAGAGTTATTAAATATTCCTCTCCGAGAGCTTTCTGGTCAATCCTGATCAACCCGATGTCAACGGCCTCTTGCAGAACATCTCTGTTAATACCGACCAAGGCTCCGTCAACTAAAAAACCATCACCAATAGCTCCGAGCGTCCCGAGATGGGACATCCGATGGGCATCTGTTCCATATAGATTCATCAGAATATCTGCAAACAGATAGGAAGTTGCCGATGCTGAAATATCCCGATCTCCTTTAAGACCGTAAAGATCGCCATCGAGATTGAATACTGTAGGATCCTCTACAGCTTCTGCTGGATGATGATCGAGAATGATCACAAGATTTCTCCCATCATTCATTTGAGAGATCAGTGGTGCAATCTTCCCGGCGAAATCCACAAATACAATTATTTTATGATAACTGGAAAAAATCTCCTGTAGAACCTGAGGATAAGGTTTCTCCAGAGAGAATCGGGAAACCTCGTAACCAGCTTGCTGAAAAGAAGTTAACAGAATAGACCCGGAGGTCAATCCATCAGTGTCATTGTGATGGTAGAGTCTGACTTCACTACTGTCATATTGTTTCAGCGTTGCTGCAGCCCTTTGCATAGCATCGATAAGATCAATCTTCACAAAATCCTCTTTTTATTAAAAACAACTATATGCAATGCTTTAATTCGATCATACAATAGTATTTTAGTGATCGGTTTCAAACATATGACTATTGTCGCCTTCATATTGTGAACTGTCAACGAAAAGAGTAGTATTTTTATCGGAGTGTTAGACTATGACGCCAAAGATCCTGTCAGCGCAGGAAAAAAGACAAAAGAGAATTATCGAACTGCTTCAGAGAGGCGGCCATATCCGCGTGACGGAGCTGAGCGAAACACTCGAAGTTTCCGAAATAACTATTCGCAGAGATCTGGATTATCTAGAGAAAAAGCACTTGATAGAAAGGACTTTCGGCGGTGCAATTTCAATAGAGAGGCTGCGAAAAGAAGTTCCTTTTTCAAACAGGTCCAAACTGGAACACGAAAATAAGGATTCCATAGCCAAAATTGCGGCGAGTCTGATCGAAGATGGCGACACGGTCTTTATCAACGGAGGATCTACAACCAGCCATATTTTTCGCTATGTCAATAAAACGAATATCAAATTAGTGACTATCAATGCAGGATGCATCGGACAAATAGAAAACCCAGATATCGAGCTCATACTGGCCGGGGGGCTTTACCGCTCACAGTCCAATTCTTTCGTCGGTGGATTCACCACTGATATTCTCAATCAAGTAAATGCGTCGAAAGCCATTCTTGGAGTGGATGCTCTCAGCTGCCGATATGGCATGACGACTCCCAATCAGCAGGCAGTCGAGACAACAAAACTGATGATGGACCGCACAAGCGGAGAAATTATTGTGGTAACCGACCACCGCAAAATAGGTTTAGTTTCAGATTATGTCACAGCTCCCATCAACAGGATCGATACCTTGATTTCCGATTATCTACTGGATAATGAATTTATCAAGGAATTGATCGATCTGGGGATTAAGGTAATTCTTACAGAGCCGCAGGGCTAAGATATATTCAGATTTTAACTTTTACAACAATCTTGGTTATATCAGAGATTTCTGAATCAATAATTTTAGGACCATGTGCTTCTTCGGGCATAAAGAGAGCAAATTTACCCGGTTCAAGCAGTAGATCAATACCCTCAGTAAGTTTATAGATTTCAGCATCGCCATCACTATTATAAGATTTAGTTACTGTTAGAGGATTTCCGGGATTATATCG
>JADGDJ010000278.1:5149-5504 GCA_016744925.1 Spirochaetaceae bacterium
AGCCTCAGACTCTTCGATTGTTTTATAGTCGAATTTCATAACAAAAAGATCATCTCCGCTTATTATATTTTTCCCAGCATGAAGTGAGTTCACATCCAGAGTTTTAAGAAAATCCAGTCCCTTATCCAAATTAGCGGATATGCCCAAATAGTTGGCTGCTTTAGTTATATCATCGTAGATCATTTATAGTTTCTCCCTTATCTTATGCTGCTCTTATTCTATCAGATTTACTTTTCTTTAATAAGCTCAATCATCTTCTGAAACTGCCTCAGTGGCATAGTTGGAGGAATCGAATGATCAGTATGGCAGATCCAGCCACCATTTTTGAAGGCCTCTTTTCTGGCTTTCAACTGTC
>JADGDJ010000279.1 GCA_016744925.1 Spirochaetaceae bacterium
GGGGATCAGTCTCTCGAAGTCCTTGCGGCTTCATGGAAAGAGAAGGAAAGCTCATTTACAAAACAGATAACCAGAATGGATATGGAAGAGACAGAAACCATTTCTGCAGACGAGGAATGCGGATTTATGGTTCTTACTTACTCCGGTTCTCTAGTAGGATCCGGACCCGTAATCGATGGGGGAAGAACTGTTTTATATGTCAGTGTCGGAATGAGAAAAGATGTACCGGAAAAAGCTGAAAAGGCTGGAAGCATTCTCAAGGCAGATATAAAAATCGGTGAGTCAGTAGAATTTTCAAAAGGACCGATTAAGCAGAGTTCTCCTGTTTACAGGATAGCCAGAATTTCTGATAAAGTTGCCATTGAAGATCAGACAGAAAAGATTTCTGAAGCAACTCTGATAGTTGCAGAAGAATTTATAGATGTTAATAAAACAATAATACTGTAACATTCTGATTATGATAAAACTCTTTGATGCCATTATCAGCAGTACAACAATACCTGATCCCTCTGAATACTTAGCTAAGGTTTCCAGTGCAATAGAGACTTTAAACAATGAAAATCTTTCTATTCGTCCGGAAGCTTCAGATGGCTCTCCCGGGGGGATTCTCCATCTCTATCACGATATTCCAACAATAATCGTCCCCGATATCCATGCTAGAAAACAACTGATGAAAGCCTTAATAAACATAAAAACAGAGGAAAAGTCCTTTTTTGAATTAATGAAAAACAAAGAGTTGCAGGTTCTCTGCGTCGGCGATGGTTTCCATTCAGAATTGAGGGGTAAAGAACGTTGGCACGATGCTTTTAAAGAATATGAGAAAGGATATCGAAAGCATAAGAATATGGATGCTGAAATGATTGACTGCTTCGGTCTCATGGAGATGGTCATGGAGTTGAAAATCGCATTTCCTGAAAATTTTCATTTTCTTAAAGGAAATCATGAGAATATAAAAAATGAAGAAACCGGAGGGGATCACCCTTTCAGAAAATTTGTCTTTGAAGGAGACATGGTTAAAACGTGGGTCGTACAATTTTTAGGAGAGGATTTTCTAGTTAAATACTCGGATTTTGAAAAAAAATTGCCCCTTATGGCAATTGGAGAAAACTTTTTGGTTTCCCATGCTGAACCAAAGCGATTTTACTATCCTGAAGAAATCAAAGATTATCACGCTGAAACTATTCATGGTCTTACATGGACTGCTAATGGAGAGTCAGAAGAAGGTTCTGTTGAGGAAATGCTCAAATACTATCTTCCCGATAAACTTCTGAGTGAAAAATTGTATTTTGGCGGTCACCGCATTATCTCAGAAAAGTATAAATTAAGAGCAGGGGGACTGTTTGTTCAAATCCACAATCCCTGGAACCTTCAGGTAGTCTATATAAAACCCGACAGTCATATAGACCTCGAAAAAGACATTTTAGATATATCAGGAAGTTAGTTATGGCAAAAGTACCGGCGAAAATCGGCAAGTATGTAATCACAAACAAAGTGGCTGAAGGGGGGATGGGTGCTGTTTATAAAGGCATTCATCCTACTCTCAATAAAGATGTAATTCTAAAAAAACTAACTCTCAGCGGTGATGAGCACATTACAGAACGCTTCAAGCGGGAAGCGAGAATTATGATGGATTTCAAAAATGACAACATCGTAGATGTGTATGATCATTTTAAAGCAGGCGGTTCTTATTATATCGTCCTGGAATTTGTCGATGGAATGGCATTGGATGAAATGATTAGAAAAGAGCGCTATCTACCAAACGATATGGCTTTACTCATCTTTCTCGAAGCGTGTAAAGCTCTGAAATACGCTCATGATAAAAATGTTATTCATCGGGATATTAAACCGGGAAATATACTAATTTCCAAAAAAGGGGAGATCAAACTCGTCGATTTCGGAATAGCATCAATCAGTGATGATGATGAATCGAACTTAACAAGAGATGGAATGACACTTGGTACACCATCGTATATGGCTCCAGAACAATTTAATAATTCCAAATCTGTAGATCTCCGCGCCGACATCTATTCTATGGGTGTAATGCTTTACGAAATGGTTACAGGTAAAAAACCATATCCGGGAAATTATTCTCCGGAAACACTGGCCAAAATACAAAAAGGTAAATACCAGTCTCCTCAGAAGCACAATCCTTCGGTCAGTAATTTTGTCGTTAAAATAGTGAAGAAATGTATGAAGTCCAAGGCAGATAAGCGGTTTAAGGACTTGAGTAAAGTTATATCAATTCTGGAAAGATATTTTAAAAAGAAAGGTAAAGATTTTCCAAAGCAGGTTATCATTGCAAAGGTAACCGGTGAAAAAATAGAAATTCCCAGGAATAGAAAATCAATCATTAAAATTATTTTAATCGCTCTATTCGTGGCTATTTTAACTTGTGCGGCAGCTTATGGTTTGTATTTGAGTGGTTATTATCATGAGCTTTTTACGAGTACTACGCATGGCGCTCTGCGGATACAATTAAAAGTACCCCGCACAAATAAACAAATAGAGGATCTGTTTGTTAAGGCTTATCTCTTCATCGATGACAATAAGGATATTCCTGACGTTCCCACTTCAATTTCATTCCATTTGAAAGATGAAACTGATTCATCCTATATTCTAGAATCCAACAGTGTTTACCACCCTTCGGGAGATTACAGGATCAAAGTAAAATTTGAAAATGAGTTGTTCTGGAGTTCCTTTTTCCTTAATCCTATCAGCGTGAATACTATGATGAGCGGTGGTTCCAGGATTCAGGTTCTCAATCTGGAAGCTGGAATGTCAATATCTCAACCTTTCCGGATAGAAACATCTGTATTAGATTATGGAACCGGAAAAGACATTACGGGAAATACAGAGATAAAAGTATTTATCGATAAAAAATGGAGATTATTATCTGATTTAACCGATGTTTTTTTCTCGGGGAAAGTGTATCGATTCCGCTTTGAAAAAGAAAATTATCACACTAAAGATTTCAGTTTAAAAATTGATCTCTATCAGGATGTACTGGATCTCTCAACAAAACTGGTTCCTCTCAGCGGTAGAATTTCCATTTCTTCTGAAGAAAATGGATTGCGAATGGATATAAATGATTCTCCGACATATATTGATGGGGGAGAAATAAATGCAGTTACAGAAATACGACCGGTTACATCTGATCCGCAGATATTATCTCTCTTTCCCGGTGAATACCTTTTAAAGTTTTATGGGAAAGGAGCGGAGAAAGAGATTCAATTGAATGTCGATCATACAACTGATCTGAATATCTCAATTTCATACGATAAAGAAAATAAATCTCTGATTGTAGAGGGAATATAGGAAATGAAAAAAGTTAGTAAAAATAGAATTATCATCTTTCTCGGTTTGATCGGAGGGCTCGCTTCATGGCCCCTATTAGAACTTGTTCTGTCAATGCAGGCATCATTCAGTAACTTTCTGCTCTTTTTTATCACAGCGACATTGATACCCGGTTTATTTATGGGACTTTTTATGGGTTGTGGCGAAGGGATTCTCAATAAATCTCTTAGCAGAACACTAAAAGGAGCACTCATCGGGTTATTTGCCGGATCAGTTGGTGGAATTTTGGGAGGATTTGCCGGTCAGTTGCTGCTCAGTTCAATGATTCAATATTTTCCCGAATCAACTTCTGCACTTTTGTTAACGACAAGAACAGCCGGTTGGGCTCTTGTGGGACTCTTTGTGGGCTTGAGTGAAGGGGTTCGCTCGCATTCTTTTAGAAAAATGCTGCTCGGTGCAGCAGGCGGTTTTCTGGGAGGAGCTATCGGCGGATTGCTCCTGGAGATTTTATCCCGCTATTTCGGTAGCAGTATCCCCAGGTTGTTAGGTCTGGTACTCATGGGTACAATGATCAGTATTTTTTACACATTCTTTGATAAAAAGTTTTCTTTCGGAGTCATCCGGGTTCTCAATGGTAGCCAGGCTGGGAAAAAGTACAGAATAAATCAGAAAAGTATGGATCTAGGAAGTGGAAACAGAACCATGATCTTTACAGATTACGATGGTGTCAATGATAAGGAAATAGAGATTAAAGTGGATAAAGGTGTCATTACCGTTATCGATGAGAAAATCGAAAATAATCTCTATGTAAATGAAAAAGCAACAAATAAAACTCAGCTTAAATATGGTGATGTTATTAAAGCAGGATCCGTTAAGCTGCTTTTGGAGGCAGAATGAAAAAAACTCTACTCATATTGATCTTTTCCCTCATAAGCACGGTATTTCTCTTTTCTGATAATATTTCAATCTCGGGAATTGATACAACAGGTATGATTTTTAATGGTGAGATTTCTCTGTATCTGAATATTACAGATGCAGAGGGACTTCCCCGAAAAGGAGTTACTGCTGATCAGCTTGAGGTTCTGGAGTCAACAGATAACACAACTTTTTCCAGTAGAAATATTTCCTATTTCTCAGAAGGTGATAATGTCAGTAAAGGTATTAATTTCCAGTTATTAATAGACAACTCAGGTAGTATGTATGAAACCATTGACGGTTTGGAAACTGATGTTTATGAAAATACGAGAATCTCTTCGGCAATCTCTGCAATCAAAACTCTTATGAACTCTATGCAGGGAAGTAAAGACAAAGCGGGTGTATCCTACTTCAACACCTACTACAAAGAACTCGTCCCAATCAGCGCCAATAGAAACCTTGTCCTTGAATCTCTTCAGAAAATAGAGAAACCGGGAAAAGATGAGTCATTTACAGAGTTGAATGCCGCTTTATATTCCGCCGCTGGCAATATTTCCACCATAAGAGGACGGAAAATCATTATTGTTCTTTCCGACGGAGAGAATTATCCTTTTTCTACAGTAAGAAAAGAAGACAGTCCTCAGTTCGGCTCTAATTTGTATACATCTGAAGAGCTTGTCGATGAATTAAAGCTGAATGGTGCCACTCTTTACGGTATTAATTTCGGAAGCAGGAGAGATCCTTCTCTAGAGAGAGCTGTAATTGAAACAGGTGGTTTTTTATACGAGGCTGACTCAGAACAAGTGCTTGCCGACATATATCAGAACATAAGAGAGCGAGTTCTCAGTGAGTATCACATAGAGTTTAAAACAGATACTGTCTACGCTGATCGGAAATTTGTCAAAGCGGCACTGAAAGACGGTTCGGCACCATCCGGGACTGTTTATTATTTTAGTGGAAATCTCTTTGGAAGTCCCTCTACTGATTTCAACTGGCTGTTCCTCATTGCTATTCCCCTGGCTTTTGGTCTGCTAATTTTTCTTGCCTATCAGAAACTTTCGGCACCGGCAGAAAAGCCTGAACTTGAAGTTACAGATTTTTCAGGAGCGACACAAATCTTTGATATAAAAGGGTCTAAGACAGTTATCGGAAACAGTGATCGCAATGATATAACCATCGCAACAGAAACTCCTGCAGAGGAGAACAATGCGACAATTGTGTTTGATGAAAAGAAATCTCTTTATACTGTTGTTTCCGATAAAGAGG
>JADGDJ010000030.1:0-15527 GCA_016744925.1 Spirochaetaceae bacterium
AATCGGGAAGGCAAAAGATAAAATCCGGTAAGTCAGGAGACCTGCTTCATTCAATAACAGATAACACTCTTCGAGGAGAGAGGTGTTATCACTGAATTCATTCAGTTATAAACAGCTTCTCCTCCAAAATTTATTTGGAGGTATTACTACCATGAAACTCACATCAAAAGTCTCATTATTTCTATTGGCTACGCTTATCTTTTTAAGCGGATGCGCAACATCAGTAGAAAACAAAAGTGAGAACAAACCGGCTATTCTTATAGCAGCATTCGGCAGCAGTTACGAAACAGGACAGAAAAACCTGGAGGACTTTGACACAGCCGTCAGAGAGGCCTTTCCCGACAGGGAAGTCTACTGGGGTTTAACGGCAAGTTTTATTGTCAAAAAGCTCAAAAAAGCGGGAACAGAAACCCTCTTTGAAAGAGAAACTCCTCTAATGGCCATAGCCGACGCTTACGAATACATGAAATCTGAGGGGATCAAAGATGTTCTGACAGTCAATTTTCTACTCATGGTGGGAGGTGAGTACAGAGAAGTGCTCAATACACCGACAAACGGCATGAATGTGAAATATGTTCATCCCCTTCTCTACTACCCTGAAAATATCCAGAATGCCGTAACTGCCCTGGAATCGGAGTTTGGAAATCCGGAAGACACGGCGACCATTTTCTGTGCTCACGGAAATGCCAAGAACCTGGAATACAATGCCGAACTGATTCAGGTCGATCAATACCTGAGAGCCAATTACGACAACACATATCTGGCCGTAATGGAGGGGACCCCTGAGTTTTCCAAAGTTCGGGAAGAGATAAAAGCATCAGGTGTCAAAAATGTCCGGTTCATCTCCTTTATGCTCACCTATGGCGACCATATGTCCAATGATGTCTTCGGAGATGAAGAGGATTCCATGAAAACTCAGCTAGGGCTTGAGGCTACAATAACCGATGGATTGGCCAGCAATAACGAATTTCAAAATGTCTATATAGATGCTATGAAATCAGTGATGAAGCAGTTCTAAATCTATGAATAAGAAGATGTTTAAATGTCTTCTGTTATTACTTCTCTCTCCGGCACTTTTCGCCGGAGGGCAGAGTGAAACAGAAACTCTTTCACCCCTCATTGAGAACGGTCTCACCGTTTCAATAACAGATTATTTGGGAAGGGATATGGAAATACCCCTGCCTGTGACCAAAATAGTAACCATGAACTCCGGATTATCGGAAATCGTTGCGGCCCTGGGAAGTGCAGAGTTTGTGGTGGGAAGATGCAGTTATTCCACCTTTCCCAAGGAACTCCGTTCCAAAAAAGTGGTAGGAAAAAACTCATCCAGTCCCAACATGGAAAGCATTATGGAATTGGAACCGGATCTTGTTATAGCCGATTCCATGTTCGATCGAAATAAAATTGAAATGCTCAACAATAGGGGCATAGCCGTCATTATCGAATCGACAAGCAACCCCGCCCGACTGCCGGTCATTCTGAATAATCTGGGTCGTGTTCTCGAAAAAGAGGAGCGGGCTCAAGAACTGATCGGTATTTTAGATGAGACACTAAACTCGGTCCGTCTGAGAGTTGAGCAGATAAACCTTGAGGGAGCGATAAACCCTTCGGTATTTTTTGAAAACAGAAAACCATATAAGAGCGCTTCGAAAGCAACTGGACATCACCAGTTTATAGAAATGGCCGGCGGTATAAACATTGCTGCGGAAGAACCGGTAAAGTCCCCTCAACTTAGTCCCGAATTCATAGCCATGAACAATCCTCAGGTGATCATAAGAAGGGTCAGCGGCGATGTGAATGAAGAGGCTCTTCAAAATATGATCAATTCGATCTACGACAGACCATCCCTGCGATCAGTAGATGCCATATTGAATAAACGGGTCTATACAGTCAAATCCGATCTCTTTATCAGCCTCCGCTATCCCGTAGGTGTGGCTTATTTTGCATCATTATTTTATCCAGAGAAAATCCCTGTGGAAGAAGTTGATGCCATTCACAGGGATTTTATAATCAAACTCTACGGAATTGATGAATGGAATGGGATTAGAGAGACTTATGTCTACCCCGGATAACTCCTTGAGAAACTATCTGAACAAAAGAGAGTCTCTGAGATCTGTTATTCTTATCTCGGCACTGTTGATTCTCATTTTTCTCAGTCTGGTTTCTCTCTGCATAGGATCGGCTCATTTGACTCTTGCAGAAGTGAACAAAATTGTCTTCTCCCGATTCAGGGGAGAAGGCGCTTCAATAATATCCCCCGGTAAGTACTCGGTAATTTGGGATATTCGTCTACCGAGAATTCTCATGGCTCTTCTCTGCGGCGCGTCTCTTTCTACGGGAGGGGTGGCTATGCAGGGGATATTGAGAAATCCGCTGGTCAGCCCCTATACGTTAGGGATATCCGCCGCCTCGGCATTCGGTGCATCGCTGGCCATAATCGGCGGGCACTACAACCTGGTGATTCCAGGAGCCTTCGTCATGTCTCTTTCAGCGGTTTCCTTCGTATTAATTCTAGCTCACCTGAGAGGGATGAATTCTCAATCCCTCATACTGGCGGGAATTGCCGTAATGTATGCCTTTTCCGCAGGGACCTCTCTCCTCCAATACCTGGCAACACAGGATCAACTGGCGAAAATTGTCTTCTGGCTTATGGGCAGCCTGAGTTCGACAACATGGGATCAGACAAAAATGACCGCCATCGCCGCGGCAATAGCACTTCCTGTACTCTACCGGTTTTCATGGAAACTGAATATTATAAACGCCGGTGAGGAAACAGCTCTGAGCCTGGGAGTAAATTCCAAATCGGTCATGTTTATTATCGTTATTGTTGTAACGCTTCTGAGTTCCATCATCGTGAGTTTTACGGGAGTCATCGGTTTTATAGGATTGGCAGGACCTCATATTTCACGTCTATTAGTCGGTTCTGATTATAAAGTACTCTTTCCCGCAACGGCTCTAACAGGAGCATTCCTCCTGCTTATATCAGACACTATTGCCAGAACACTATTGGGAAATACAGAATTGCCCATCGGAATAATCACATCATTAATCGGTGTACCCTTCCTGATCTCCATACTTCTGAACAAACAGAGAAGAGAGGTCACTTAATGATCAAAGTAAATGACCTCAGTTTTTCCTACGGATCGCGTCAGGTTTTGTCCGAGATTTCGGCTCATTGGGAACAGGGGGATCTCATATCCCTTATCGGAGAAAATGGTTCGGGTAAATCGACTCTGCTGAAACTCCTGTGTGGCATTTTTAAAAGCGATGAAGGTCAGATTCTAATCAAAGGGAAAGAGTTGTCCTCCCGAAATCTTAAAGAGAGATCGAAACTCATATCCTATATCCCCCAAAGCAGTTCACCTGACGGTGGAATTTGTGTGTATGATTTTATTCTCATGGGACGAAAACCCTGGTTTGGATGGCAGGACAGCCACCGCGACAGAGAAAGAGTTTTCCAAACTATGGAACAGTTCTCTATGGAAAAAATGGCTATGAGAAAAATGGGGGAACTGAGTGGAGGAGAGAGACAGAAAGTGTATATCGCCCGTGCATTGATCCAGGACACGCCGATCATTCTGCTCGACGAACCGACCAACAATCTGGATATCCGGTTTCAAATCGAATTGATGGAAATCCTGTCCAAAGAGAGCACCACTAAAGGGAAACTGATAATAATGGCTGTTCACGATATCAACCTGGCTCTCAGATATACAGATAAAGTTCTGATGCTGAAAAATGGAAAAATAATATCCAAAGGATCGGTTCATTCCGCACTGAATGAAAAGGCCATAAGCTCGACAATGAGCATCAGCAGTGAGATTATTGATCACAAGGGCATTAAAATAATGGTGCCCCAATAAAAGGGTTTTAGACAGGGATAATGATGTGCTTTCTAAGACTTATTATCTTATACTTTAGACTTACCCTGCGAAGAGCTCTACTATTGAGGATATAGGCAATGAGTGTAAAACAAGTTAAATACAGCTATTATACAATAAGCAGTCTCTATACTTTCTCCGCTTCCTTTATCTGGGGAATTAACACTCTATTCCTCCTCGATTCCGGACTGGATATTTTTGAAGTGTTTATTGCCAATGCAGTCTTTACAGCCAGCATGACCCTCTTTGAAATACCCACTGGTGTTTTCGCCGACACAAGAGGAAGACGATTTTCATTTCTCATGTCTACAGTCATTTTATTTCTCGGGTCCATTGGCTATCTACTGGCTTCAACCTACCGGGGTGGTCTTTTAGCTTTTTCTCTTTTTTCAATAGTTCTGGGACTGGGTTTTACCTTCTATTCAGGAGCTGTAGAGGCGTGGGTGGTCGATGAGCTCCAGGTCGCTGGTTACTCTGATCCTCTCGACCACATTTTTTCTCGTGGCGCTTCCATTTCAGGAATTATGATGATAATGGGAACAATTTCCGGTGGAGCAATGGGATATATAGACATAAGACTGCCCTATATCGCACGATCCGCTGCATTGGCACTGCTTTTTCTATTTGCCCTGTTCTTTATGAAGGAGAAGGGATTCACACCACTTGGAAAGAGCGCTTCTTTTATCAATCATCTGAAAAGAATTACCAAAGATTCTATAGAGGCGGGATGGAAGAACAAAACCCTGAAGCTCTTCATGATCATCTCATTTTTCCAATCGGCTTTCCTCATGTGGGGGTTTTATGCCTCACAACCCTATCTGCTGGACTTAATAGGCAATAGAGAAGCTGTCTGGATTTCGGGATTGGTGGCTGCAGCCATAGCACTCGCCCAGATAAGCGGGAATGTCCTGGTCGGTCCCCTTTTAAAAAGGGTAAAAAGACGTACGACTATTATGCTTGCTACAACATCAATATCAACAATATTCATACTGGGTATAGGATTGGCGACAAATTTTATAACGGCCTTTTTATGCCTATTTTTATTTATGGCCTCATTTGGCTTATTTATGCCTTTAAAACAGAGTTACATGCATCAGCTTATTCCTAAAGAACAACGAGCAACAGTAATATCTTTTGATTCCCTCATAGGAAACGGAGGCGGGATAATCGGTCAACCGACTCTAGGTTATATCTCAAAAACCTTTTCCATTGCCCTATCCTATATGATTGGTTCGATCATGATGCTCCTGTCTGTCCCGTTTTTGATGAGAATAAAAAAAGGAGATGAAGAAGCTGATAAAACTCACTCTACCACCGTGTAAATCTGAAGTTTCCCCTTCCCTTTTGCCTCTACCAATCCTGCAGGGACGCAGGTAAACTGATCTTTTACAACCTTGTACACTTCAGAACTGATATTGACCTCACCCACCTGGCCTCCGCTCTCAATTCTGCTGGCAGTGTTGACTGTATCTCCCCAGACGTCATAAGCAAATTTTTTATTGCCAATGACCCCGGCGATAAGAGGACCACAATGGATACCGATTCTTACATTCCAATATTCTTTCCCCTCAGCCTTTCTCATCATTATATATTCTTCCATAAATTTCCGGATCTCCAGGCCGGCCCGGACACATATTTCTGTGTGCTTTTCACAGGAGGTCAAGGCTCCTGCGACGGCCATATATCCATCGCCGATAGTCTTTAACTTTTCAATGCATAAATCATCCATAATCTTATCGAATCCACTGAAACAGTAGTCTAGCTGCGAAACGATTTCTTCAGGAGAAGTATGTGAAGAAATGGCTGTAAAACCAACAAAATCTGTAAAAAGAGCTGCCGCATGAGGGATTCTTTTAGGTTTAACACGACCTGTAGATTTCAACTCCTCAACTATGGGAATAGGCAGAACATTCTTAAGGATTTTTTCTGTTTCCTCCTGCAGGCGCCTGTGATACTCCATCTCTCTCTCTGCACTTTCTATGTCCTTCTGCACTTCCATATTGTGAATTCTCTGAAGAGCATCACCGTTTAAAAGTTCCCGAGAGAGACGATCGTACAATTTAAAGTACTTTAAAGCCTCAATGCTATGTCCCATCTCTTCATGAACTCCCGACAAGGCATGGGCAATATCTTTTTTATGCTGTCTAGTATTAATCTGCGTACTGTATTCCAAAGCGTTATCCAGATGATTGGCAGATGATTTCAAATCCCCCTGATCTTTAAATAAAAGGGCAAGTTCATATTCATACTGAGCTTGAAGCTCGATATTTTTTAGCGTGGAGCCTATCTCTTTACTTTTTGAATAATATTGAGCAGATTCATCTAAATATCCCAACAGTCTTTGGGTTATTCCAAGGTTCAAATTATTAGAAAAAGACAAATAACTATGTTCCTCCAGAGGAATCAGTTCATCAGCTTTGAGAAGGAGTTTCATAGCTTCATCATATTTTTTATCTCTTCTCAAATTCTGACTAACAAGAGTACACAACCGGATAATCCCCTCTTTGTGCCCTATCTCTTCAAACTTATCCAGTGATCTTCGGAATTCTTTGTCTGCTTTTTCAAATTCACCGATATTGGAAAAAACATTGCCCAGATTATGATGAGCCCATGAAATTCCTCTTTCATATCCGGCCATTTCATATAGTTTAAGACTTTTATAAGTGGACTCTACAGACTTCTCATACAACCCGAGCCCATTATAACAATTGGCGATGATATCCCAGGCTGTCCCCGCGAGCTGAGTTTCACTCTCATCGAGCAGATTCAGTAAATATTGGGCATCTTCAACGGAATGCTTATAATCGGACTTAAGCATTCTAAAATAGGCTTTATTCCTTAGCGCTCTGGTAACACCTCTCATGTATCCCAGGATATGAGAAGCATTCAATGCCATTTCCGTATCAACCCTTGCCTTCTCCGTCTCGGTAATGCAGTTTTCCCAGGCATATTCGAGGAGTCCATCAATATCTTTTTCACTCAGATCTGTGCTTAATTCCGTTAGGACACTTTCTGAAGATTTATCGGGTAGCGGTTCAACAATTTTTAATAAATCAGCCAGATCTTTTAACATAAACAGCACTCCTTACATATTTTTGAATATAGTTGCTGTTGAAAGCTCAGCACCTTGCAGACTTCCTCTTTTTCCCTACTCTGCCTTTATCAACAGCCTTCAAAATGTACTCTTCCGCCAAAGGGACTTTGCACGCCGTCCCACCCATCTCAACATGTACTTTCCCAATTTTCCGGGCAATCTCCATAGATTTCTGAGTGAGTTCACCAAGATACATGCCCACAGAAATGACAAAACCATTCATAGTGTAGCGAACTCTATTGTCCGCCTCATGTATATCATTGCCGATTCTCTCGAGCAATTCCCCATAGAGGCCGATATCGAGATCCTCATCTTTGTGAACTCCCGCGTAGGAAGCCAGTGTCATCCATCCTGCAGAAGCGACTCTTTCCTCAGCCGATTCGATCCACTGAAGTCCCAGCTCCATTCCAAAATCGGTTTCCGCTGCAACAAAGGGCACAGTGTATTCATTGAGATAGTACCAGTAGGCTTTATCCAGCCATTCATTGAGTTCTTCTTTAGTGATTTTTTTTTCATCGGCCATTAGACCGGCTAAATACATGGCATCAGAATTGCCTGTTTTATACAATTCCAATGAGAGCTCATGGTTCTTTTTTGTCTGTTTGAGGATCTTCTTCAAATCAGCTACTTTAACACCGAAAAAGGGCTCTTTGGCACCGTGGTTCAGAAGTGTCCGTTTGGTATTTTCATCACCGTATTCTTCAAGTTGTTTCATTATTTCGCTTACTGTCATCGCAAATCTCCTGTCAGAATCCTGAATTAAACCTCGATGCACATAATCATTGAAAACGACTCTAATGCGGGGAATTAATTCACAGTGTTTTTAATTATATCCTATGTTCAATTTTTTCTTCTCTTCCTTATTAAAAGTATAGAATGGCAAATTTGCATAATCAACAAATTAGTGTAGAATAGATCAAGATTCCCAATGAATGACCCTTAATACTTTACATTACAAATTAAATAGTTGATCCTAAGTATATTATCTATTATTATCAAATTTAAAGATTTTAAAAAGGGGTCATATCATGGGGAAAAATTTATTGCAGAAAGTGTGGGAGAATCATAAAGTCACCAGACTACCCACAGGTCAGGATCAAATATTCATTGCTTTACACCTCATTCACGAAGTTACATCTCCCCAGGCATTTGGTATGCTCAAAGCGAGAGGACTTAAGGTCCTTTACCCCGAGAGAACATTCGGTACAGTAGATCACATTATTCCCACTGATAAAAGAGAGAGACCCTTCGAGGACAAACTAGCGGAAAATATGATTCAGGCTCTGGAAAAAAATACTTCAGGAAATAATATTTCCTATTTTGGTCCCGAAAGCGATCATCAGGGTATTGTTCATATTATGGGACCGGAATTGGGTCTGACCCAGCCGGGACTAACCATTGCCTGCGGAGATTCCCATACATCGACACACGGAGCGTTCGGAGCCATTGCTCTGGGCATCGGGACAAGTCAGATTAGAGATATTCTGGCGACACAGACCATGGCTCTTTCCAAACCTAAAGTGAGACGTATCAATATCACAGGGGATTTAAAACCCGGTGTTTACGCAAAAGATATAATTTTGAAAATTATTGCTGAATTGGGAGTCAACGGAGGAATAGGTTTTGCTTATGAATACGGTGGAAATATTGTAGATGAGATGTCAATGGAAGAGAGGATGACCATCTGCAACATGACCATTGAAGGCGGTGCGAGAGTCGGTTATGTCAATCCAGATGATACCACTTTTGAATACCTGAAAGGACGCCTCTATACTCCCGAGGATTTTGATAACTCTATTAAAAAATGGAAAGCTCTGGCTTCTGACAAGGATGCTGAATACGATGATCTATACAATCTCGATGTCACTGATCTGGAACCCATGCTGACATGGGGAATCAATCCCGGCCATGCCATTGGTGTAAATCAGAGGATTCCCATAATAGAAGAACTGCCGGAAGATCAAAGACAGACTGCCAGCCATGCCTGTGATTTTATGGATCTCTCCCCCGGTCAGACTCTTAAGGGTACCAAAGTAGATGTAGCCTTTATAGGCTCCTGCACAAATGGACGAATCAGCGATCTTCGAGAAGCTGCAGAGTTTGTTAAAGGGAAAAAAGTTAATCCCTCCACGAGAGCTCTCGTAGTTCCCGGTTCTCGCAGTGTTTCCAATATGGCGGAAAAAGAAGGGCTCCATAAGATTTTTATAGAAGCCGGTTTTCAATGGAGAGAGCCTGGTTGCTCTATGTGTCTGGCTATGAACCCTGACAAATTGAAAGGGATAGAATTGTGCGCCAGTTCCTCTAACAGGAATTTTATTGGTCGCCAGGGATCTCCTACGGGAAGAACGGTACTCATGAGCCCGGTCATGGTTGCAGCTGCCGCTATCAAAGGTGAAATATGTGATTCAAGGGAGATGATATGATAAAAAAGATTCAACAGATTACAGGACAAGCCATCCCCCTGAAGGGAAATGATATTGATACAGACAGGATTATTCCCGCTAGATTTATGAAATGCCTGACTTTTGATGGTCTGGGACAATTTGCCTTTTACGATGTGAGGTTCAGCGACAAGGGAGAAGAAAAAGATCACCCTCTTAATTCTCCTGACTATGCAGGACATTCGGTCTTGATAACAAATAGGAACTTTGGGTGCGGTTCCAGTAGAGAACACGCTCCCTGGGCACTTTCGGGCATTGGAATCAAATGCATAATAGCTCAATCCTATGCTGAAATATTCGCCAATAACTGCAGCAGTTTAGGAATTCCTGCGCTTATAGTAGATGAAGAGACTGTCACAAAGTTACAGAACAAAGTCAGTGCTCATCCTGAAACGGAGATCAAAGTAAATTTATTAACCGGGACATTAACTCTGGGAGAGGAGAATTTCTCTTTTGATATGCCGGAAACCTATCGAAAGGCTTTGGTTGAAGGAAAATGGGATACCACATCTATGCTGATGGAGAATCTGGAAGCCATTAAAAAGAAAAACCAGACCCTAAAGTGAGAGTTTGAGCCCACCAATAGGAGTTTCTCCCCATGAGCAGGCTCTTCAGCACTTAGCGATTGGAAGTATTCATACCAATCGCCAAGGCTTCTGACTGTTTTCTCTTTTTAATATTTTTTTCATTCACAACTTAGTCGAAAAGTATTCTTTTCAGCAACTGAGGTTCCAGACGGAACTGAGAACCTTTTCCTTCGATAAAGTGGTGCTCCAGGAAGAGGTGAATGGACATATCGGTCACAATAAGTGTCTCATCAGTGGATTTTCGTATTATTTCTGCGGTCATCTTGTGGAATAAACCATCTTTAAAGGGACAGGGAAGCTGGCCTCTTGGATCAACAACCCGAATTAACCATTTATCATCGATGGTAACCGGTTCTCCCAGTCCTTTCTGGCCCTCTTTCAATAGATAGCTCAACTGCTCGGCAGTCTTTTCAAAAGAGAGACCTAAACTGATCATCTCTCCTTCATCGCGAACGATCATGTCTACAATGGGCATCTCTTCATCTCCGAGAAATCCCTCTTCCGTAATTACACCGGGCTGCATGCTTTCCTGAGCCGAGCGCATTGCTGGAGTCATTTTCATATTTTTTTCCTCCGATCAGAATTTATCATAATAGATTTTATCTGGTGCGATTTTGTTTTTACTTAAGACATTATTACAGGCATCGATCATTCCCGGACTTCCGCAGAGATATCCCTCTCGGGTTTTTTCCGGATCAATCTTAGTTTTTAGAAATGTATCTAAAACATCGGTAATTAAGCCTGTTTCTCCATCCCAGGAGCTACCCTCTTCAGGTTCGGAAAGAGCCGCTACAAAATGGAAGTTCGGCCATTTCTTTTCCAGCTCTCTCATATCTTCCAGGTAGAACATATCTTTCGATGTCCTGGCTCCGAAGAAATACCACACTTCACGATCAGTCTCACCTTTATCCAGCATATCGTAGAGGATGGACTTGAAGGGAGCCATTCCCGAACCACCAGCTATACAGATCATTGTGGCATCAGTTTCCGACCTGAAAAAATCACCGAAAGGTCCGACAAGTTCGACCTCATCACCTTCGTTTAAACTGGTGTGCACCCAGGTCGTAGCTATTCCACCGGGAACGAGTCGGATCAACAATTGAACAAGGTTTTTATCTTCAGGACGCGAAGCCATAGAATAAGCTCGCTGAGTGTATCCCTTAACCTTGTTGTGAGGAGGTACAACAAGCTGAACATACTTACCGGCCTGAAAGTTGATTTCCTCTCCCTGAAGATCGAATGTCACCTCTTTGATATCGTGAGTCACATCTCTGATTGATGAAATTTTAGATTTGTATTTTTTGATGTTGAATAATTCATCAGGTATTTCCAATTCAATATCCGCTTTAATTTTAACCTGACAGGATAAACGGATGTTATCGGAAAGTTCCTCTTTGGACATATAGGGAGTTTCCGTCGGAAGATGAGGTCCCACATCGCTGGTAACCTTACATTTGCAGGCTCCACATGTTCCCCGTCCTCCACAGGCGGATGGAATAAAGATCTCCTGTGAAGCGAGAGAAGACAATAAGGTATCCCCTCCATCCATCTTAATCACTTTTTTCCCGTCGTTGATGCTTATGTCAACTTCGCCGTAATTGTTAACGATTTTATCAACTATGGATATTGCCGCTGCAAGTAATGCTGCGACCAGGGCAATTGCTGCCGGTGCTATGAGAAAAGCCACTCTAAATCTCCTTATTGTACATTGAGCATTCCGGAAAATCCGATAAATGCCATAGCCATAAAACCAATGGTGATGAGTGTTATTCCCGGTCCGCTCAAAGCGGCTGATACAGGAGCCTTCTGAATTTTCTTATTGATCGCCGCAAGTGCCATTATGGCAAGCCACCACCCTATCCCCGAACCGAATGAGAAAAATACAGTCTGCACAAAGTTGTAATTTCTTATCTGCATAAACAGGGCAACACCCAATATGGCGCAGTTCACTGTTATGAGAGGCAGGAATATTCCCAGAGACATATAAAGCGCCGGAGAGACCCTATCGATGATCATTTCCAGGATCTGTACTGTAGCGGCAATTACAATGATAAAAAGAATATACCTCAGGTAGGTGATATCAAGAGGAATGATTACAAATTTTAGCAGCACCCAGTTCAGCATTGAAGTAATAGTCAATACAACTGTTACGGCAAGTCCGAGGCCATTGGCCGATGTCATGTCCTTGGAAATGGATATGAAAGAGCACATCCCCAGAAAGTTGGCCAGAAGAATATTGCTCGTAAAAATCGATGCGAATAAAAGTACTATAGGATTAATATCAGGAACCATCATTTCCCCCTTTCCTGTTTAAGGATCATGGCTTTTGCAAACCAGAGAACCGACCCTAGCAGAAAGAATGCGCTGGGTGCCATAACCATAATAGTCCATGTTGTAAAACTCTCGGGGAGCACAGCAATACCGAATAGTGTGCCGAAACCCATAAGCTCTCTGACGAAAGCAATGACCATGAGAACCCACAAGTAACCGAGTCCCGAAGTTATACCGTCCCATGCGGAGATGAGCGGTCCATGAGACTGTGCGAAAGCTTCTGCCCGCCCCATAATAATGCAGTTGGTAATAATCAGCCCCACATAAGGTCCCAGTGCTTTGCTGATCTCAGGCAAATAAGCCCGGAGAAGAATATCGACAATAATCACATAAAAAGAGATGATCAGAGTCTGTAGAATCATTCTGACTTTTCTCGGTATGAAATTTTTAAGAAGCGATACGGTTACATTGGTAAAAGCTGCGACGAACATAACTCCCAATGTCATAATCAGGGTGTTTGTCATATTGTTGGTTACAGCCAGAGTGGAACAGATTCCCAAAATTTGAATAAAAATGGGATTATTGTGCCAGACGTTGTCTATAAGTATTTTTGATGGAGAGTCATCATTCATTTGTTGTACCTCCATAAGCTGATTTCATATTTATTATCTGCCTATTTATTATTTCCTGAATGGAATCGCTGGTCCTCGAGGCACCGGTTATGCCATCAACCTCTCCATTTTCAGAATCGCTATCTCCACCGCTTCCACCGTGGCGGACAATAAGGCCCTCGCCGACAAATTCTCCACGGAACTGCTCTTTGAACCACGCTTCGTCTATACGACCACCCAAACCGGGGGTTTCCACATGAGTGATTATTTCAAAACCGACAATTCTCTCAAAGTCAGTGGTCAAGCCCAGAACACCGGAGATAGATCCCCATAATCCGTTCCCCTGAAAGGGTCCCACTAAAATGGTTTCACCATTTATGCTGGTTTCCTGAAAGGACTTGGTCTCATCGAAATTAGGGTATGCAGAAGCGAACTCGGACTGAACATCCATCTCCTCAGTAAGAGGAATTCCGGCTGCGGTCAAATAAGCTCTGGCTTCTGTGATTTTATTATTCTCTTCTACTTTGCCTTTTGTTGCACCGAAGGCGAGAGAAAGCAGAGATACAAAAATGAATGCGGATATAGCTGTAAATATAACAGTATAGGCTAGAGTATCTTTTTTCATGCTTTCACCTTTTTCCCTTTTCCGATTTTCCCATCGAGATCATCGAGAAGTGGACCGAATGTATTACCCATCAATATGGCAAAACTGGCTCCTTCGGGGAAAAGTGAAAAATCCCTGATAAGAGCGAGGGATACACCGATAATGATCCCATAAAAAATGAGAGCACTTTTCTTTTTGGGTGAAGATATGGGATCCGTAACCATAAATACAGCTATAAACAAAACACTTCCCGAAAGAATGCTTTCAAGAGGAGAAGCATTGATGATTCCGCTATAGTAAAGGATGCTTTGAAGTACCAGAAATGAGACGAGTGTCGATATCATGGATCTCCAGTTTGCTGTCTTTGTCACAAGGAGATAAATCGCGGCCAAGACAATGAGAATTATGGCACTTTCACCAAGTGCACCCATTCGGAGTCCAGTTATTAGATCGATGAGGGAGGTTGTTTCCCCCGCTCTCAAAACTTCCAGAGGTGTCGCCGATGTTACCGAATCAACACCGAGCCTACCGAAAGATCCGGGCACCATCCATCCTCTGGTCATGACAAGAGGAAAGGTTATGTAAATGAATAATCGTCCGGTTATTGCGGGATTGAAAACATTCTTTCCGAATCCTCCGTAAATGCATTTACCGAACAGAACTCCGAATACAATTCCGATAGCCGCAATCCAAAGAGGAACGAGCGGCGGCATGGATAAAGTATAAAGAGCGCAACTGACTAAAACAGCTTCGGACACTTTTTTCTTTCGCTGTTTCATAAAAAGAAATTCTGTAAGAATCCCCGCTGGAAAAACTACTGCGGCAATGGCGAGAGATCGCCAGCCATAGAGATAGATGGAAAAAAGAAAAATCGGTATAAGTGTATACAAGACTTTTCTCATCATTTTTTGCTTCTGAAACACATAGCCCCCTAGGTTATGATCTATTTTTTTATTTACGATTTATTTCAGATCAACTATATTCTTATAAGACTATACTCCATTGCTCTTTTTCACAAACGATTTTTACGAGGAAACTATGAAAAGTAAAGCTAAAATAAGTACTATAAACAACCTTGAAATATTAGTTCAACCATTTAATTCAGAACCAACCGAAAATTCCTCTTCCTGCGCTTCGGGAAGTTGCGAAAGCTGCAGTAAATACAGCAGAAAGAGACTGATCCAGGTTCTCAATCCCAACGACCTTCCTATTGGGTCGGGAGATATTGTTGAATTGGAAATAGCCTCAAAGCGTGTATTCATCGGCCTGCTCAGAGTCTTGATAATCCCCATGATCTTCTTCGCCGGTTTCTACCTCATCACGAAGTTTTCCTTTAATGCTGAGGAACAAGTGCGTACTCTATCAGGAGTTTCAGGTTTCATATTGGCTCTCTCGGTTAATTTCCTATTCAGGAAAAAAAATCCTGAAAAGGAAAAACCGGCAATTATACGGGTCTTATAATTACTTAGGCATAAGTATATCAGTTATAGATCCATCTACGATCTCCGCAGCGAAAGCAAATGTTTCAGAAAGTGTCGGATGAGCGTGGATGGTCTTGCTGATGTCTTCATAATCAGCGCCCATTTCAAGAGCCAGCACAGCTTCATGAATAAGCTCCCCTGCATTGAGTCCGCAGATCCCCGCACCGATAATACGCCCGCTTTCGCTATCAAAAAGAACTTTCGTTGTTCCCGAAGAAGCATCGGCACTGAGTGCTCTTCCGCTGGCGCCCCAGGGGAATTTCCCCAGTTTGTATAAGATCCCCTTCTCTTTTGCTTCTTTTTCAGTTACCCCCATCCAGGCTATTTCAGGATTGGTATAGGCAACAGAAGGTATGGTCATCGGCTCAAAAACAGATTTCCTGCCGGCTATAACCTCTGCGGCTACTTTTCCCTCATGAGTGGACTTATGGGCTAGCATGGGATTGCCAACAACATCACCAATGGCATAAATGCTTTCAACTGAAGTCTGTTGCTGCCTATTCACCTGAATAAATCCTCTGTCACTGATGTCCACTCCCAAATTCTCATTCCCGAAA
>JADGDJ010000030.1:15537-28547 GCA_016744925.1 Spirochaetaceae bacterium
TGGTTTTGTAATTTCTGCGTTTCGATATGCAGTAATGATACAACCTAAATCGAATTCTCTTTCTATAGTTTTCTTTTTGAGCTTTTCCTTTCCAAACATCTCACCAAGTTCATTGCGCATTTCCCATATGCCATCGGTACCAATTAAGAGAATCTGGTTAATCCTGAGCAAACGCTGTGATTCCTCATATTGAAAAGTATCATCAAGGCCAAGTGCCAGCCCCTTTCCTTTAAGCTCATCAAACTCATCACTTTCAGGAGCCTTTTTGCCCTCAAAGCTGGCGAGAATGCCCGTTTTACTGGATTCAAGATTGGTTATTTTGGTTTTTGTAAAAATTCTGAACTTCTTCTTCAACTTGAGAAAAAGAGGTTGTACCAAATCTTTATCTGCCGGTGGAATTATATGATCGAGCATCTCAACAATAGTGATTTCCGATCCAAGAGCATGATAAATCTGAGCCATTTCCAGACCGATGATTCCTCCTCCGATAATGAGAAAGCGTTTGGGTATCACTTTGAGTTCCAGGGCATCGGTTGAATCCCAGATCCTCTCATCTTCTGGATATCCCGGTAATTTGACGGGCTGAGAGCCAGTGGCAATTACAGAATTTTGAAAAGAGACCTCTTCATCACCTTTTTCACTTTTGACGATGATAGTTTTATTGTCCTTAAAAGTTCCCAAGCCTATGTATCTTGTAATTTTCCTGGCTTTGCACAATTGATCCAAACCACCGGTCAATTGACCGATAACCTCGTCCTTGCGGGCCCTCAGTTTATCAATATCGATAACCGGCTTTCCAAAACTAATACCGAATTTCTCAATTTCGACAGCTTCTTCAATAACCGATGCCCCGTGGAGCAGTGTTTTCGAAGGGATACAACCAACATTGAGGCAGGTTCCTCCCAAAGCTTCAGATTTGTCGATCAGGCAGACGGACAATCCCAGATCTGCAGCTCTGAAAGCCGCCGTATACCCACCGGGACCACCACCCAAAACGGCAACATCATATACAATATCATTTGACATAAAATCTCCTTAAATAAGAATCCTCTTCAGATCTTCCAGACAAAGGACAAGGCTTCTGCTAAACCTCGCCGCTCCGGCGCCATCTATGACTCTGTGATCATAGGACAGAGACAGAGGGAGAATCAACCGCGGAACAAAAATATCTCCATTCCAGACCGGCTTTATAGAACTTTTCGACAATCCCAGTATAGCCACCTGCGGGCTGTTGATAATAGGTGTAAAAGCAGTACCGCCGATACCTCCCAGGCTGGAGATGGTGAATGTGGCACCCTGAAGATCAGCCACAGCCAATTTCCCTTCCCGAGCTTTGAGACTAAGAGATCTCAATTCCTCGCTTATCTCTCTTATACCTTTTTCATGGGCATTTTTTATCACAGGAACCACAAGCCCCTGCGGCGTATCCACAGCAATGCCGATATTGTAGTATTTTTTTAAAATTAAGGAGTTTCCTCCCGGAACCAGGGAAGAATTCATTTGCGGATACTGCTTCAAAGTGGCCACAAGGGCTTTAATGACAAAAACCAAAGGACTGTATTTGAAACCGGTGCTTTCAGATTCTTTGTTCAGTTCTTTCCTGAATTCATCCAAACCATTAATTTCAGCTTCATCGAAATGAGTCACGTGGGGTATGGACGTCCAACTCTTATGAAGATGAGGACCGGATATCTTTTTAATCCGTCCCAGTTTCACTTCTTCGATTGCACCGTATTTGGAAAAATCTTCAAGCGGTTCTTCTTTTGCCGAAGAGGAAGAGGATCCACTTAAAACACTTTTTATCATGCTTTGAACATCGCTTTTCTGAATCCGTCCTTTGGGACCGGAACCCCCGACTGTAGAGAGATCGATATCAAGCTCTCTAGCATAAGCTCTGACAGACGGAGTGGCATGATAGGATCCCTTCTCAACATCATCAGAAACTGAAACAGATTTTTCCTCCACTGCAGGTATCGGCTCTGGTTCCTTCAGAGAAACTGGAACTGAAGCAGTCACTGATTCTGGAGCTTCCTCTTTGATAACAGTAACTTCTATAGTTCCCAGCAAATCTCCCGTATTGAGCTCATCCTCTTCTTTTATATGAAGTTCCTTAATAACTCCGTCAAAAGGACAGGGCAGATCCATTACAACCTTATCACTTTCGAGAGACATGAGGGAGCTGTCCTTTTCCACAACATCCCCAACAGCAACGAAAAGCTCCACGACAAGGACATTTTTAACTTCGCCGAAATCCGGCAGTAATATTTTCTCAATAGCCATTAGAATCTCCTCAACGTTTCACAGAATGCGGGGCATCGGGATTAATAGAATATTTCTCTATCGCCTTGCTCACTTGTTTCAAAGGGATTCCCCCCTCATCAGCCAGGGCTTTCAATGCGGCTATCACAATGTGATACCTATCTACTTTGAAAAAATCTCTTAAGGTTTCCCTGGTATCACTACGTCCGTAACCATCAGTCCCCAGCACAGTCAGTTTATTGGGAATGAGCCGTCGAATCTGTTCGCTATAGGCCTGAACATAATCAGTACTGATGACAGCCGGTCCTTCGTGACCTTCCAGGATTTGTTCTACATATGATTTCTTTGAGGGTTCTTCCGGGTGATTCCGATTCCAGTCATCTATTGCCATGCCATCTCTATGAAGCTGATTTACTCCCAGTATTGACCATAAATCCGATTGAATATCAAAATCATTCTTCAGTAATTCCGCTGCGGCGATAACTTCTCTCAATATAGAACCACTACCCATCAACTGCACTTTCAGTTTACCGGAATCGGCAGCTTGAAAGAGATACATTCCCTTCTTGATCCCCTCTTCAGCTCCTTCCGGCATCTGAGGATGTTTGTAATTTTCATTGAGGAGGGTGATGTAATAAAAGACATCTTCGCCCTTTTCATACATTCTCTCGATACCATTCTGAACTAATACAGCAAGTTCATAGCTGAATGTAGGATCGAATGAGAGGCAAGAGGGATAGTTTGAGGCGATCAATAACCCCTGCCCGTCCTGATGCTGCAACCCTTCTCCATTGAGTGTGGTTCGACCTGCTGTGGCTCCCATAATGAACCCTTTTGCTCTGCTGTCACCGGCAGCCCATAATTGGTCGCCGATCCTCTGAAAACCGAACATTGAGTAAAAGGTGTAAAAGGGAATCATCGGGACACCCAGGTTAGAATGGGAAGTACCCGCAGCCAGCCATGAAGAGATTGCCCCTGCTTCGGTAATTCCCTCTTCCAGTATCTGTCCCTTGGGATCTTCTCTATACCAGGACAGCGATTCGGCATCTTGAGGTTCGTACAACTGACCAGTAGGGGCGTATATGCCCAACTGCCTGAATAATCCTTCCATACCGAAAGTTCTCGCTTCGTCGGGGATGATGGGAACAATATTCTTTCCTATCTTTTTATCTTTCACCAGTGTTCCGAGCAGTCTCACAAATGCCATGGTTGTCGAAAGCTCTCTTTCTTTACTGGAGTCGAGCAATCCCTTAAATGCACTCAATGGTGGGGGTTTAAGAGGTTCAAGCGTCGTGTTTCGATGGGGAACAAATCCGCCCATCTCTTTGCGTTGTTTCTGAATAAACAAGGCTTCCGGACTGCCCTCTTTGGGTTTGATAAAAGGCAAATCCATCAGCTCTTCGTCTTTTAAAGGTACATGAAATCGATCTCTGAAGTATTTCAGCGATTCGAGATCCATTTTTTTGACATTGTGTGCCACCATAACGGATTCACCACTCTGCCCCATTCCGTAACCTTTTATAGTTTTTACCAGAATAACTGTAGGTTTATCTTTGGATCTCGATGCGGCGGCGAAAGCGGCATAAACTTTCCTCGGATCGTGACCACCTCTGGACATCTGCCACAATTGTTTGTCTGTTAAATCACTCACAAGTGCAGCGAGCTTCGGATCATCTCCGAAAACTTTTTCCCTCAAATAGGCAGGACCTCTTGCCACTATAGTCTGAAAGTCACCATCGACCATGGATTCGAATTTTTTAATGAGCAGTCCCTCTTTGTCCCGCTTCATAATATTATCCCATTCGGTTCCCCAGATCAGTTTGATAACATTCCACCCGGCTCCCCGGAATCGACCTTCCAGTTCCTGAATAATTTTGCCGTTCCCCCGAACAGGACCATCAAGTCTCTGAAGATTACAATTGACAACGAAAATCAAATTATCAAGATTCTCTCTGGCCGCCAATGTAAGGGCGCCGAGAGATTCCGGTTCATCAGACTCCCCGTCCCCCATAAAACACCAGACTTTTTTATTGCCCGATTCCACGAGTCCCCGATTATCCATATAACGGACGAAACGGGCCTGATGTATGGCCGCCATCGGTCCCAGCCCCATAGAAACTGTGGGAAACTGCCAGAAGTCGGGCATCAACCAGGGATGGGGATATGAGGATAAACCGTGCCCACCCACTTCTGAACGGAAGTTTTTTAGATGATCTTCATCCAATCTGCCTTCTACAAAAGCTCTGGCGTAAATTCCGGGAGAACTATGTCCTTGAAAATAAACCATATCCGCACCATATTGCGATTCCGCTCCACGGAAGAACCAGTTGAAACCGACTTCATAAATAGAAGCCACAGAAGCGTAAGTCGCAATATGTCCACCGAGCCCTTTCCCATCTTTATTGGCTCTTACAACCATAGCCATGGCATTCCATCTGACATAAGCCGCCACACGCATTGCTATGAGTGATTCACCGGGAATCTTATCCTCCAGATCAGGAGGGATTGTATTGCTATAGGGAGTAATGACACCGGGAGAAGTAGAGACCCCTTTCGCTCTTGCTTCATCGACCAGGCTTCCCAGAAGATAATCCGCTTTCTGTTCACCTTCATTATCAATGACACTTCTTAGAGATTCTATCCAATCTTTTGTTTCAGCAGGATCGGGATCCTGAAAATATGAATTCATGAGCAACTCCTCTGTAATAGTCTAATTCAAAACTTGTAAATACGATACATAAACTACAAACGCCTCGTTAGACCTCTCTTATTCGTTTATATCTTTCTTTGTATTTTTGAATAGGAATCTAAAGGACTCTAAACCTGCGAGTATAGGAAAAACCACTCGGGCAGTATTATTTTCTGAATCACTGGATTCTCCACAAATTATACACTACAGTAAAGTTTACCAAACTTGTGAAGTAAGTCAATAAAAATGAAACCTGTGAATTAAAAATTTTAATTTTTTACCGTTCTGAGACTTCTCTCGACATCGTTCGTATTTACTGCCTCAGAGATAGAATCCGGAAAGTACGGTGAAATAACCTTTCCGGATTCCGCTAGTTCTTAAAACTACTTCAACAACTGCAACTGCCCTTTCCACTATATGGACAGCCTATGCATTTAGCCCCCTTTTTCTTTTCCGAAACAATTTTGGAAACAGCCAAACCGCCAATGAGCAATAAAATCAGAACAATTATTATATTTGCCATGCTAAACTCCTTTTGCACTTACAGAAAGTTTCAGCGATGTTTTACTATCGCCTTTTTTCATCAAATAGACGACATACCCTACCAGTGTAGAGACAAGGACCAGACCTGGAATAAAACCCTGACCGAAAGATCCCGTGCTAAAGAGAGAACCAATCTGATAGGTTAGAAATGAAGCCACATATCCCATACCGAATTGAAATCCAATACCGGCCCAAAGCCACTTTTTATCACCCATTTCTGAGTTCATAGCACCTATTGCCGCAAAGCAGGGAGGAGTAAAAAGATTAAAAACCAGATAGGATAACGCCGCGACTGTAGTCAAACCCATAATCCCCGCAACATCTGCACTACCTGAGATTAAAGCCAACTCTTCCGTGTCGATAAAATTGGTAATGCTGAACACAACAGCCAGGGTACCGACTATGTTTTCCTTGGCTATAAAACCGGTGATTGCCGCTGCAGCCAATTGCCAGGCTCCGAACCCGAGTGGAATCAAAACAAAAGCAAAGGGCGATGAGATGCTTGCCAGTATACTGGTATTTTCAGCTCCTTCAGCAACGACCTGAAGCTGCCAGTTAAATGTCTGCATAATCTGTACCGCCGCATTACAGAGAAGGATAATCGTTCCCGCTTTTATAATAAATGCTTTTGCCCTGGACATGGTTGATACGGCTGCTCTTTTAAAGCTGGGGAATCGGTATTCGGGCAGTTCCAGAATGAAATAGGACCGTGCATTTTTCTCACCCGTAATCCTGACTACAATCAGAGCACCGAGAATGATAATTCCAATAGCTAAAAAGTACATCGATGTACCAACCCAGGCGGCATCGTTAAAAAAGATGCCTGCGAAAAGAGCTATTACAGGCAACTTGGCACCACAGGGCATAAAAGGGGTCAACATCGCTGTAGTTCTGCGCTGCCTTTCATTTTTTATCGTTCTCGTAGCCATAACTCCGGGGATTGCACAGCCTGTTCCGATAACCATAGGAATGATTGATTTACCGGAAAGTCCGACCTTTTTAAAAAACCGGTCCATAACCAATGCGACACGCGCCATATACCCGCAATCTTCAAGCAGTGCCAGCATAAAAAACAGAACCATTATCAGAGGGAGAAATCCAACAACCGCACCCACTCCGCCAATTATACCATCGAGAAGGAGAGCCTTCAGAACCGGAGACACATCTCCCCCGAGGAGACTTTCAACTAAAACATAAAAACCATCAATCCAACCGACGAGGATATCGGCAAACAAGGGACCGACATGAGTCTGAGAAATGGAAAAAACACTCCACATAACCAGCATGAATACGGGAATTCCCAACCATTTATTAGCAACGACCCTATCTACAGCATCCTGCCTGGTCTGCTGATTGCTTTTAATTTTTCGAGTTTCCACTTTTCCGACTAATTCCTTAACGAAATCGTATCTTCTTCTATCGGAAGACTGCACAGATTGAGCTTGAGAAAAGTCCACCTTTTCGCTTATGTAAGGAACCGACTGAGCCGAACCCCTGACCTCAACAACTTTCAGAATCAGCTCTTCTAGCCCATTTTGACTGGATTTTGTTGAAACTGTCTCCACAACAGGACAATTTAAAGCTTTTGACAATCGTGCAACATCGAGAACTGTCTTTTTCTTCCTACTCATGTCAGTTTTATTCAATGCCACGACCACAGGAATTCCGAGCTCCAAGAGCTGAGTCGTAAAAAAAAGACTTCTATTTAAATTGGTAGAATCCACAATATTAATCAGAACGTCCGGTTTTTCATTTTTGACAAAATCCCGAGTGATATTCTCTTCTGAAGTAAAGGGAGACATCGAATAAGCTCCAGGCAGATCAACAGCAGTCATTGACAGAGAAGATTTATTGAGAGATTTTTTAATATCCCCTTCTTTTTTATCAACCGTAACTCCTGCCCAATTACCAACATGTTCAATTTTCCCCGTGATCGCATTAAATAAAGTAGTTTTCCCGCTATTGGGATTACCAGTTAAGGCTACTTTCATGACTCCTCCTACGAAATCTATATATGTAATTCTAAAAGTTAACCATAGGCAACTTTTAGTCGAAATAAAAACCTAAATTAATATTACTTCTGCCAAATCAGAATCGATGCTATATCTTCCATCTTTAATTGAGATAACAAAATTTTCTGCCAATATGGAAATGACTGTGAGGGTTTCACCTTTAAAGCAACCTAAGGAAAATAGAAAGCTTTTCATTTCATCATCTTCAGTATCAATGTCCTGAATAACATATTCTACGTTAACATCAGCCTCAGAAAGTGTCTTAAAAAAAGTATTTTCATTTTCAAATAAATTAGCATATGCATTAGACATATTTTGCCTCCCGGTTGTATTAATCATATTACGATATCATTTTTTTCATTAAAAATTACAATAGCTTCTATCAGCTCATCACTTATTATGTGTTCCATTTTACAGGCATTGGCTGCTGCTACACCACTTGATACCCCAAGGGAATCAATCAGGAACCGGGCAATCAGTTTATGTTTCAAATATATGTTCTCTGACAACTCTTTCCCCCGGGATGTGAGGGTTATAGTTCCATAAGATTCATGGTTTATAAAACCATCTGTCTTAAGGTTTTTTACAGCTTTGGTAACACTGGCTTTGGACACATTCAATTTTACAGCGATATCAACACCATGAGCATGACCGTGTTGTTGCTCCAACAGATAAATGGTCTCTAAATACATTTCTGAGGATTCATTATGATCCAAAGATAACTCCTGAATATTTAATAGTTAGCCACAGCTAACTATTAAATATTACACGAACAACTGCAATACGGTCAATAGTTAATTGGATAAAAATTGGTCGAATGACTGGCGAAAACGTCTTTATTTAAGATTGATCTACTGTTTCAACCGGGAGAGAAATGATAAATTTTGTTCCTTTACCGGTTGATGACTTCACTTCAATATCCCCGCGATGGTTTTCTTTAATAATAAAATAGGAAATACTCAGTCCCAGTCCCGTACCGATCCCCACAGGTTTGGTCGTGAAAAAAGGCTCAAATACTCTTTTTTGAACTTCAGGGCTAATTCCGGGACCATTGTCTTCAATCTCAATATAAATCAGCTTCTCAGAAAGTCGATTATATATACGGATAAAAAATTCATTATTATTCTTATGAAGTTCTTCCATTGCCTCTGCACCATTGCGTAAAATATTGAGAAGAACCTGTTGTATCTTAGACTTTTCACAGAGGATTTCCGGAAGATTATCGTCGTATTCTCTTGTGATTATAATAGATTTAAAATCAAAATTCTTTTTCAGGTTATAATCAGAAGCAGCAAGTTCTAACGTTTTATCCATAATTTCAGGAAGATTCTGAAAAGTGTATTTTGAATTGTTTTTTTGAGAAAAGCTGAGCATATTCTCAACAATATCTGAAATTCTATGTCCGGATTCTGTCATAGAGCTGATAATTTTAGGAATCTGACGTTGTTCCATATATGTGGTAATTGCGCTCATACTAGTACCGGCGACAAGGGCAGCTTGAACATTGTGTTTATTATCAGCACCCTTCAACAAACGATGTTCCAGAACCTGTGCGTTCTGAACCATTCCCGCAAGAGGGTTATTTATTTCATGAGCCATCCCAGCAGCCAGTCCTCCTACGGAAAGCATCTTTTCACTCTGAACCAAAGCTTCTTCCATCTGAACTTGTTTGGTAACATCATCAATACGGATAACAGCACTTTCTACTCCACCAGTTTTCATCGGAAAAACTGAAAGGACTTTATTCAGGATTCCATTATTCTCTAGTTCTATTCTCTCGGACTTAATAAAAGTCTCCCCGCTATTGATACTACTTTTTAGTTCTCCAGCACTTAAGGCGAAATCTGGTATGATACTGAATAAGGGTTGTCCTGAGGCCTGAGAACTATTCACGCCATAGATTTGAACGGCACTTTCATTCCACTCACGTATTATCAGATTTTGATCTATTCCTATTAAAATAGAAGGCATAGAGTTCAGAATATTCTCAAGATATGAATGGGCCAGGTTCAATTCTGTAATTTTTTGTTTACCAATACGATTTGTCCTATAAGTTACAATAAGATATAAAAACCCAAAAAAGACAATAAAATAGAGAATATAAGCCCTCCAGGTCATCCAGAAGGGAGGCCGTATTATAATGATCTGCTCAACGCCCTTTACACTTCTCTGATTGATTCCCATTGTTGCTCTTACGTGGAAATTATATTCCCCGGGTGGAATATTGGTATAGTTTGCATATCGTCTTGAAGATTCTGTACTCCAGTCATCATCGAAGTTTTCAAGTTTATATGAGTATTGTGTACTATGCGCTCCAAGATAATTGAGAGCGACATACTCGAAGGAAAGGTATCGGGCATCATTGTAATCTAGTACAATATCCTTTCCCGGTTTGTATGTAGAAAAATCATCATAGACCTCACCATTAACTTCAATTGATCTTATCTCAACTCCCACTATATTCTCAAAAGGGATCTGGCGCTCCTCTTCAAATCGATAAACTCTGCCGTATGATCCGAGGTATACAGCTCCATCAGCACCTAAGAGAGCACCCATTGAGAATTCCATTGAATCCAATCCTCTTTCCTTATTGAGAATCGAAACATGCATGGTATTTGGATCAATTATTGAAAGACCGTTTTTTGTTCCTGCCCATATTTTCCCTGAAAGATCTTCAACCAGTGAGACAACGAAATTATTTGAAAGACCATTTTCCGTTGTCAAATGAGAGAATGATTGATTGGCATCATCATAAATGTTTATGCCTCCGCCACCAGTACCAATCCATATTTCGCCCTGTTTATTTTCAATAATCATTCTTATGGCATTGCTGTTTAATCCATTGGGGTTCTTTCTATCCAGGTTAATTCTCGTAAACTGACCGGTCTCTCTATCCATTAGATTTAACCCGTTATTTGTCCCTATCCAGAATTCTCCATTTTTGCGCTCAAGGATTGAATAAATAAGATTATCTGAAAGGGAGTTATCCTCTTTCGGATCATTACCATAGAGAATGACCTCTTCTGTGTCGGGGTTAAATCGCACTAATCCGACATGATGAGATCCGACCCAAATAAACCCGGCCAGATCCTCATAGAGAACAGTATAGGTGTAGGAAGCATTTATATCCTCATCGGGAATAAGGTCTATCCGTTCAAAAACATCTTTTTCCTCATTGTAAAGATTCAGACCTTCATTGGTTGTGATCCATATGCGTCCGGTGCTATCTTTTAGAAAATCGCTTACAATATTATTACTGAGCGTAGATTTCGATTCATCGTCGTAATGAAAATAATGTTTAATCTCTCCGGTTTCTCTATCTAATCGCCTTACGCCATCATTATAAATACCCATCCAGAATTCATGCTCCTCTACATCTAAAAGAGCTTCAACTTTTCCCTGCCCGATACTCTGCTCATCCAATTCATCATGGGAGATAAAATTATAATCTTTTTTATAGGGGTTGAGTACTCCGACGCCACCACCATTTGTACCTATCCAGATATTATTAGCACTATCATTAAAAATGGAATAAATGGTATCGGAACTGATAGAGGAGTTTTGACTGGTATCGGCTGTTAAGTGTTCGATAGTATTCACAGTCCAATCGGTCACAAAGAGCCCTCCTCCCCAGGTCCCAATCCAAATATTATAATCTGAATCTTTTTCCAATGCATAAACTCGGTTATCTTCAAAAGAATAATTTTCATACTTAGCACTGTTTATTTCAAATTTGGTAAGCCCTCCTCCCCAGGTTCCAACCAGAAGAGTATTTTCATCAGCCTCTAGAACTTTCATGACATAGGGGCTTGGGAACTCCGAATAATGAGTGAAACTATCGGAATCCTCATTGTAAAGATCAAGACCACTTAAATTGCCGATCCATATCCTTCCCGAGGAATCAATGAGAATCGATCGGATAATATCATTCATCAAAGATCCCGGATCATTTTCATCGTGAAAATACTGTATAAATAAACCGGTCTCAGGATCAAAACGATTCAACCCTCCTAAGGTAGCCACCCAGATTCTACCATCATGATCTTTTGAAATAGCTGTAACCACATTATTACTAATGGAAGATTTATCATCGTGATCGTGTTCGTAATTGGTAAATGTTTCGCTGATAGGGTCGAATTTGGAGATTCCGTTATATGTTCCGATCCAGATAATATCGTCTTCATCTATAAACAGAGTTTGTACCAGACCATGAGGAAGTGAATTTTCATTAAAAACGTCATGATTCCAAATATCAAAATTGTGCCCGTCATATCTGACCAAACCGCTTTGTGTCCCAAACCAGAGAAACCCGAGACTATCTTCCTGTATGCTGGAAACAGATGCGTTTGGAAGTCCATCATCGAGGGAGAGGTTATCAAAGAGATAATCATTAGAAAAATGCTCAGAAAATCCAGCTGATATGGTAATATAAAACAATCCCAAAATAATAAGTACTTTTCTCATGTTTAAATTGTAGTAGATTCAAGATGTTTTTTCATATATTCCTTTTTTTCATAAGAAATATTGAAGAAAAAGTATATGGAACAATTCTGAAAGGAAATACCTGTTTCATATTCTGTGCAATTATTCTATTTATTGAGCGCAATTTGTTGATTCATAGCCTATATAATTAGAGTATGAAAAAAATTAGTAGTGATTATTTAGACGCTTTAGGTGCTTATAAAAATCTTCTCAGTAAAGATCAATGCAATGAGCTCCATCAGAATGGATTTATATTAATCGAGAATATGATAGATCCCCAATGGATTGAAGCTTTAAAGTTGCGTTTTGATGAAATAGTAAAAACTGAAGGAGAATCGGCAGCTGAAGAACATCATAAAGAAGAAGGAGCTCCCAGATTGGCCAATTTAGTCAACAAAGGGACTGTCTGGGAGAAAGTATGGTCTCATCCGATTCTTCTATCCGCTTGTAGGCATCTAATGGGAGATGAGTTTAAACTTAGCTCGCTGAATGGGCGAGAGGCCATATTGGGAGGTGGATTACAGCCGATTCACGGAGATTGGAAAATACCTCGTCTCGACTTTCCCAAAGTCCATGTGGTAAATTCTCTCTGGGTTCTCGACGACGTGTCTTCTGCAAATGGAGGTCCACGAATTATTCCCGGAACAAATAGGAGACCTGAATTCCCCGAAGACGTTCTCGATGATGTAATTGCACCTCATGACGATGAGATTATATTAACTGCAAAAGCGGGATCGGTTCTAATATTTAATGCCCATACCTGGCATGGAGGTACCAATAATACAAATGGAGAAAGACGCAGACTACTGCATGGATATTTTACAGCAAGAGAAGATCCCCAGCAGCAGGATCAGAAAAAGTGGCTGACTGAAGCGACTGCCAGGAGGCTGACTCCTGCTCAGAAATGGCTTTTGGATGTTGATTTGAAATCAGCCCTTTTCTGAAGTCAAGCGACTGGCAATATAGGCGATATGCCCATTGATTCTCGAAAAATAAGATATGAGATCCAGATGGACAGATGATGT
>JADGDJ010000280.1 GCA_016744925.1 Spirochaetaceae bacterium
AACTAACGGAAGCCAGTTTTTTATCACTCATGTTCCAACACCCCATCTACAGGGAAAACACACAATCTTCGGTCATGTTGTTGAAGGTGGACAGGAAATTGTCAATGCCATCAAACAGGGCGATGAAATCAAAAAAGTAACCATCATCCGAAACGGTAGCGCTGCTGAAGCATTTAAAGCCGATCAGGCTGCTTTTGACGCAATCAACGGAAATCTCGTTGCCGATGCAAAAAAAAAAGCTGAAGAAGCTGACAAAGCTATTCTCGAAGAGATAAGCAGCAGATGGCCCGATGCTCAGCTTAGCGAGTCTGGGATCCGATATGTTATAAAAAAAGAGGGAACAGGTAAAACTCCTCCTTCAGGAACTAAAGTTACAGTTCACTATACGGGAATGTTTATGGATGGTCGAAAATTCGATTCATCTGTAGATAGAGATCAGCCCTTTGAATTTACAGTGGGAGCCCATCAGGTAATCCCAGGCTGGGATGAAACTGTATTGGATATGAAAGAAGGTGAGAAGAGAGTAATCGTTCTTCCGCCGGCTATGGCATATGGAAGCAGCGGTGCCGGTGGAGTTATTCCTCCCAACACCTGGCTTGTTTTCGAAGTCGAACTGATTAAGTATTAGTACCAGATAACCGCTTCTTTTTGAGGCGGTTTTTTTATGTAACCTCCAGTCGCTATATATACTTTAGTATTTGTTAACTATTTATCTATGAACCTATACTTATTTGAGATATTGGTGTTAACTTTAAAGAAACTAAACACAGGAATGATTAATGACTAAAAAATTATCTTTGATATTATCCGTATTAATTCTGAGTACAGCTATGCTTTCCGCTAAAGGACAGGTAGCAGAAGATGCCTATGAAAATGGAGATTCTCTGAAAAACCCGGGGATTTACGCCAAAATAGACACTATAAAAGGGCAGATGATTTTTCAGCTGGATTACAACAATGCCCCATTAACAGTTATGAATTTTATAAAGTTGTCAGAGGAGGGTTTCTATGAAGGCCTTCAGTTTTACAGAGATATTGAGAATTATGCCATTTTTTCCGGTGATCCGAAGAACGACGGTAGCTCTGATGCCGGTTACAATTACCCCATGGAAGTCAATCTTTCCCTAACACACGACAATAAGGGGATCCTGACTATGGACGCCGTATCTGGAATGTCAAACGGTAGTCGCTTTTTCATCACCAAAACTGCAGATCCTGTGCTGAATGAAAAATATACAGCCTTTGGGGAACTCGTAGAAGGCAATAAGGCTCTCGCCAGTATTAAAAGAGAAATGATTATCAACTCAATTGAAATAATAAGAACCGGAAGTGATGCTCTGGCATTCGATTCCAGTGAAAGTGAATTTACAAGATTGAGCTCCAAGGCTCTTAGTTCACAGCTTGATACATTTCGAGTAGAACACCCTGAAGAAGCCGCGGCTGTTGAAATGATGGGTGAAGGCGTCCAGAAAACAATCACCGGTATTTATTACAATATAACCTCCACTGGTAACGGTGTACGCCCCGAAGAGGGAGACACCGTGAGCGTTCACTATGTGGGAATGCTGGTTGACGGCACCGTTTTTGACAACTCAGTCACCAGAGGAGTGCCTTTTGAGTTTTCCGTCGGTACTAAATCGGTCATAACCGGTTGGGACGAGACAGTCATGGCCATGACTGTCGGAGAAAAGAGAAATGTATTGATTCCGCCAAGTCTGGCTTATGGCAATAATCAGGCCGGCCCCATACCTCCCGGTTCGTGGCTTCTCTTTGAAATTGAATTTCTGGGAATCAAGTAAGTTCAGTTTTGGCTAAGAAAAAAACAGTTTTTATATGTAGTAACTGCGATCACAAAGAGCCTAAATGGCTCGGTAGATGCCCCGATTGCGGAGAGTGGAATAGTTTTACAGAAGTTTCTGCAGAACAGGTAAGAGCCACTCCCGCAGGAAGGGACATTAAAGTATCACCAGTCCAGTCAATAAACGATATAGTAACAACACCGGATATACGCACCCCATCGGGTATTGGCGAAGTGGATCGCGTCCTCGGAGGCGGAATAATGAAAGGTTCCGCCATCCTGGTCGGTGGAGAGCCCGGTATCGGAAAATCGACACTGATGCTCCAGTTATCCGGTAAAGGGGCTGAGAAAGAGAATGTTCTCTACGTATCAGGTGAAGAATCCCCCGGTCAAATAAAAATGCGCTCTCAGAGGCTTGGGGTAACCGGTTCAAACCTGAAAATACTCGCCGATTTTGATCTCTCTCACATTCTTACAGAGCTTGTAAAACTGAAACCGAATCTCGTCATCATAGATTCCATACAGACTCTCTATGCCAGTGAAGCGGGGTCCATTCCCGGTACAGTGGGGCAGTTGAAATTCTGCTGTCACGAACTGATAAGCTGGGCGAAAGAGAACGACAGTTCTATTTTTCTCATAGCTCATGTGACTAAAGAAGGGACCATCGCCGGGCCAAAAGTCATAGAGCATATGGTTGATACGGTTTTGTACTTTGATCAATCAGATTCGGAATTGAGGATCCTCAGGTCCACAAAAAACAGGTTCGGAAGTATCGACGAAATTGGTCTTTTCCTCATGGATAGCAATGGTCTCAATGAGGTCACCAATCCTTCGGGAATTTTCCTTGAGCAGAGAAAAGACGATATCCCCGCGGGAATATCCATTGCGGCAGTCTATGAAGGTTCTCGTATTTTACTCGTGGAAATTCAGGCCCTGACTGTTCCCGCTAAAGGATCAGCCAGCCGCGTCTATTCCGACAGGATCGATTCTCAACGAGTCTCTCGCGTGGCCGCCGTTCTGGAAAAACACGGTGGGATAAAATTTTCCGATCAGGATATTTACATAAATATAGCTGGTGGATTAAAAATCAGCGAAGTGGGAATAGAACTGCCATTGGCGCTGGCTATTTATTCAGCAAGAACGGGACTGTCTCTTCCGACAGGACTTGTTTCAGCCGGAGAACTGAGTCTTGCCGGAGAAATCAGAAATGTATCCCATTTGAAGAGGAGAGAAAAAGCCTCAATCGAAATGGGTTATAGCCGCTTTTATTCTCCGGTCCCCGGGAAGGAACCGGAAAAGATTAAAAAGGTTCTGAACAATATTTTTCACATCAAGTAGATCGAAATAATTATCAAGATCCCAAAATTATCGACAGATGAGGTATCGCCCACCATGTTCCGATGGCGCTTCCCAGTGAAGAGAGAAGAAATACCAGCAGGATTCTCATCACTCTGTTTTGGTACCAGCCCTTCACAGAACCGGCATCATCCTGAAGATTTTCCAGATCGGAAATTCTTGGTTTTCTAAAAGATGATTCTAATAGACCTGAGACAAACCCCACACCGATAGTCGGATTCATAGAAGTGATAGGCGCTGCGACAAATGAGATCAGAATTGTCAAAGGGTGAGCTAGAGCAATAATGGCTCCCAAAGCTGATGGTATTCCATTGGCCAGCACCCAGATCAAGATCATATGAAGTCCCACTTCCCTACCGGAAGTGATAAAACCGACAACAATTATGCCCACGATAACAATAGGAATCAACCAGGGAATGGCCTTCTCATATTTTCTTTTCGGGGGTATGACTGAAATTTCAGAAACATCATTGGGGACTTCTTTATTATCGAGCTTTTCAATCCAGTCGAGGATTCCGGGACCATGCCCCGCACCGACAACGGCGACGACTTTTTTTTCTGTCGTATTGAAAATACTGGTCGCGAGAAAGCGATCTCTCTCATCGATAAGCACTTCTTTGACCGAAGGGAGGTAATTTGCCAGCTCTTCCATCATACCCTGCAGGGCATTGGAATTCTTAAGTTCCTCTATTTCACTTTTATCGACAGATTCTGTAGAAAAAGCCGATGCGATAAGTGATGCAAGCAGTTTCATTTTGTTCCAGAGATTACTTTTAGCCCAGGCTCTCTGCAGAGTGATTTGAATGGCTCTATCACTGAAAGTGAAAGGTATTCCCTTCTCTTTCGCCGCTTCTGCGGCAATTTTCATCTCTTCACCCGGTTTAATACCGATATCCGCCCCAATTTTTTTTTGAAAAGAACCGAGAATCAGGCTGGCAATCATCAGAAAACCTTTCTTCTGCTTAATAGCCTGGTGTATATCGAGCTTTTTCCAGCTCTCTGTATCGATTATAGACTGATACCGACCTTCGTCAATTTCGATGCAAACACGATCGGGATTTTCATTCTCTATTACTTCTTTAACTTCATTGACACTTTCGTGGGACACATGAGCCGTTCCAATTAATATAATCTCACGATCCCCAATGGTAATCCTGTTAATTGTGTCACTGATATTTTCTACGTTCATTTATTCTCCAATAGATATTTCGGGGGATGCGTGAGCATCAGGACCCGAATATAGTCGCCAATAGATATTTCGGGGGATGCGTGAGCATTAGGACCCGTATATAGCGCCTATTTTAATTCAAAAGATGCCAATTCAAACTCATAGGCTCCTTTTCGCTCAGCTATTTCACTAAATATTACTGATGCTGTATCGGAAAAGCCCTTGGTCTTATCAATCATACCTAAGTAAAATTTCATTCGATCCCGCATCATTTCATTTTTATCTTTATCTATAGCCATCTGGACAAAATAGGGAGAGCTCGGATTGAGATAATAACGGTACATTTCATAGAGGCTGCTGCTTCTGTCCAGTTTCCCGATATTGTCATTTAAAATGGATTTCGCCTTACCGGTTTCTCCATTCATGGTATAACAGAGATACGCCATTAAAGGATAAGTCATATCGTTTGTTTTAGAAAAGCTGGCTTTCATATACATCTCTGCCGCTTTGTCCCATTTATTTTCAATATAATACAATTTACCCAGAGCCGAATAGGCATAGTGATAATCATCGGCTAGAGTTAAAATCTTTTCATAATAATAGAGTGATTCTGTGTATTTTTTTTCCTCGTCCAGTATGCCGGCAAGATACACATTGGCAAAAAAATTATCTTCATTTAAAGCGATTATATCATTCAGATCCTCTTTTGCTCCCTCTTTATCATCGAGGTCACTGATTCTTATTCTGGCTCTATCGAGATAATTCCATTCAGATGGATAGAGCGATATTGCCTTCGTCATATCGTCTTCAGCGCGACCGTAGTCTTTCAGAAAGCGGTAAACCCTGGAGCGGTCACTGTAGATATAGGGATTGTCGGGATCAATTTTTTCTGCGGCATTAAAAACGATTACACTTTCCTCTTCACGTCCCTCGATGTGCATAAGGGAATTACCACGGCCGATATAACTCTCAATATTATCCGGGTCGGATCTGAGACTTTTCAGAAAGAGGGCTTCTGCCTGACCATATTGTTTATCCCGCAATAAGAGAGACCCTTTCATATTCAGTGCAAAATTATTTTCACCGTCGATAGAGATCAATCTGGCTAGAGATTCGTCTCTTTTGCCCTCTTCTCCGCGATAGTCCATCAT
>JADGDJ010000281.1 GCA_016744925.1 Spirochaetaceae bacterium
TTATCAATCTCTGAAATTCTCACTAAAACGGATTGAATCCGGTGAATATGCCGGGTACTCCATCGTCTTAATCGGCATTGCGCAGAAAGATGAAATAAAGGTTCCCTTTATCATCAAGCTCGATGAAGAAATGACTTTTAACGGTCGTGAAGGTTATGTGGGAGATAGTATAAAAGGAATTCTCGGTGAAGATAAAACGACCGATGTTGAAATGACTTTTCACTTTGATCATATCTTCGGAAATATTGAGATGGGTGATGAGGACCATGTAAACAGCGAATCTCCCGGATTTGCCTTGTTTCTGGATTTTATAAAGGATAAAACAATCGATGTGGATCAGAAAGAAATGAGGGACCATAGCCTATACAACAGTCTGATTCATGGCATTGAAACACTGGGACACCTGGGAGAGGGACATTGCGAAGTATCAAGATAATTTTCACTGTTTTGTTTTTAACACTAATTCAGGGATTACCGCTTTTCTCTCACGGATCGGAATACAGTATTCTCTCAGATAAAGTGATAAAAATTGAAGTCAAATACGACACAGGTGAGTTTTTTACCGGAACTGATGTACTCGTATTTCCTCCGGACCAAACAGAACCGGCCTACACAGCGACAACCGATGAAACGGGGTGTTTCTATTTCCAGCCCGACAGAGAAGGAGACTGGATTCTCCAGGTGAGAGGCGAAGGGGGACACGGAATGAGAATTAACATGGCTATCGATCAAACCATGATCGCTGAAGGAAAAACTTCCAATAGTCTCACATTTCTGCAAAAACTGATTATGGTCTTGTGTGTAGCCTGGGGAACAACCGGTACAGTGTTGTTCTTTCGGAAAGGGTACTGAAGAGATGCATATCTCTGAAGGGATACTCCCTATGAGTATCTGCCTTGCCGGATACGTTGGAACAGTAGCATTGACTGCATTAGGTCTGAAAAAAACGGAACAGGAAAATATACCTGCCGTTGCTGTAATGGGGGCGGCTTTTTTCACAGCCTCCTTAATCCACTTCAGAATCGGAGTGACCTCAGTTCATCTGACTCTGCTCGGTCTGACTGCCATAATCCTGGGAGTAAAAGCCATTCCCGCTATACTGGCGGGACTTTTTTTTCAGGCCGTACTCTTTCAGCACGGGGGGATTTCCACCTTGGGTGTAAATGCAATGATCATGATGACTTCGGCCCTCTTCTGCCACTATTCATTTACCTTACTCATTAAGGGAAAACACAATAAATCTCTTTATATCTCTTTTGTTGCCGGCGGAGTCACACTTCTGACTGTTCTTCTTGCAACTGTGATGACATCTAGCCTGCTGATTCTTTCCGGTGATGAATTTAAAGGACTCGCCCTACTGTTCTCAGTGAGCAATGGAACACTGGCTCTCATCGAAGGAGTTCTGACGGGAATCATAATAAACCGCCTGCTGAAAATTAAACCGGAGATGGTTCTCTCATGAAAAAAGCCCCGATTCAGTTCTGGGACTATCGATGGAAACTGGTCTCTCTGGTAATTCTAATCTTTGCCATCGCCTATACCGGAAAACCGGCAGCAATGATTTCAGGGCTGGCATTCTCACTTCTATTGACTTTTTTTACAGGAACAAATCCGGGAGAAGCAGTTAAAAACTTAAAAACACCTCTCTACTTGCTTCTCTTTATGTCCCCCTTTATTATTTTGACTCCGGGAAGGGAATTGCTTTGGCAATTACCTGTTGTGAAAATATACAGAGAGAGCCTGGATCTTCTTTTCACCATATTATTAAAATCGACCTCCATCATACTCATCTTCAATGCCCTTCTCTATAAAGCCGATTTAACAAGACTGATGCAGGCCATGAAAACAGTGGGCATACCGGGAAAACTCATATCCATCCTGATCTCAACATATCGCTATATTTTCCTCTATAGGAAAGATCTGGTTAAACTTTCCATCGCAGCAAAACTGAGAGCACATTCAAAAAGAAGGGGATTTTCTCACCTACTCACATCAGCCGATATTATGCTGACACTGCTGGTTCGCAGCTACGAGCAGAGCGAACGTGTACAAGCTGCCATGGTTATGAGAGGTTACCGGGGGGAATTCTATTTTGCTGAGAAATTCAAATCGAAATTTTCAGATAAAATCATCAGCCTGGTAGTACTTATGGCCGCAACTGGAATAATTCTAATGGAGAATCTATGTTAAATATTGATAATATCAGCTTTGCCTACCCCGGGGGAAACCCAATCCTGAAGGAGATAAATCTTACTTTGGTAAAAGGGGAAAATACAGCACTTGTCGGACCCAACGGCTCGGGAAAAACGACGCTATTCCTCCTCTGCTGCGGGATTCTTAAAGAACAAGCCGGCAAAATAGAAGTTGATGGAAAATTTATTCAACACAAAAAATTCAATTCCAAAATATCCTATCTCTTTCAGTCTCCCGACGATCAATTGTTTTCATCTACAATTTTTGATGACGTCGCCTTCGGACCTCTGAATATGGGAGTGGAGAAAAAGGATATCCATGGCATTGTCAGGGAAGCTCTCAAAAGGGTTAATTCGGAAAAACTTTCAGACAAGTCATCCTTCCACCTTTCGGGTGGAGAGAAGAGGATAGCGGCCATAGCCTCGCTATTATCCATGAATCCAGAGGTTTTACTTTTCGACGAACCGACAGCCAATCTCGACTCAAGAAATAAACGCAAAGTGATAGAATTAATCCAGTGTATGGATGAAACTCTTTTCATTTCATCTCACGATCTGGAATTTTTACTGGAAACCTGTGGAAGAGTGATTGTCATCGATGAGGGGAGAATTGTCGCCGATGGTCCTATCAGAGAGATTATGTCCGATGAAGAACTGATGAAAAGACACGGTCTTGAAAAGCCCCATTCCCTAATACCCCACCAGGAAAGGCATCACTATTGAGTTCTCCAATCACGACCTTTCTATTTACTTTCGAAAAAACCGGGCGCTCTTACATTACCCTCATTCGGTGGATTTTTTCCCGGTTTTTGCATTGCTGGCATTTATGATTGCTTCAAATGAAAACGGCAGTTGTCTGTCTTGTGACAAAAAATATATGAGGCCGTATTGCCAAGTGAGATGAATAAGGCATAAAAAAAAGAGCGACACTTCATGTGTCACTCTTCTGTATAGTTAATGTAATGAGTTTAAATATTAGTACTGGATTTTAACAGGCTGCCCACTTTTCAGAGACTTTAAAGCCGCTTCGGCAATCTGTACAGGTCTGAGAGCATCAATTCCACCACAGGGAACTGGTGTATCCTTTTCAATAGCTTCGAAGAATTCTTTCATCTCCTGAACAAAAGATTCCATATAGCGTTGAAGGAAGAAGTAGAGAGGTTTCTCAGCTATCACGCCCTCTTCGTTGCTCAGAACTATTGTCGAAAGCGTATCATTTTTGCTTTCAACAGATCCTTTGCTTCCAAAGATCTCGGCTCTCTGATCATATCCATAGGCCGCTTTTCTGGAGTTGTCGATAGTTCCGATGGCTCCATTGGCAAACTTCATTGTGATGATGGCTGTATCGATGTCACCCTGTTTCCCGATTTCCGGATCTACAAGAACTGCACCCTGGACATAAATTTCTTCGACTTCGCTTCCACTGAGGAATCGCGCCATATCAAAATCATGGATTGTCATATCGAGAAACATTCCCCCTGATGATTTAACATATGCAGGATTTGGCGGCTCGGGATCACGGGAGGTGATTTTAATCATATGAGTTTCGCCGATTTTCCCAGCCAGGGCTGTATCTTTAAGTGCGCGGAAGTTGTGGTCAAATCTTCTGTTGAATCCAATCTGAAATTTTACACCGGACTTTTCGACAATTTTCAATGTCTCACGGATTCTATTAATATCCGTATCAACGGGCTTTTCACAGAAAATATGCTTACCGGCTTCAGCGGCTTCTCTGGTGAATTGTGCGTGTGTATCTGTGGATGAACAGATGAGTACAGCGTCGATTTCAGAATCTGAAAAAATATCAGCAGGATTATCGGAAGTTTTTGATATCCCCCGGGCTGCTGCCCACTGTTCAATCTCTTCGTTCATAAATTTATCGACCATTATTTTCACTTCAGCACCGGGAATATTGAAAGTTATACTCTCGGCATGAACTTTACCAATTCTTCCCGCTCCGATTATTCCCACTTTGATTTTTTTCATAATTATCACTCCTCTTAACTTGTTTTCCTGATTATCAGTTCTGGTTTTAAAACCAGTCTTTTATTGACTTTGCTATAGATTTCTTTATCCAATAGAGCTTTTAATTCCAATACTGCCATTTTTCCCATCTCGTATTTGGGCTGACGGACTGTTGTCAAATCGATTCCCGTCATGGATGCCATGGGAATATCGTCAAATCCAGCGACGGCAATATCTTCAGGGATCTTTAGTCCTCTTGTGCGTATCGCCTGAATAACACCCATGGCAATAACATCATTTTCAGCGAGAACCGCTCCCGGCTGTCCCCCTCTATCGAGCAGTTCATTCATTGCTGTATAACCGCCATTGAATGTCAGTTCACTTTCTACAATCATCTCAAGGGAGACTTCTAATCCAAATTTCTTATGTCCGGCAACAAAACCTTCCAGGCGATCATCGACACTGGAGAGTCCCGATTTTCCACCTATGAAAGCCAAATTACGATAGTCTTTATCCAGAAGATGAACAACGGAGATTTCCGCTCCCAGAACATCATCTATAGCGATAGAGACAGACCCCTCTTCTGCATAGGATCCCCCTAAAATGATTATGGGAAGATCACTGCCGGCTTTGCGTCTTATCTCGGAAATATTCCTCTTGGATGTGGGAAAAATGATTATGCCATCAACCCTCTTAGCCAGAAGCTTATCTATGTATTTCCTTTCTCTGGTATCATCCCAGTCACTATTGCAGAGAAATACGCTCAACTCATTTATATGCGCTTCATCCTCTACCCCTTTGGCTATTTCGGGGAAATAGGGATTGAGTATATCGGGAATGATCAGCCCTATGGTTGAAGATTTGTTCTGGACAAGACTTCTGGCCAGAGCATTGGGCTGATAATTCATCTCTTCGGCAATTTTCAGGATTTTTTTCCTGGTTTCTTCGCTCACACCGGGTTTCCCCGAAAGAGCCCGGGAAACGCTGGGATAGGAGATGTTTGCTTTTTCCGCGATATCTTTAATTGTTACACTCATAACCTAATAGAACTACCTGAGGTATTTCCTCTGAGGCCAAATTTTCACATCTTTTTCCAAAAGCCATTTGTGCTCTTCTCTGTAATATCTTGTTGTGGGAAGCCATCGGTCTTCAGGCAGATGGGGAATCATCCAGATATAATACATGGCGTATCCCGGTGCAGCCACTTGAGAATGGGTCCTATCGGGGTGAATCAGAGATGTATCGCCGTGCTTTACTGTATGGGCATC
>JADGDJ010000031.1:0-18421 GCA_016744925.1 Spirochaetaceae bacterium
TTCTCAGACCGTATATGTCTTTGAATGATGAGAGATCGATTATGTCTTTGGTGATCATATCGTTGAAATAGGAGGGGCGCCAGACATTGTCCAGAAAAATATCCAGTAGGGGATCCGATGTGTCTCTGGCATTTTCGATGACTCGTCCCGTATCGTTCATGCTGAAAACTGTCAGAAAAGCATCGTATACGTATCCGGAAATTCCATCTTCCGTAAGTACGTTGTACCAGAATCCCTTGTAGCGACCGATTTCAACTTCTTCATCAGCACGACCGATCACTTTGATCTCCTGACCTTCGCGAAGTTTGTAGACTCGATCCGACTCTGCTGTTTCCTCTTCTCTTACGGGAAGTCCCTGCCTGTTGGAATAGGCAAAGCTTTTCATGTAGGGAGAATATCTTTCTGAAAATTTTTCAGCGTTTTTGAATTTATCGTAAAATTGAATCCGCCACTGATCCATTTCAATTCTTTCTTTGCTTCCCGCAGGAGCAAAAGTATAGGATTGACGGATTTTGGATTCTTCATATATGTGTACAACAGTTCCGCTTTCAATAGCGCTGTCATCGGCAGACCATAAAACGACTCCTGAACCAATTTTCCGGTTACAAGAGGTTAAAATTGTTAAAATCAGTAATGCTGTGGTTAATAATAGTATTTTTTTAGACATAATACTTCGATTTTACCGTTTATGGTAAAAGGAGGCAATGACTAATTTGTAACACCGTAGATTATCATTACCCGACTTTCTTTCAAAAGATTTCTATTGTGTTCGCTACTGAGAATCTTGCGCACGGCAGATTCTGAAAGTACGAGGTCTGTAGCATTTTTTCCAAAAAGGGCTGTTGCCATAGTTCGCAGAGGAAAAGCACCCACCCGGTCTCCGTAGTATTCTCTGTTTTCATTCATGGAATAACCTGCAGTTCCCCATTTTTCCAGATACTCAGGGGCCACTTTAGTCATATCGAGGATTACATTGAGGTTTTCATCGTAGATTTTGGGGAAAACTGCCGGATTGACCATCGTGGTTTGATTTGTTCCCATAAGAGGAACTTTTTCCGCCGCATAGATTATTATCCCTGTAAACTCTGCCGTGGCCTTATAGCGGAGGTCTTCTGTAATCGGATCAGCTGTATTGCGGTTTATGAAAAGACCGGCGAGAAGGGGATAAATGGGAATATCATAGCGCACAGTGAGAGATTTTCTATCTTCAGATGCAGTGCTGAATGTCTTGCCTACCAGGTCGGGAAGGTTTAACAGATCTCCGTATAGCGATGTATTTTGTAAAATGGCACTTCCGATGGTATTGAGTGAATCGAGAGGGATATCCGAAACAATATCTGCTGTTATTACAGGAGCCCTTTTTGATATGAGCTTATCCATCTCATATCGGCTGGATGGGGCTGTCCAGGCGCTTTCTGTCGCCGCTGTGATATCGAGAGTTATTATCCCCTCATCCCAATATATGGTTTTTACGGCGCTGACTTCTATCTCATCTTCATCGGCATAGAGAAATCCGATCAGAGATAGGAGAAGGGCTATGGATAGACTATTTTTAAAGCTCATTTCTCTACTCCATTTTATCTTAATAAAGGCACAGACAGTTTCATTCCGATGTTCAGGGTTCCGTTGACCGAAATCCTGTTTCTCGATGCCAGTAACTCCGGCGTTATTTCAAATATACCGGAAATTGACCAGAGCGAATCCCCTTGCTGTACAATGTAGGTATCGTCGAAGTTGATATTTATCTCTTCATCCGACCGATACGGTTCCATCTGGAAAAGAGCGGGGATGATGACAGTCTGACCGGTTCTCAAATATCTCGGGGAGATCCCCTCATTGTATCTGTAGATAAGGCTCAGAGGGACTTTGTAATACTCGCTTATCTCAGAAAGAGTATCTCCGGTTTTAATATTGTATTTGTAGAACTCCATAAAGGCACTGTCCGATTCTTCTAGGATCCTATTAAGTGAATCGGCAAAAGGTTCAGGAATCTTCAGTTTATATCCCGAGGACGCCGGTGGAGTTACGTGGTAAATCAGTTCCGCATTGCCTATGGAGAGAAGATCGTAATCGATACCACTGGCTGATGAGACCATTTTCAGGTCTACTGAGCGATCCAGTTCCAGTCTTTTCCAGGTCATTTCCTCTTCCCATCCCGTTTCCAGCCCGTATCGTCCCCCATAGGAACAGATGATGGAGATGGCGAGGAATTTCGGCAGGTAATACTCCGTTTCTCCCGGTAGCAGCTTTTTTTCCGCCAATTGCCAGTAGTCATTGATTCCCGAGGATTTTATGGTCCGCCTCAGTCCGTTTAGTCCGCAGTTGTAAGCCGCCAGTGCCAGATCCCAGCTTCCGGTTTTTTTATAATTGTACAGCAGTTTTTCCAGAGCGCTTTCGGTTGCTCTCCAGAAATCCCTCCGGTCATCACGCCATTCATTCACTTCCATATCATAGGGTTCTATGCTGTTCATCATGAACTGCCATAGTCCTACAGCTCCTGATCGGGAGACGGCGCTGACTCTGAAAGCCGATTCTACCAAAGGCAGGTATAGCAGTTCTCCGGGCAGATTTTTTTCTTTTATGGTTTCCCGTATATGCGAGCGGAAGGGTGCTGATCTATTGAGAGATCTCTGCAGGTAGGCAAGTTTTTCTTCACTTGTATAGGTTTCCAGTGCTTTTTCAATGAGGCTGTTCATCTCGAAAGGAAATGAGAAAATTAATTCACTACGAAGGTCTTTTACAGGTTCAATATAAGATTTCGGGAGGCTTTCAGCAACAGAGGCATTTTGTTTCACCGGAAGAGCCATAGCATCCAGGTTGAGAGGTATGAGAAAAAATATTAAAAAGTTTCGCCGAAATAGATTCCTGCCCATTCCCATCTCCCATTAATTTCCGGATCGGCCGGATAGTCGATTTTTTTGAAATATAAGTACCAGGTTCTGATTCTATAGGACCACCCCCATGATCGGAGAAAGGCTTCGCTTTCATTGGACATGGGATCCAGGTCTCTCCTTACCTGTACTCCGGGGTTGAGAAATGAGGCTACATCAAGATTTGTGTGGGTAAACATGTCTGTGGCATCCTGACTCCAGCTCATTGTGAAGAATTGTTCTGCTTTGTAGCGTTTCAGTTTGGATCCGCTTCTCTGATATATAGCGGAACGTATATTGATCACAAGCTGATTGAGATCTGTTCTGGTCCAGGATTTGTCCGAGCGGTGAAATCGGAGGAGATCGGTCAGATTTATTCTGGCATTGGGATCTCCGGCAATCTCAGTTTCAGGTGAAATGAGAAAATTTTCATATGAGATAAAAGCTTTATCCCAGTATCCCAGTTCTGCATAACTTTTTCCCAGGTAATAATAAATCTGACCTATATCGATCTGACCTGGAAAGCGTACAAGCAGTTCTTCTAAAGAATTAATCCGCTCTTCATAATTGTCAGATTTATAGGCCAGTTCATCGAGAATAATTTTGTGAATTGAATGGCCGTTGATAATCAGATCAGGGTAGTTGTAGAGGATTCTTCTGAAATAAGTCTCCGCAACGGCTCTCGAGTCTTGTGTATTGTAGTTTTCACCTATTGTCAGAAGATAATAGGCCATATAGGGGTCGCTCTTATGGGAATTGATGTAATCGATCAAAAAGAGGTTCATTTTATCCGATTCTCCAGAATTTCTATACTCGGAGATAATTCTGTTCATAATGGTGTAGTGCACTTCCATCTGAAGCGCTTTTTTCTGATCGGCTTTTTCGAGAAGATTGAATAATTCCAGGAGCTCTTTGTCATTTTCTGTTCCGAGGTAGAATTGATATTTCTCATTGGTACAGCTGAAAAAGAGTGAAAGGAAAATTATTGCAATAAAAAGTTTTTTATAAAAATCAAATTGAATCAACATCATATTTTCTGCGGTGATCTTACCATGGAGTCAGCTTTGAATACCAGAGAATTATTACAGATTTTAATGAATATACCGGGCATCGGTAGAGAACGGACAAAAAAAATAATCACTTTTCATAGAGAGGGGATGGAGCTGGGATCGCTCATCGCGGAACTCTATCCCTTTCTTCCCATAAACGGGTCCCATATAGATGAAGCGAAACTCAATGCCTTCGCACTTTTTCGGAAAGCGGAAATTGAGAATATTGATATATGCAGTTTTAAAGACAGCAGATATCCTGCACAACTTCTCTCTCTCGAAGATTTTCCTCCTCTTATTTACACAAAAGGAGATATCGGAATTTTAAAAAGACCTTTAGGGGCCGCACTGGTCGGTAGTCGAAAATCCCGACAGAGCACCCTTAAATTGACCGAAATAATTGGTGAAATGTTAACGCAAAAGGGTTTTACCGTTATCAGTGGTATGGCTCTCGGGTGTGATACGATAGCTCATTTGACAGCCTTGAAAAATAAGGCTTGCACTATTGCCGTTATGCCCTGCGGACCGGATGTTGTCTATCCCGGAGAAAACCATTTCCTACTTCGGCAAATTCTCCAGAGTAAAGGTCTGATCTTTTCTGAATATGCACCGGGCGTCCCTCCGGCACCTTATCGGTTTGTTCAGAGAGACCGGCTGCAAAGTGGACTTTCGCACATTGTGGTTCTTATGGAATCCCGCCTTCAGGGAGGAGCCATGTATGCTGCTCATGCGGCATTGAGACAGAACCGTCCCTTGTTTGTCTACTCTCCCGATCATTACGATGAATCGACTAGTGGAAACAAGTATCTTCTGGAAAATAATAGTGTGTATTCTTTTTCCACTCCCCGGGAGTTTGACCTACTGATGAAAAACATTCACAGGATTATAAGCGATTGTCATAGAGATAGAGATCAGTTAGTATTTCCCTATGTTTAGGAAAATCACATTATTCGTTATGCTCTTTATATTTGGTCTCTTTCAAATGGGGGCATTAGAATTGTCAGATGGCCAGGCCCTACTGGGGTCAGGAATAGAGAATGTCTTTCAATATGAATCGATTCCCTCGGAGATTTTTTCCAATCGCGGAGTGGAAGTCGATGAAGATCATGTCGTCTTTTACTACAGCAGCGGTGTTTATCTATTTCTCTTCAACAACAGAGTCTGGCAGGTCCGTTATGACCGGACATATGCAGGTGATTTCAGGAAACTGGAAATGGGACAATTGCGTGAGGAAATTCTTTCACGCTTTCTAGAAACAGAATTGATCCCCATTTCTACGGGAGTCGACTACCTGACATTCGAATTGGACGATGCCCCCTATCCGGTGAGGATGAAACTCTATTTTTCAGAAGATATCCTCGATGATCTCTATGTTTACAGAGCGGATTTCTAGGAGTTGGAAATGGCGAAAATATGCTTGGTGCTTACGGCACCCTCTATTAAAGAGAATCTTGAAATAATCAAACGGAACCGTGAATACATAGATATTGTCGAGCTTCGTACAGACCTCCTCGACAGGGATCAGTACAATCTGGTCTCTCAGTTTCCAACTTTGACCGAAGTTCCGGTTATTCTCACCTGTAGAAAAATGGAAGACGGTGGAAAATGGGATTCCTCTGAAAAAAAACGGCTCGATTCTCTCGGGCAATGGATCGACGGGGGATTTTCCTATGTAGATTTGGAAATGGATCTTTATGCACCAGTGCTCGAAGAGAAAGCCCTCATAAGCAAGACGCTGATTATCCGCTCCTTCCACAATTTTAAGGGTGTTCCTGTGAATCTCTTTGAAAAAATGCAATGGGACGGAGATAGTCAGGTTATTGTCAAAGGGGCTGTGTACCCGCAAAGCAGTGAAGACCTCTACACGCTTATTGATACGGCTCTTAAATTGAAAGAGAAGGGCGATTGCCCCTTTATTCTTCTGGGAATGGGGGACTTCGGATTTCCCACAAGGATTCTTGCGGAAAAAATGGGCTCTTATCTCACATTCTGTTCCGATAGTGCCGCACCGAGCGGAGCTCCCGGTCACTGCAGTGCTGAGGATCTGAATCTGATCTATCATTTCAGAGATATTTCGGAAAACACAGTCATCAATACGATCATAGGGAATCCCGTGAGTCAGTCAAAGTCCCCTCATATACACAATGAGGGATACATAAATAATCAGATTGATGCGGTTTATGTCCCCTTCCTGACAGATTTTCCCCAGTGGTATATGAAAATGTCAGATCTGCTACAGATCAATGCTTCTTCTGTCACGATTCCCTTTAAAAGCGAAATTATTCCCCTGACTGATTTCCCCGACAAAGCTGTCCGGCAGATAGGCGCGTCTAATACTATTTACAGAAATTCTGAGGGAAAGTGGCTCTCTACCAACACAGATACGAAGGGATTGATCATTCCCCTCTTGAAATTTCTAAAGACCGATTCCCTTAAAGGTTTTAAAGTTTCAGTAATCGGTGCCGGGGGAGCGGCAAGAGCGGCCGTTTTTGCCCTGAAAGAACTGGGTGCGGATATTGCTGTTTTTAACAGAACCCTGTCCAAAGCGGAAGAACTGGCCGGCGAATTCGACTGCGCGGCCTATTCTCTGGATAAATCTTCATCGGATAAAGTGAAAGAGTTCAGTTCTGTCATAATTCAAACGACCAATGCGGGTATGCCTCCCCTGGAAAAGATCAATCCTCTGGGTTTTTACAGTTTTAGCGGCGATGAAGTTGTTTACGATATAATCTATAAACCGGCAGAGACACTTCTTATGAGAAAAGCAGGCGAGGCGGGATGCCGAGTCCTCGGAGGATATACCATGTTACAGGAGCAGGCCTATGTGCAGTTTAAGCTGTTTACAGGTGTTGATTATAAATAGGACTTAAATAGGCAGAGATATATAAAAATCAGTTCCTTTCTCTCTATGGCTGGAAAATCCCACAGATCCACCGAGCATATCCTCGCCGAATAGTTTCATCGTATAGGTCCCTATTCCACGTCCCGGTTCTTCTTTTGTACTGAAATTCCTCTGATAGATTCTCAACTGGTTATCTTCGGAGATGAAAGTTTCGTTGTGAACTGTGAATCTTACGGACCTATCCTCTCTTACCCAATATACATCTACAATTCCTGTCTCTTCAGATGCTTCAAAAGCATTGGTTATCATATTGGTCATGATTCTCAACAGAACAGCTCCATCCGTGTTTAACGTTGTTTTACCTTCTCCCCGGTGAAAAGTCAGGGTTCTGTTATTCCGGACGGGATGATTATGGTAAATGCTGGCAAGATCTGTAAACAGATTTTCAAGGCATACCTGATGGATGAGTTCTTTATAATAATCCATATTGTTGTTTATCAGACAGCTCTGTAGTTCCACTTCTTTTATCAGTGATCGGGTTGATGTGTCGACAGATTTAATAACCTCCTCATTACATCTGCCTCGAGACAACTGATAATTGGCCATGGACAATCCGGCAATCATATTTTTTATATCGTGCAAAAATGAGCGCTCCAGCATCAGTCTCTGTTGCTCTTTAGTTATATCGTGGAGAAACAGCAGTATAAATCTTGTGTCTTCGATGACAATGGGTTCACATTTTATCTGCAGGTAGATATCTTCTGCTTTCCCCCGATTATTCGTTTGTATGGCACAGTATTTTTCAACTGGTTTGTTTTCTGCCAGACTCGTCGCCATGGCGACTGCCGCACCACAAGTTCTGCAGAATTGAGTCGTTCCACATCCGCAGGGAGCCTCATGAGCGTGGACGCAGTTGATGATTTCTCCCTGTCTGAGACCAAGGAGCTCTTCCGGATTTTCTATATCCAGTAATTCCAGGTACTTTTTGTTAATAGAAATAAGCTGTCGTTGTTCATCGACTACTGCCAGCAGGCCACTGATGGAATTGAGAAAGACTTCCATTAGTGGACTCTTGTTGATTATGTCAATTTTTACCTTGAGCACATCGTCAGCATTGCGCAGGGGAGTATCAAAATATGTTTCCATTAATCGACCTGTATTTTAGAGAATATCTAATAATTGTTGGAATAAAATACATATTTGTCAAATTTCTACATCGAAATAAAGAAAGGGATAGCAATCAGAGCAACCATCAGGCCACTAAAGCCCAGAAATATCGCCATACCGGCTAGTATTTTCTCTTTTTTTGATAATGCCATATCGAAACTCCTCGTATAAGGACTATACCCAATCGAATATGTTGCGTAAAGGCGAAAATCACTTTGAGCATATTATTCTGGAAATGCTTGACAACAGCATATGAATGACTTAATTTTAAAATGAAAATATATATTATTTCGTGGATGAAGATTTATTGGAGAAGCGCAAGCTACCGTAGGAGAAAGATCAAATTTGCTTGAATTTCGATCGAAACTCTCAGGTTCATTACAGTAAATCCTACACAACCCTGGAGAGAACCGGATCACTTTGATCAGGTCATCGAAGAAGCAACCCGATTGGGGAATCTTTCAGATAAAAAGGACAGGGCATAAAAGCACTATGGTGTTTCTATGCCCTGTCCTTTTTTTTGTTTAAGAACGAGCACAGGTTTACGATAATGAGTATTTTCCATTTCTGAATTCATGGCATATACTATTTTAGATAGGGGAGTAAAAAAAATGAGTTTTAAAAGAACAAATCTCTATGACTGGCATTTGAAAAATGGTGCGACAATTGTCCCTTTTGCCGGATGGGAATTGCCTATCCAGTATAAAACAGGTCCAATTGTTGAGCATAAAGCGGTGCGTACTGATGCGGGTCTCTTTGATATCGATCATATGGGGCAGATCATAGTCTCTGGTGATGAAGCGACAGCGTTTCTCAACGGACTGGTCACAGCCGATCTGACTAAGCTGGATATGGGTAATTCAACCTATTCTCTCATGTGTCTCCCCTCTGGCGGAGTTATAGACGATCTGTTTATTTACAGATTAGCCAAAGGATGGATGGTCGTTGTCAACGCATCAAATCTGGAAAAAGATTATGCGTGGCTGAAGAAGCACGGTGAAGGAAAAAATGTCTCTATTGAGGATCAATCGGAAGAAACTTATATGATTGCTTTTCAGGGACCAAAAGCCATTGGAGTACTCGACTCTCTTACCGACGGGAGAACCGGTAAGATCGCCAGGTTTTCCTCAGCCGAAGAGACTCTGTTTTCAGTTGATCTTCTCATCGGCCGAACCGGTTATACGGGTGAAGATGGCGTGGAGTTGTTCTATCCGGCATCTCAGGCAGAAAAAGTATGGCAGGGAATCATCGATCAGGGGAAAACGGTAGGTGTAGATGTTTTGCCTATAGGTCTTGCCGCGAGAGATAGCCTCCGTTTTGAACCGGGTTTTCCCCTTTACGGGCATGAGTTGAATGAAGAAAAAACACCTCTTGAGGGCCGTTTGAAATGGGCTTGCGCTCTCGACACAGATTTTATCGGTAAAGATGCCATTCTCAAACAGTTAGAAGAGGAATTGCCCTCTAAAATTGTTACTTTTGAACTGACCGATAAAGGTGTTCCCAGAGAGGAGTATCGGGTCCTCAACCCCGATGGGGAGGACATCGGTTATGTCGCGACAGGTTTATACGCTCCCTGGGTTGATAAGTACTGCGGTAATGCTTATGTGAAACCGGAATACGCAAAAATAGGAACGGAAATTCTTATTCAGATTAGAAAAAAAACCAAAAAAGCAGTGGTTATAAAAAGGCCACTATACAAACCGTCTTATAGATAAATTAAATATGTAGTTGTTGGAATATAAATAAAGGAGAACAGACAAATGAAAATTGATAAAAGCGCAAAATACTGTAAAACACATGAATGGGTGAGAGTCGAGGGCGATCTTCTCGTATATGGTATTTCCGACTATGCACAGGACAAAATTGGTGAGGTCGTATTTGTAGAGCTTCCCGAAGAGGAAGAGTTTGCAAAGGGAGAATCTTTCAGTGTTGTAGAATCTGTCAAATCAGCCAATGATCTTTATATACCTGTTAGTGGAACAGTCGTCGAAGTGAATGAAGCTCTCGAAGATGATCCGGACCTTGTCAACAGTGATGCCTTTGGAGAAGGATGGATTTGTAAAATAAAAGCATCGAATCCCTCAGAACTGGATGAACTTCTTTCTGCAGAAGATTATGAAAAAATGATCAGCGAACTCGACTAATCGGAGATACTGGATATGAGTTTTATATCGAATATGAAAAAAGACAGGGAGCTTATGCTGAACAAAATCGGTATCAGCTCTGTAGAAGAACTCTTTAAGGATGTCCCTGCTGGCAAAAGATTTCCAGAAGTGGTCATGCCTCAAGCTCTTTCAGAACCGGAAATCCTTCAGGCACTCTCGAGGATGTCCGCGAAAAATGCCAGTGCCGAATGTTATGATTGGTTTCTAGGCGGAGGTATTTACAATCACTTCGTCCCTTCCGTTGTGGGTGCTCTTACCTCACGAGGGGAATTCCTAACGGCCTATACTCCCTACCAGCCTGAAGTCAGTCAGGGAACTCTTGAAGCCATATTCGAGTATCAAACCATGATTTCCGAACTGACTGGCATGGATGTGGTTAATGCTTCTCACTACGATGGGGCTACGGCTTTGGCAGAAGCAGCCATCATGAGTGTCCGATCCACCAGGAAAAGGAATACAGTTGTAGTCGCACCGGGGCTGCATCCGGAATATCTTGAAGTCATAGAGACTTACCTTCAAGGGTTGGATATTCAGTTAACTTTTGGTGAACCGGACGATGGCACTGCAGGATATATTATACAGAATCCTACATTTACCGGAGAGATCATTGATGTGAAAGCCGAGGCTGAAAAAGCTCATGAAAAAGGTGCTCTGCTGATTGTTCACACAGATCCCATAGCATTGGGGATTCTTGAATCTCCCGGAGCATGCGGTGCCGATATTGTTACGGCCGAAGGACAGTGCCTCGGTGTGGGGATTAATTACGGCGGACCTCTACTGGGGATCTTTGCAACAACATCGAAACATATCCGGAAAATGCCCGGAAGGATAATCGGTGAAACCATCGATCAGTGTGGAGTAAAGGGCTGCGTTCTCACCTTTGCCGCCAGGGAACAGCATATCCGGCGGGAGAAGGCCACCAGTAATATTTGTTCCAACCAGGGACTGGCTGCTCTTTCTGCCGCCATTTATCTGGCTGCTGTGGGGAAAAGCGGATTTAAAAAAGTGGCAGAATTGTGTTGGCATAAAGCTCACTACGCTGCGGCTGAAATTGAAAAATTAGAGGGGTTCTCCATAAAAACCAAAGGTGATTTTTTCAAGGAATTCCTTATAGAAACACCCATTCCCGCCGAAAAAATATTCGGTAATTTGAAAGAGAAGTACATAATGGCCGGACTTCCCTTAAGCCGTTTTAAAGATGGGAATTCAAATGAAATGCTGATCTGCGTGACAGAAGTGAACAGCAGGAAACAGATTGACAGACTAGTCTCTGCACTGAAGGAGTTAATTTTATGAGTAACCTCTGGAAAATAAGTGGAGAGGGAAGAAGCGCTGTATATCTGCCGGAACTGGATGTTCCCGAAACAGCCGTTCCTCAGAAATTAAGAAGAAAAGAGGAGCCAAAACTTCCGGAAGTGGCAGAGATGGATCTGGTGAGGCACTATACAAATCTTTCCCGGAAGAATTTCAGTATTGATACTCATTTTTATCCTCTTGGTTCATGTACGATGAAGTACAACCCTAAAGTCAACGAAGTGACTGCTTCTCTACCCGGGTTTAGAAATGCTCACCCCTATCAGGGTGATAAACATTCCCAGGGGGCTATCGAGCTTTTATACAATTTACAGAATCAGCTCAGTGCTGTTTCAGGTTTTGATGAGACCAGCCTTCAGCCGGCAGCAGGGGCTCAGGGTGAGCTTACAGGGATTCTTATGATACGCAAGTATCATAAGGAAAAGGGGGATCTGGAATTAAGAAATAAAATTCTCATTCCCGACTCCGCTCATGGAACAAACCCTGCAACAGCAGCAATGGCCGGATTTAAAGCTGTGGAGATCCCTTCTGATGACCACGGGAATATTGATCTCGCAGCGCTGAAAAATGAATGTGATGAAACTCTTGCGGGCATTATGATCACAAATCCCAATACTCTGGGACTCTTTGAGGAAAATATTGAAGAGGTCATCGATGCTGTACATGCGGCTGGTGGTCTGGTTTACGGGGATGGCGCTAACTTCAATGCCATTATGGGTATTGTTAAACCGGGGGAGCTGGGATTTGATGTCATGCATTACAATGTGCACAAAACCTTCACCGGTCCTCATGGTGGTGGAGGTCCCGGAGCGGGACCGGTCAGTGCGGGACAACTCCTGAAAGATTATCTTCCAGGGCCGATTGCGGTCAAAGAAGGAGAAGTTTTTCATCTGAAACAGCCTGTGAAAACCATCGGTAGAATGAAGCTCTTTTACGGGAACTTCGGCATACTGGTCAGGGGATATACCTATATATCCATGCTGGGAGCCGCTGGACTTAAAGATGTAACGGAAAATGCCGTGCTTAATGCCAATTATCTGAAAGCACTGGTTAAAGATAGTTTTCCAGCAGCATATGATCGCAGTTGTATGCATGAATTTGTCTGTCGTGGAGATATTGCCGAGGGAATACATACACTTGATGTAGCGAAGAGGCTAATCGATTACGGATTTCATCCTCCAACAATTTATTTTCCTCTCATTGTTCCCGAAGCGATAATGATTGAACCGACCGAGACTGAAAGCCGTGAGACTATAGAAGCTTTTGCCGAAGCACTCAATAAGATTGCAGAAGAAGCTGTAAACGCTCCGGAACTTCTGCACAATGCGCCGGCATCAACAGGTTTGAAACGACTTGATGAGGCGGGTGCTGTAAAAAACCCGGTTCTTCGGTACTGATTTAAATTCTTAACAAACGTTAATAGGAAAGGGACAGGATTTTTATTAATCCTGTCTCTTTTTTTGTATAATATATATACTGTTATACAGGGGAGGAATAAATGATGAATATGGGTTTGTGGACCGGTATTGTTCTTATCGTAGCAATCGGAGCTGTCAGTGAAATGTATCGGGCAAGAGTAAAAAGTGGTTCCAAAGAGACAGAAAAATTATATGCAGAGATTATTGAAAGGATGACAAAGGTGGAAGAGAGGATGGCCAATGTGGAAACAATTCTCTTTGAGCGGGAGAAATCTGAAAAATACAAGAACCTTTGAGGGATCTAGAGCCGGATTTTCCAAACAATTTGAATAGGATTTGATATTTTATCCACCGAAAGGATATATGGGATAATGCTGATAATCACGGGAGAAATTTATGAAACAATACGAATTGCGCAGTGATACATTTACAAAACCGACGGAAGCTATGAGAAAAGCTATTTCTGAAGCCGAAGTGGGAGATGATGTCTACAGTGAAGATAAGAGCATTAACCGCCTCCAAGACATGAGTTCTGAAATTACAGGGAAAGAGGCTTCTCTATTCGTCCCTTCGGGAACTATGGCCAATCTCATCACACTGTATATTCTCGGTGGTCGAGGTAATGAAGTTCTTATGCATGAACAGGCTCACACCATACATCATGAGGTGGGAGGAGCCGCAGCCATTGCCGGATGTATGCCTATTTCAGTTCCGGGAGAAAAGGGGATTATGAAGCGACGGGTTATGGAGCCCCGGTTGAAAAAAGATGATTACGATATTGCCCATACAAGCCTGATTGAAATTGAGAATACACATAACTTTGCCGGTGGAACCTACTGGCGTGAAGAGGATCTGAAAGAGGTCCGAAGTTTTGCCGATGATTACAATCTTAAAATACATATGGATGGTGCCCGTCTTTTTAATGCTGTAACCGCCTCTAAAATGAGTGCCTTAAGGATCTCTTCCTATGTGGACAGCGTGACTTTCTGTCTCTCCAAAGGGCTGGGATCTCCCGTGGGATCCATGTTGTGTGGAACAAGAGATTTTATAGACCGATCTAAAGTTGTGCGAAAAATGATAGGAGGAGGAATGCGCCAGGCGGGAGTTCTCGCTGCTGGAGGAATTTATGCTTTGGAAAATAACATCGATAGATTGAAGATCGACCACGATAACTGTCTCATGCTGGCTGAAACGCTCAATTCCCTCTCCTTGTTCAAGGTGGATTTGTCCCTGGTAGAGACCAATATCGTTTTTGCCTATACAGAGGAAGGGAAAGCGTCGGAGATCAATGAACGATTGAAGAGTAAAGGGATAATGGCCATTGCCACGGCGCATAATGAGATCCGTTTTGTGACAAATCTTATGATCAGTTCTGTTGATATGGAAGTTATTTGCGATATTTTAAAAGAGATTTAATCTTTTTTCATTATCCATTCTTTTTTCCCCGTCACCTGGCGGTATTCATTGCGATACTGCCTGGGGGAAACTCCCGTGTGGTTTTTAAATACACGGCTGAAATGAAACTCTGAATAGAAATTCAATTTCTCCCCAATTTCATAAACGAGCATTGTGCTTGATATGAGCATTGAGGCTGCAGCCTCCACCTTCAGTTTTGTATAATATTTCATGGGAGTTGTTTTCATTTTCTTTTTAAACAGTCTGATGAAATAGGAATTGGTCAGTTTTAGCTTTTCTGTTATTTCATTGAGACATACCTCGGAAAATATATTGTTCTGCATAATCATAAGTGCCTTTTCTATATGTATGTTTTCACGGTCACTGCCCGTACTCATCTGAGGATCTTCCGAAAGTTGGTATAAAAATGATAGCAGCTGATGAAAAGCCGATTTATTCAGATTCTCATTTTCCGATAAGCCTTTTTCTCTGATTTCCTCAAAAAAGAATCGGTAATTCGTTCCAATATTATAATAATTGCTATTCTGCAGTTCCTGCTTAAGGAGCTGTTCGATCTCAAAATCTCTCTGGGCTGTCTTCAAGAGTACTGCATAATAGGTTAAAGGCCTTGTGAGATTAGTACTTGTGATGGAGTGCTCTTCAAAAGGGCCTGTGAGAAATAGGGATCCTCTGGAAATATTGTAGATTGTATTTCCTGTTTTAAAATTCCCTTCTCCCTGAAGAAAATAGTGTATCTCATATTCCCTCTGACTGTGGTTGTGTACCCGACTGTGCCATTCCACTTCTTTATTCTCTATCATCTGATAGACGAAAACTACATCCTTTATATCCATTAATGTCAATAATATGTATGTTTTGTCATTTGTGTCCATTCTTTAAGATAGTTTTTCCCCAAATACTGAAATCCAAGTTAACCATACAGGAGTTCATGTTGAAAACAATCATCGGTATAGATTTAGGTACTCAGAGTACAAAAGTTCTTTTCTATGATTTTGAAAATAAAAGGATAATAGCCTCAGCCTCCTCGCCTCACAATATGATCAGTAAGGAGGACGGGACGAGAGAACAGGAAGCTTCCTGGTGGATTGATGCTGCTATTGAAGCGTTTGGTCAGATAGATAAAGATGTTCGGGACAGTGCTATTGCTCTTGGTGTTTCGGGGCAGCAGCATGGATTTGTGCCCCTCGATAAAGAGGGAATAGTTCTCAGGCCGGTCAAACTGTGGTGCGATACATCGACTCAGGATCAGTGCGATACAATAAATAAAAAAGCCGGTGGTTTTGATCGGATTATCAGCCATGCCGGGAATCCTGTTTATGCCGGGTATACAGCATCAAAAATCCTCTGGCTCAAAGAGAATCACAAAGATCTCTACGATAGAATGGAAACGGTTTTACTACCACATGATTATCTGAATTTCCGTCTAACCGGTGAAAAAGTCATGGAGTATGGAGATGCTTCCGGTACAGCTTTACTCGATGTTCATAAACGGATATGGAGCGAAGAAGTTCTAACAGCCCTCGATCCAGTCCGCGATTTGAAAGCGGCACTTCCGAAACTTATTGATGCTCATGAGCCTGCAGGTTACGTAACGGCTGAGGCATCAGAACTTTTCGGAATCCCTCAGGGTATATTGGTGTCATCGGGAGGAGGTGACAATATGATTGCCGCCATCGGTACAGGAGCAGTAGCCGACGGTGTTATGACCATGAGTCTCGGGACTTCGGGGACACTTTACGGGTACTCTGATAAACCGGTTATCGATCCCGAAGGAAATATCGCCGCATTCTGTTCCTCTACAGGAGGATGGCTTCCCCTTTTATGCACCATGAACTGCACCGTTTCCACAGAAGTGATGAGAAAACTCTTAAAAATAGGAATCGAGCAGATCGATGAACTGGCAGGATCAGCTGAAGCGGGCAGTGGAGGTTTGATAATGCTCCCCTATTTTAACGGAGAGCGAACTCCCAATTTCCCCAATGGGAAGGGAACCCTCACGGGAATGGATATGGAAAATGTCACCGAAGCCAATATCATCCGCTGTTCCATGGAATCGGCCATCTTCGGAATGAAAGTCGGGTTGGACAGTTTTATCAAACTGGGGTTTAAACCTGCGGAAATAATCCTTACCGGTGGTGGATCGAAGAGTCTGAAATGGCGTCAGATCGCTGCGGATATTCTTCAGACTCCTGTTGTCGTCACAGATAATGCGGAAGCCGCAGCCATGGGTGGAGCCGTTCAGGCTCTGTGGTCTTTTAACCATATTCACGGAGGAGAACAAGAGCTGAAAGTCCTTACTGATACGCACTGCAGTGGAACGGAGGTTCTGAAATATGAACCGGGTCCCCATGCAGAAATATACAAAGAGGTATACGGAATATACAAACAATATATTGACGCATTAACAGGGTTATTTTCATAGAGAATGACCGAGTAGACAATCATAAATAGGAGATATAAAATATGTCAGAATTTTACAAGGGAAGCAGAGAATTTTTTCCCGGAATAGGGAAAATCAAGTTTGAAGGAAAAGGTTCGGACAACCCGCTTTCTTTCAAATTCTACGATGAAAATAAAATAATCGGTGGGAAGACAATGAGGGAGCACCTTCGATTTTCCACTGCTTATTGGCATTCTTTTTGTGCAGATGGAAGCGACCCATTCGGCAACGGGACCATAGTGCATCCCTGGAAAAACACTGAAGAAAAGGCCGACGCCGCTTTTGAGTTTTTCACAAAAATTGGAACTCCCTATTACTGTTTTCACGATATTGATGCCTCCCCCGATGCCGATACGGTTTCCGAATATGAAGCCAGTTACAAAAAAACTACAGAACTTCTTCTGGCGAGGCAGAAAGAGACAGGTGTAAAGTTATTATGGAATACGGCCAACGCCTTTTCTCATCCCAGATATATGAACGGAGCATCGACTAACCCCGACTTCAGAATCCTCGCGCGGGCCGCTTCTCAGGTAAAAGCATCACTCGATGCCAATGTGATGCTCGGCGGTGAAAACTATGTATTCTGGGGTGGACGAGAAGGTTACACCACACTACTCAACACCAATATGAAGAAAGAACTCGAGCACATGGCACAGTTCCTCACTCTTGCCAGAGATTATGGTAGGAAAATTGGATTCAAAGGTTCTTTCCTCATCGAACCAAAACCTATGGAGCCTTCAAAGCATCAGTACGATGTGGATTCGGCAACCGTTATCGGTTTTCTGAGAGAGCACGGACTGGAGAAAGATTTCAAGCTCAACATCGAAGCGAATCACGCCACACTGGCGGGTCATTCTTTCGATCACGATCTGAGAGTCGCGGCCGATGCGGGATTGCTCGGTTCAGTCGATGCCAATATCGGAGATGCTCAGAACGGTTGGGATACAGACCAGTTCCCCACAGATGTATACGATGCGCTTAAGGCTATGATGGTCATTGTCGATAACGGTGGACTCAATTCCGGTGGACTGAACTTTGATGCAAAGATCAGAAGAAACTCTACAGATCAGGAAGATCTCTTTCATGCGCACATCGGGGGAATGGACACTTTTGCTCTGGCTCTGGAAATTGCTACAAAGATTAAAGATGACGGTAAGCTCAATTCTATGCTTACTCGGCGATACGAGAGCTTTGATTCCGGTAAGGGAAAAGAGTTTGAACAGGGAAAAATGACTCTGGAGGATCTAAGAGATTTTGCAGCAGATGATTCTTCTATCCCGCAGATCAGCGGAAAACAGGAATTAATCGAAAATATGCTCAACAGGTATATGTTCGGGTAATTATATACTCCTTTTTTGTGGGTTATCCTCAGCGGGATAGCCCTTTTTTTATAATTGTATTCTTTATTGTTGTAAATACCTCCAGGTGACGATAAATTTAATATATAGGGAAACCTGACTGGAGCTTGCCATGAGCAAAACGACTGTAACAGACAGTATTATGAGAGCAGCCCATAACTATTGTACTAAAATTGACTGGGTTATGGAGAATAAGCCGGAGGACACAGGGGAATTAGCCTGCCTTTACGCCGGAATCAGCGGTATCAATGAGTGTATCAGAACTCTTTGCGATGATGGAATGATTTCTCTTTTGGAGGAAAAAACCCTCAATAAGGAGATGGATGAGCTATTTGCTCATTGTCGTGTGAGAAAAATCGGCTGATATAATATAGATAATAAT
>JADGDJ010000031.1:18431-28261 GCA_016744925.1 Spirochaetaceae bacterium
CCAAAGGAACTAATGCACGTTCAGACAAAGGCTTTGGGCTGGGATTATATATTGTCTATGAGATACTTTCTAAACATAAGATGAATATTTCATATAATATAGATAATAATTTATCAATTAGTCTCATGGAACTTGACATTCTTCACAGGTTTGGTGAAGAATAGCCTCATCAGGTTCAGGGAGATATGCCGCTTATGTTAAAAGAGCTTTTATATAAAGAAAATTACTCAGTCAGTGAAATAGAAACTCTTCTTTCTCTAAAAGATGAAGAGGATATAAAACAGCTTCAGGACAGAGCCAATGAAATGCTCAACCAATCTATTGGAGATTCGGTCTATTACCGCGGGATCGTTGAATTTTCCAACATATGCAGTCTTGATTGTTATTACTGTGGAATCAGAAAAAGCAATGGTGAGGTGGGACGTTACGCACTCAGTAAAGATGATATCATCAGCTCAGCCAAATGGTGTGCAGATCAGGGATACGGATCAGTTGTACTTCAATCTGGAGAGCGGTCAGATGAGAATTTTGTCAATTTTGTTGAAGAAGTTATCAGAGAGATTAAAAAGGAAACAATCTCCGAGAAGCTTCCTCGAGGTGTGGGTATAACTCTTAGTGTGGGAGAACACAGTAAAGAGGTTTACAGTCGCTTTTTTAAAGCGGGAGCCCATCGATATCTACTGCGAATCGAAACAACCAACGAAGAGTTATACAGAGAGCTTCACCCTGAATCTCAAGAACTCAATGAGAGAAAAGAATGTCTCTCTTTCCTCCGTCAAAGCGGTTTTCAGGTCGGCACGGGTGTCATGATCGGAATTCCGGGACAGACCATTGAAATGCTCGCTCGAGATGTACTATTTTTTAAAGAACAGGACATTGATATGATTGGAATGGGGCCTTATCTTGTACACAATCAGACCCCCATGGCTGAAAAATCACAAATGGATAAAGACCCTTTGCTTCAGCTTTCTCTGAATATGATTGCTGTTTGTAGAATTGTTCTAAAAGATATTAATATTGCCGCAACGACAGCATTGCAGGCTGTTGTTCCCGACGGAAGAGAACGGGGGCTCTCTTACGGAGCCAATGTGACCATGCCCAACATCACTCCAACAGAAGTTCGCTCGAGCTACAAGCTCTACGAGGGGAAACCCTGTATGGATGAAGGACGACAGGAGTGTAAAAGCTGTCTTCTCGGTAGAGTCCATTCCATTGGAAGAGATGTCGCTTTCGATCAGTGGGGTGACTCTAAGCACTTTGCTTTGAGAACGTCTAGAACAGAGAACTTCTGATTTTTTTTACCCTTGAGATTTTACTCACTTTGATATTGATGTTCTCTCCGTCCGGCAGAATCTTTCCGATAAGTGTTCTCTCTTTATCTTCTTTCAGAAGCTCCTGTGGCTGCACAAGAATAGACTGGATTCCATCGGTAGTGTAATGGTTCAATTCGAGCCGGTCCGATTTATTGAGCAGAGCCGATTCTATCAGTCGGACTTTGCCCTGGAAATTCATGCCTTTTGCTTCGGTTATTTCCGGTCGGATAATTCCCCGGTTGATTTGAGATTCAAGAATAATCAATCTTCTCTTAATTCTTGCCGTAATCTCTTTTTTCTCATCGCCCTGAATCCCGCTGCTGCTGAGTTTTTTCATCAGCTTTTCGATGTGCTCCTCAATAAGTGAGTTCTCTGTTTGTTCTCTCTCGGTCCATTTCTCTCTTTTTGCAATCCATTCTTTCTGGGCTGTAAAACCGGAAAATGTCGAGTACTCGGAATTATCAATTTTACTCGTGTCGTCGCTAACGGGCAGAGGTGATATGGATAACTCGGCCAATGCTTCCATCCAGAGCTTTTCCTGTTCACTACTCAATAGGTAAACACCGGGAGCAAGGATCTCCCTTATATAAGGTTTCAAAAAGTCCGTTTGTTCAATAAGCATCTGTTTGTCCTGAGAGACTTTCAGGACAACACCACTGTAAAGAGTCACTTTTCTATGATCATCCTCCCAGTCTTTCAGAGAAATAACCACGTTTTGTGGAACCTCTTCTCCGCTGAGAGACATCAGTTTTTCAAGGATCTCGTCCGATTTTATCCCTTTGTCAAAAGCCCGTAAAAAACTCTCTCTATTGAGAATAAATCGGGAAAAAAGATCGTATTGCTGAATTTCAAGAGCATGAGCCAGCAATAGACTATCGGGCAGAGTTATAAAAGGTTTTACCGTTATTTCAAAATTCGGTTGTATTACCAGAGGTGCTTCGCTGTGCTGAACGGAACCGGAAAAATCAAGAACTTCATTGATTCTAACAGAATCATCCTGTTCTATAAAAATATTGAGGTTTACAAGGATATCGCTTATGTGATTAAACTGAAATTGTGCTTTACCCTCTTTATTTCTATCGCAGTAGATCGTGTAATACCTGTTGAGAGAATCTTTTTCTATGGTTTTTCCCGAAGGAAAATGATTGTATAAAGATATAAAAAAATCGGTCATCTCCGCTGCAGAATTACTGTTCAGAGCCAGTGCCGCACCGTTATACATGCAGTATCTTTCAACCTCACTCTTTGCGGCAAGACTTTCCCATTGTTTTCTATTGATGAAAATAAGACCTTCATGACTTTCTATAAGCTTGAGGTTGGAGAGCACGGCAGTGCAGATCTCAAATCTTTTTAAACCCTCTTCTCCCCCGAATAATGTGGGAAAAACCCGTTCCAGCTCAGTGATTCCTCTCTTTTTGATACTGCCGTCAATTTTAATCAGATTTTTATTGTTCTGGATAAAAGAGAGCAGGGACATCATGAGCGGATCATTTAACCACGGCGGAGGATCAAAAGCAGAGATACTCTCTCCGGTTTTGATTAGCAATGAGGGCGAAATTACCTTCTCAAGAAAGACTTCTTCAAATACAGGTGTTATTTGATACACTCTGTTTTTTTTATACAGGAGAAATCTCTCTTCCAGGTTCTGAATACGATTGTGCAGATCCAGATAACTCCATTGTTGAAATACATTTTGCAGCTGATTGTCTGTGGGATCCTCTAGTATGGAAACCGCAGAGAGAAGGGCCGCATCATCATCATCGATCATGCTGAGGATCTTTTCTTTTGTCTGTTCGCTGTTGAAAAAGTTTATCAACCTATAGATGAGATCCTGTTTGTTAAAGGGAGTTTCAATTTTTCCCAGATAATTTCTCATAAGGTCAAAAAATGAGTTGTCGTTTATTGAGAGAATTATTTTTCGCCATTCTTCGGTTTTATTCATTGATGAACTCTTTTCTGTCCCACATTTCTATATGATATTTGTATCCTTGTTCTGTTAAAAACTGTTGTCGGTTCGCAGCATACTCTTCTTCATTAGTATACCGTGAAATGATCGAATAGAAATAGGAGTTTTTTTCTTTAGGTCTCAATATTCTTCCCAGTCGCTGTGCTTCTTCCTGCCGAGAGCCAAAAGTACCTGAAATCTGAATGGCCACAGAAGCGTCGGGCAGATTGATGGCAAAATTAGCTACTTTAGAAACAACCAGCACTTTGATTTTTTTTTGACGGAAATCTTCAAAGATTCTTTCCCTCTCCTGATTGGGTGTTTTACCCGTGATAATGGGAGCCTTCAGCGCCTTGGACATATCCTGAAGTTGTTTTATATACTGACCGATTACCAGGATGGAGTCCTCTCCGTGATTGGCTATCAATTCTGCGGCAATCTCCATTTTTATGGGATTTTCCGAAGCAATGCGAAATTTCTTCCGGCTGTCGGCAACGGCATACTCAATTTTATGTTTATCCGATAGATCTATCCGTATTTCATGACAGCTGGCTTCGGCAATCCATCCCTTCGCTTCGAGCTGTTTCCAGGGGATTTCAAATCTCTTGGGGCCAACCAGAGAGAAAACATTCTCTTCGGCACCGTCTTCCCTCACCAATGTGGCAGTAAGTCCGACGCGGCGAACTGTCTGAAGTTCAGCTGTTACACGGAATACAGGTGCAGGGAGAAGATGGACTTCATCGTATATAATAAGACCCCAGTTTCGCTCTTTGAAAAGCTGAAAGTGTTTATATTCGCTCTGTTTATCTTTTCTCCATACGAGAATCTGATAGGTCCCTATTGTGATAGGTTTTATCTCTTTACGATCTCCCGTATATTCACCGATCTCATCGCTCGACAGATTTGTTTTATCAGACAGTTCGTCGATCCACTGATGCACCGCGGCGACATTTGTCGTGAGTATAAGAGTATTGGTTTTGAGTAGATCGATAATTTTAATCCCCACTATGGTTTTTCCTGATCCACAGGGGAGAACAATGGTTCCAAATCCCGTACCCGGGCGGTTGTTACCCACAAAAGTTTCCGCGGCTTCCACCTGATAATCTCTCACGGTGAACCGGCTTCCGTCACCAGTGACATCCCGTAGAGCTACATCCATGGGATCTCCCTCTTTGAGGGGAGCCAGATCTTCTACAGGGTAACCGAGTTTTATCAATTCCAGTTTAATGGTTCCCCGGTTGTACAGCTGAAGCAGGAATCCATTGCCTTGGGGTCTCAGTAACTTATCCAGCCTTTTGTTATTGGCTAACTCAGCGTGTATCATTTTATCTTCTATTTTAAGAAAGAGTACTTCACTGTCATCAGTTTCCTCAAGTTTCAGTTTTCCGAAACGGGAAATGAGATCCATAATTCTATATGTAACATTTTCAGGGATGGGGTAGCGTGAATGTTTTTCCAGAGTGGTAATAATCTCTTCTCCCACAATGCCTGCTGAGGCCCCGTTCCAGAGTGATAGAGGCGAAATCCTGTAGGTGTGAATGTGTTCGGGTGATTTTTCCAATTCACAAAAAGGATTAATATCGGCTCTTGCAATTTCAAAAGCCTCGTTGTGTACATCGAGAAGTATCGTACTGTCTCCCTGAACGATCAGGGGTTTCATGCTATTTCCAACCATAAGAGATCATTTTACCTTTTACAGAGCTTATGTACAATAGCGGTTAAATTGAGTGACCAGGCAGTGAAAAGCTTGTTCTTCGAGGATTATGGGCAGTTGGACGAGCAATTTCTTCCCGTCTCTTTTGATTTATAGAGAGCAATATCGGCTCTTTCATTGATAGCGCTGTAATCGTCTCCTTTTTTGAAGGTGGTCACCCCCAAACTGATTGTAAAGGAAAAAGTACCGTAATCAGTTACTATTTCCAGTTGTGAAACGGCTGCGCGAAGTCTCTCTGCGGCTTTCATGGCATTATCATTATTTGTTAGAGGAGCAATGACAATAAATTCTTCCCCACCAGTACGATAGGCTGAATCTGTATTGCGGATCTTCCCATTTATGACTCTTGCCATTTCTTGTAGCGCCAGATCTCCTGCAAGATGTCCATAAGTGTCATTTATCTGCTTAAAGAGATCTATATCGAGCATCAGTATGGAAAGGTCGCTCCTGTATCTCTCTGCACGCAGCATTTCATCTCCCAATTGAGAATCGTAATGTCTTCTGTTGTATAATCCCGTGAGTTCATCTGTAATGATCATCTTTTCAAGATTTTCCCGAGTCTCTTTTTCCGCCGTAATATCCTTGTGGGATCCTATCATTCTCACAGTTTCACCGTGATCATCAAGTTGTTTGATTCCCCGATCGCTGATCCAGAGAAAACTGCCGTCCTTTTTTTTCATTCTGTAGAGGCAGCTATAAATATCTGTTTCATTTCTAAAATGTTTTTCAATAGAATCCATTGCCATATTCAAATCTTCAGGATGGACAGAGTCTTTCCATTCGTCGAGGGTTCCCTTAATCTCATCTTCTTTGTATCCCAGCATTTCGCTCCAGCGCCTGGAGTAATAGACATTGCCCGTTTTGACATTCCAGTCCCAGATAGCTTCATCGAGAGTGATCATAAGGTTTTTATATCTATTGATGATATCATCATTGGTTTTTATGCGGTGACAATACTCGGTGACATCGGTGAGATTCATTATCAGAAAATTATCATCCCTATAAATATAGATTCGCAGGTATTTCAGTTCATTATTGATATCTATTATGCGGAAATCATCAAGCCTGATTCCATCAGTCCCACTTTTCAGCGCTTCTTTCAGTTGCCTTTCGAATTGAATGAGATCGTCGGCACAGATCAGAGAAAAAAAATCTATTTTATTTTTTAGGAAAAATCGGGGTTCATAACCGGTAAGGTCTTCAATATTGTCAGAGACTGTTTTTAATTTTTGTGGATTTTTTATATCTGTTGAAATTGTTACAAATGATTTCATTTCTATAAATCCGCCAAGTGAGGTTTGATTATCTTCTCTGTATAAACTGTTCAAAAGTACAGTTCTCCTAAATATGATCTTCTGCTTTTTTTAAGTTGTCAAATCATTTGTTCATATAACTTATGAAGATTCTCTTTCCCATTTGAGGATCTACTGATCACCTGTTGGAATTCCCTGGCAATTTTCTTCATCTCTTCCGGTGCTGCTTTACAATGATCTTCTACCAGTAACTTTCCCAGTTCCGAAGAGAGAAGCATTTTCAGCTTTCCTCTTATTATATAATCGGGAAGAATCATCTGTATCATTAGAATAGACGGCTTTACAGGATATTTCAATTCTCTTAAGGCATTGTATCCCTCACGTATAGCGCTTGTGGTTACTTTTAGTAGTTCTTTATTCTGGGCAAGTGAGGAACTGTCGCCACCGTTTGCATAGATGGCATTGGCCAGGGGGGAAACCAGTGCTATGTGGTATTTTAGCCAGCTGTCCATATTGCTGCTGCTTTTTGGCGCTATCCCGGAGACTCTCAATATTTTTTTAAGTTTTCTCACCGATTTATTCTGTGTCGAATTCGCAGCCCCTAGAACAATAGGCGGTTTGTTTTTGTGTACAGAGCGTATTGTCTCTCCCTCTTTTACTCCTCCGACCAAGGGGAATCCCAGGATGATTTTACCCGGAGAAACAGACTTTTTCAGATGTTCGATTCCCGTTCCGTTGTTTCCAACAAAAACAAAGTTTTTGGAATTGTTCGCAGCCAGATCCGGAAGCAGAGACTCTATCTGTGTTTTTCTGAGAAAGATCAGAATATAATCGTATATATCCTTGCTTCCGAGAGATTTGATAACGGAAATCTGATCGATGGTGATAATACTCTGAAGATGATGTTTAATTTTTAATCCGTTTTCTGTAATTGTTTTTGAGGTTTCACCTTTCGCCAGGATCTTAATTTCAACTGATTCTTTTAGACGCTTTTCGAGCTTGTTTTTATTGCTGGCCAAAAAAGAGGCATATATACTACCGGTTACTCCGGCTCCAATTATCAGAATTCTCACAGTCCCTCCCCGGCACAAACAGTGTTATTTCAAATGGTAATGGATTCAATCGATATTAACCTGACTTTCATCGAGAAATCCCAGTGCTACGGCAATTTCTCCGAATTTCATACTCTTGTGTTTTTTCTGATACTGGAGAATAGTTTCCGCCTGCTCAAAGGATAACAGTTCTAGTTTTATTAATTGTTCACCTATTTTTTCGTCCATATTTTAACTATCTTAGATCTCTTTTGTCATGATTTCAATATTTTGGTGGTTAAATTTCAAATGTAGCTCTCTGCTGATCGATTCCACCATGTCTTCGCTGTGGTGGCTGACGAAAAGAAGGGTCGTATCACTTTGTAAAGCTATAATGTCTATCAGTTTCAGTACGGTATAACGATTTATTTCATCGAGCCCCTGACAAGGCTCATCGAGAATGAGAAGAGGGGGGTGTTTAACCATGGCGCGGATAATCAACACCATTCTCTGCTCTCCGAAAGAGAGGCTATGGAGAGGATTTCTCGCTTTTTGATCTAATCTGACCAGTTTCAGCCATTCCATTGCCTTTTTCTCTTCGAGATCACTGTAATTGCTGTATACCCCCACAGAATCATAAAATCCCGAGATCACAGTCATAAGAACTGATGTTTTCACTCTATAGGATGTCTGAAATGATGATGATAGAAGACCAATGTGTTTCTTTATATCCCATACAGTCTCTCCGGACCCTCGCTTCATGCCGAAAAGGGTTAGATCGTTGGCATAGGCCTGGGGATTATCTCCGGAGATCAGGCTGAGCATGGTACTTTTCCCCACTCCGTTGGGTCCCAGTATTTTCCAGTGTTCACCCCGCTTTAGCTGCCAGTTCAGTCCGTCCAGTACCACTTTGTCTCCGTAGGCCACTCTTATATGATTCATATTTACGAGAATCTCACCTTTGTAGCGATCATCTTTTCCGACTAGTGCTTCGGGCAGAGATTCAGGGAGTTCTTCGTGAAAATAGTGAAGCCGTTCCAGTTCATCTGATTGAAGTATCTCTTGTGATTTGCCTTTCAGGATCAGTTTTTTATTCTGCATATAACCAATATGGCTTGCAAAAAGGGGTATTTCACTAAAGCGGTTGAGCAGGAGAACTATTTGTATTCCCTCGCTATTCAAATCAGTTAGTAGTGACGTGAGATCTTTTCGAGATTGAACATCGAGACCGTCATAGGGTTCATCGAGAATGAGAAGGCGGGGATTGCTCATGAGCTCTTCGGCTATGATGACCTTGCGCATTTCTCCTGATGAGAGATATTTTAATCCTCTGGAGAGAAGCTCTGCAAAGTGAAATTTCTCTGCTAATATCGACAAAAGAGGTTCGTTGTTTACAGCCTGAAGAATAAATTCTGATGCCGAGCGTCCGGGATCGGGGTAGTTGAGAATATCCGTATCGTCCTGTTCTCTTTCATAATCGAGAATTTCTTTTTCTTTTTCGAAAGAGACATATCCCGATTCTTCTCCCGATTCATCGGCGATGAGTTTACCCAGAAGGGTTTTTCCAGAACCGTTTGCCCCCAGAAAGACCCAGTTTTCAGTCTCTTTTATGGAGAGTGTTATATTGTTGAGAAAAACGGTTCCCCGTTTTTCTATAGTTTTTTCTTTAATTTCAATTGCAGCCATAGAGGTATTCTGATCCATTCTTTAAAAATATTAAAGTAATTATCTTTTTTTACTAATATAGAAAAATTAAAAACCGAAAATTGAATGAGATGAAAAGTTCGGAAAAGATTAGAAAAGAAACACTCTTAAAGCTGACAACAGCCTATGTAACTCTATTTCTTGCTATAGTAGGTTTTTTTATTTTTATTAATGATCGAGACGGCAGACAGCTGGCAATCAGTCTGATGATAATCTTTTTTCTATTTTTGCTCTTCACGATCAGCAATATTCTGATAAGTCTCCGCTCAGTCAGTCAAACGGAAGATCTCTTTAAAGAGAGAGAGCAGATTCATGAAAAAATATCCAACCTTTCTTCACAAGGCATTTTTCTGACCAATTCCAAGGGCAGCATTATCGATCTGAATATTAAAGCCCAGTCCTGGTTTTTTGATGGTCCCGAAGATATAAAAGGAAAAACCATATTTAGAAATATAGATTGCGATCTGAAAACTGGTAAAAATGTCAGTACTGTTTTTTTTAATGATATGGGTTCTCATTTTCAGGCTGAAATTCAGATCCGGGCTATCGATTACGAAAACTCAAAACATTATGTAATCTATGTGGAAGATAACAGCGAGAGATTAAAGAAGGAAACTTTCCTTAAGAAAATGGCCAATGAAGATCCTCTCACGGGGTTGTTAAACAGGAGAAGTTTTCTCCATGAGTTGAATAAAGAGATAGAGAGATCCAGCAGGATAGGTCTAACCTGTACAATGGTCCTGATTGATCTGGATCACTTTAAAAAAATAAATGATACATACGGCCACGACTTCGGAGATGAGGTCCTGGTAGCATTTTCATCTATACTGAAAAGAAACAGCAGACAGCTTGATATCCTGTGCCTGTCTC
>JADGDJ010000282.1 GCA_016744925.1 Spirochaetaceae bacterium
GAAATTTATAAAGAGACCCGAGCCTACAAAGAAGTTCTGGAAGTCCTTTCATAAACTAAACATCCCGAATTGTATCTATAAGAAATTCGATCCGGGATACTTTCTACAATCCATCTCCCCAATTCAAAAAAAATATTGATAAACAATTAATGGTTCTGTGATAGTTTTGTGATCATTTCTTTTTACCTTCATAATAGGAGGTAAACATATGAAAGTGTTTACGTTTTTACTAATGTCAATATTACTATTTTCACTACCACTGACAGCCAGTGGCCAATCTGGCGATTCAATGGATACAATGGAAAAAGAGATGACGAGCCCACTCATCAACTATGAAGATATGGAAGAGACTATGATGCTGGCTAAGTCTAAACCAACCGTTCTGTTTTTTCATGCTGGCTGGTGTCCCAGCTGCAAAACTGCGAGAAAAAATTTTGAAAAAGATTCAAGTCAGCTGGAGAATATTAATCTGGTAATTGTGGATTACGATACATCTAAAGAGCTTCAGAAAAAATATAATGTAACTTATCAGCATACATTTGTTCAGATCTCTCCTGACGGTGAAGTTTTGGCCAAATGGAATGGCGGTGATACGGAAGAATTGTTGAATAAGATTGTGAAGACGAATATATGAATCCTTTATTCCGGAGTTCGCTCGAATCCATAGGGCCCTCCGGAAAGCCTTGCTAAATACTATCTATGGGCATATAGTGAAGTGGTTTATATTGGGGAGGATCTATGGACTTTTCTGACATTCGGGCATATCCCGAAAGGTTATTTGCTACTTATTGGAATAAAATACTCAAAGACCCTCATTTTAATGTTCTTCTGAATCATGTCGGTAAGAGTCAACAGAAAATAAAAGAGCAGTTTCTGGGTTTGAAAACTCCAGAGCAATTCCGGGGAGCCATGGTTCATCTTGTAGAACTTCTTGTAAAGAAAACAATGAATGAGATATCTTTCAGCGGAACTGAAGAACTGCAGAATTATAAAAAACAAGGCTCTATTTTCATCTCCAACCACCGAAGTACATCTCTGGATCCTATACTTTTCAACTACATGCTCCACAAGGAAACTGGAGAGACAGCTTATAACGCTGCCGGCGATAATCTTCAGAACACATCCTGGCTTGGACATCTCATCAGACTGAACAAGGGTTTCATCGTTAAAAGGACCATCGATGATATGGATGAAAAACTTCATGAAGCGAATAAGTTATCATTCTATATAAAATCTCTTGTAGAACGGGGTAAAAATGTCTGGATAGCTCAGAGGAATGGAAGAGCGAAAGACGGTAATGATGTTACTGATTCAGCAGTTCTCGCTATGCTGAAACTCTCTCATAAAGAAAAGAGCTGGGAAGAGTTCAGTAGTGCAACACCTCTTATTCCTATCAGTATGAGTTATGAGGAGATTCCCCTCGATACAGTCATCGCCAAAGATCACCTCGGGTTAATCGATAAAAGTGATAAAGGTCGTGACAGCAGCCAGGTTTTTGAGGAGATCGGCGAACAGAAACGAAGAATTCATATACATGTCTCTCCGAGAATTATCGGTTCCAAAAGGGGAGAATTGGTTAAAGGGATCGATCGGGGTATCATCACCGGGACACGAATCTGGCAATCTAATAAATACGCTGCAGAATTGCTTAAGAGTATCGGTTCCAAAAAAGGGATACCTGTGCAGTGGCTTAAGGAAAAACTTGTAAATCAGGAAGAGTCCATCCAGAAGGCTATGCTCCAGTTGTATGCCGCACCGGCAATCAACCTTCAGAAATTCTTAAACAGGGATTGATTTAAAATTCACCAGCTCTCTTTTTAGCTTGCCCGCTCTATAGAGCAGGCAATTAAGAGCAAAGAAACTAAGCGCTTGGTCTTCTACGACCTCTTGAGTTCGGTTTCTGGTATGTAAATGGATCGGACTTTTTATTGGAATTAAATCTCCTCGGCTTGTGATGAGCTTTGGGGTTAGAACTTCTTTCAGGAGCCTGCATAGCTACGGGTTTAAATCCGTTAACTTTTTCCACATCGATAGATTTTTTTAGAAGTCTTTCGATTTGCATAAGCTGTTTTTTCTCTTCTGGAGATACAAAAGAAATAGCCGTTCCCGATTTTCCCGCCCGGCCCGTTCGACCGATTCTATGGACGTAATCTTCCGGTGTCTGCGGTAAATCAAAATTGACAACATGACTGAGATTTTCCATATCGAGTCCTCTCGCAGCAACGTCTGTTGCAACCAAAGCTTGCAGTTTCCCGGCTTTAAAATCATTAAGAGCCTTAGTCCTAGCTCCCTGACTTTTATCACCATGTATAGAAGATGATGAAATTCCCGCTTTTAATAATTGCATGGAAAGCCTGTTCGCTCCATGTTTTGTTTTGACAAAGACAAGGACCTGAAACCAGGATTCTTCTTTGACCAGATGGGCCAATAGGTGACGTTTCTGATTTTGTGCTATTAAATGAAGTTTTTGTTCCACTTTTTCTGCAGTAGTATTTCTTCTCGCTACTTCTATGGATATGGGGTTATTCAATATTCCTGAAGCCAGCTTTTTGATGTCGTTGCTGTAAGTCGCAGAAAAAAGAAGGTTCTGACGTTTTTGAGGAAGGTATGAGATGATCTTTTTAATATCTCTGATAAAACCCATATCGAGCATTCGATCTGCTTCGTCGAGCACAAGAATCTCAATTTGAGAGAGTTCTATGTGGTTCTGATTAAGCAAATCGAGGAGTCGACCCGGTGTTGCAATGACAATATCGGAACTGTTTCGAAGTTCTTTTATCTGTTTTTTTATGTTAACTCCACCGTACACTTTTACGGATTTGAGTTGAACAAATTTCCCATATTCTGAAAAACTTTCACCTACCTGATCTGCCAGTTCTCTAGTCGGTGTAAGAACAAGAGCTCTAGGATATTTTGATAATGCCGGTGTATTGCTCAGATTGTTTAATATCGGGAGTGCAAATGCCGCTGTTTTCCCTGTACCGGTCTGGGCTCCGCCCATAAGGTCTTTGCCCTCTAAAATTGCGGGAATTGATTGTGCCTGAATGGGCGTTGCTGTGCTGTAACCTTTGTAGGTCACAGACTTTAGAATTTCGGGTTTTAAACCCAATTCTTCAAATTTCATTAATTCTCCAAACCAGCCTGCAATTTACATTGCTCCAGTTCAGGCGAATTTTTTTTGTTTTTAAAATAGTGGTGAAAACCGGATTTAACTATAATAGAAATGAGAAACTACCATTAGTTTCAATGAATGTATAGGTCATTAAGTAGAAATATCAAAAATTGCTGGATTTATATGTTTGCTGCCCTGAAATAAATTTTTTCCAGGGCATGAACGCTATAACTACTTGTGGAAAAAGTTTTTATTGTTTTTACGAGATTTAGGCGGATGTGTAACTTTTCCAGATTGTGGGTTTCTTTTTCCTGTGTTTTTTGATCCAGATGACTTAAACCCCGGTTTACCCGGACGGGAGCTGCCGCTTCTGTTTTCATCAGATCGTGATGACTTAAACCCCGGTTTACCCGGACGGGAGCTGCCGCTTCTGTTTTCATCAGATCGTGATGACTTAAACCCCGGTTTACCCGGACGGGAGCTGCCGCTTCTGTTTTCATCAGATCGCGATGACTTAAACCCCGGTTTCCCTGAACGACTTTTACTGTGTCTATTCTCTTCCGATCGCGATGATTTAAAACGGGGTTTTTCAGAAAGGGTCTGGCCACCGTGCTGATCGCTAGAACGGGTCGATTTAAATCGAGGTTTTCCTGAGCTGTTTTTGGTATATTTGGTTTCGTTTGAACTTCTGTCTTCACCCTTGGGTGCTGTTCTCGGAGTTCTGCTGGTTTTCTGTTTCAGACCCCGGCTTCTCTTATTGTCTTTTATATTGTCTTTCAAGTTTTCTTTCTCTTTATTCAGTTCTTTTATGATGTCGTGTTTGGGTTCAAATCCTTCAACGACTGATTGTGGTATGGTATATTTTAATATTTTTTCAATTTTCTTCAGTTGTGTCTTTTCTGTAAAGGACACAAGGGATATTGCGATCCCTTTTTTACCGGCTCGTCCTGTTCTACCTATTCTATGTATATAGTCTTCGGGAATCTGCGGAAGCTCAAAATTCACAACATGGCTCAAGTCGTGAAGATCAATACCCCTGGCGGCGAGGTCTGTAGCGACTAAAGCTTGTAGATCACCTGTTTTAAATTTTTTTAAAGATCTTGTTCTCGACCCCTGACTTTTATCTCCATGAATTGCTGAAGAGGGAATCCCTGCTTTCAGTAATTGAGAATTTAAGCGGTCGGCTCCATGTTTTGTTTTTACAAAGATCAGTACCTGGTACCACATCCCGTCTTTAATCAAATGCTCTAAAAGATCAAATCGGTCACCTTTGTCTACAAAGTGTATAATCTGTTCTACTTCTTCTGCTGCGGCATTTCTCTTTGCCACTTCTATCATGACCGGGTCTTTCAGTATTACTTTTGCCAACTCTTCAATATCGCTACCATATGTAGCTGAAAATAAGAGGTTTTGATGGTTGTAGGGAAGGTTTTCAATTATGGTCCGGATATCATTGATGAATCCCATATCGAGCATTCTGTCGGCTTCATCCAAAATGAGATATTTAATATCTGACAGGTCGACATTTTTTTGTTTAATGTGATCCATCAAGCGGCCCGGTGTAGCTACCAGAATATCCGATCCGTTTTTCAGGCTGGTCACCTGCGGATTGATTTTCGCTCCGCCGAATAATGTTGTAATGCGAAGATCGAGGAACTTTCCATATACTCTAAAGCTCTCACCCACTTGTTCACAGAGTTCTCTTGTGGGTACAAGGACAAGAGCTCTTGGTTTTAATGTTTCAACTTCTCGTCGACTAAGGAGATCCATGATTGGCAAAGCAAAAGCCGCTGTTTTTCCAGTACCTGTTTGAGCTCCGCCCAGAAGGTCTTTACCTTCAAGAACAACCGGTATGGCTTTTGCCTGGATCGGGGTTACTGTTTTGTAACCCTTTTCTGCTATTCCTTTAAGGAGCTTGGGATTTAATTCTAACTGCTCAAATGTCATATATTTCTCCTGTCTTAGTTGAGATGAGAACTTATCACCTGATTCTATTAATGTATAGCTCTGGAAAGGTCAATCAGATGAAATAGATGAACCAGAAGAATCGAAGATCAAACGTAACATTATATAGAGAAATGATTTTTGCTTTCATACATTGGTTTAACCTTGTTCCATAAGAAAGAACGAAATTAGTATTTTTTTTATTAGTCACTACTAAAGTAACAAGAAAGTGGTACTTCTGCGCTTTAAAAAAGAGAGAAATTAAATAACAGTATTAAAATTCTACGATATTCGTGAGATCTGACCATATTTAAATATATCTTGTCTGTAAAATCTCATA
>JADGDJ010000283.1 GCA_016744925.1 Spirochaetaceae bacterium
CTATTTGCCATTTCTACAACAGAAACGAAAAGTAAGGGTCTCAATAAGTTAATTGAAAACACAATCGGAGCAGAAGCTGTTCCGGCAGCACCGGGGTTATTCTATTTTTTCAAGGAAAAACAGCTTCAGGCCTTTTTCCATTTTAACCTTCAGGATTCCAACAGCACGAATATCAAGGAGGATCTTCTTGTATATCTGGCTCTTACGAAATTGAAAAATGAAAAAGTCTTTGCCACTATGCCTGATATTCTCAAAGAGAAAGTGACTAGACATCTTGGAAATAACATCCGGGCAATGGCCGAAAGCAGAAAATTGCTGGGAGACCTTGCGGACAAGAAAAAAATTATTCAGTTTTGTGAAGATTCTGAAATGGGAATTCAGGATAGTGAAGCCATGTGGATTCACACATCTCTTATTAAATCACTCCCCCCCGCTCTGCGGGTCTACATCGGGTGCTCGTCCTTATTCTACGGAGACCCGGAAAGTGCGGACATTATTAAAATCCATAAAAAGTCTTCAAAAGTAACTTATTACCTCTATGATGATTTTGAAAACAAACTGTTACCGGAAATGCACGACAGAATTAAAATTGATCTCAGTAAACAGAAAGTCGATCATTTTGACCATCGTTCTAAAAAGAATCCCGAAGTGATGTATTTTAAAGACCGATTCATTACTGAGAGCAATAAAAATTATATTCAATGGAATAAATTCAGCAAACATCTGGAAGAGAACGGATATAGTCCTGACAACATCCATATAGAACAAAATAAAATATTAACAGAGATCCTAAAGAGTTTCTGCGCATAAGACAAGAGTTTGTCCCGGAAAATATCTTTCGGGACATCTCTTTATATAAGTGCTAGGACAACGCCCAGGGATCGTCTTCCAATTCCTCGCCGTCATCTCCTCTGTATTCTTTGTCCCAGGATTCAGCGTCCATGTCATCGTAGGAATCGCCCCAATCATCACTGACTACTGAGGTCGAACCCGAGTCAACACTTTCATCTAGATCTTCTAGAGACATATCGTCATCTTGATCTTCAAAATCACTCATACAACTCCTCCCAACTAAACACGTTTATAATATTATTTTTACTCTATTTGTCGGGAAAATCCAATATTATTGGAGATTTTTTTTACTCGAAAACTATGATTCCGTTTTCCGCATCGAGAAAGGCTCTCGCATTCTGAAAATCAATGATGATATTCTCTAACTCATCGCGATTGAGAGACCTGTAGCTTATGAGATCGGCAAATTCAAGTTGCTCTCCCAGTTCTTCCAGTCGCTTTTTTAAATCATCAGCTGTATAGGCAGATTCGTGCAGAAAAAGATCAGAAAACAATTTTCTGCTTGTTGTCATCCACGTTTCAACATCTCGCAAGCCGGGCTGATGCCCCAATGGAAACTGACCGGGATATATTATGTGATCCGTAAATACAAAGAGAAAGGAATTGTCACCAAAATCTTTCAAAGTGCGTGTAAAACCCAGATTAAGAGGTAGTGCACTGATTAGAAGATGATCAAGTCTATCGTACAATTCTGCAAAAAAATTGATCGATGAAAAAAGATTCCCGAGATTTTCTGTGTTTTCATTTAAATTAAACCGCAAAGAATAATATAAATCCTGTTCCATTCTGATTACCTGAATTAATTTTCGGTGCTTTCGATACATTGTTCAAACTGTAAGCAATGTGCTATTGTTAACGAATGAATAATAATGACATTTTTAAAAAGTTAAGAATAGCCTTCGATATGAAAGATACAGATATTATCGAGACATTACAACTCGCTGACTTTCAAATCACCAAAAGTGAATTGAGCGCTCTTTTCAGAAACAAAGATCACCGCAACTACAAGCTCTGTGGAGATCAGCTTTTGAGGAATTTTCTCGAAGGACTTATTGTAAGAGAACAAAACAATCGTAAATAAATTTGAATTCTGTTCCATCATTTATTAAATTCTTTTTGTAGAGGTTGATAAATGGAACGATTAAAAACACTCTCATCCAATGGAAAGAATATAATTTTTCTAAACTTACGTGATTTCGGTGAAAATAAAGTCTTTTACCGGGAAATCCTCCACAGAACTTCCAATCTTCTGGAAAAAAAAGATAACCCACAGTTGTTACTGGCTGATTTTACCGGGATCCCCTACACTCACAAATTATATGAAATAACAAAAGAATTCGTGTCGAGCAACCTGAATAACATAAAAGCCGCCGCTTTTAAGGGAATTCAGCTCGAACAGGAAATTGATCCCGATATTATTAAAAAAGCATCAGAACTGCATATTCTTTTCTTTTCAGATTTAAATGATGCAAAAAACTGGCTATCAGAAAAATAAAAATCCCGGAGTCTCCGTGCTCAAACCTGAAAGTCTCGAGCTTCATGGCAAAGCCGCGAATAAAATTTACATATATGTGGTATAGCTTCTATAATTAATCTCATGAACGTTTTAATACAGGATTTTTTAGAATTCAAAGAGCTCTTGAGTCATCACATTCTTTTTGTCATCGGACTGCTTCTTATTTTTGGTTATTTCCTCGGAAAACTAGCCGACAAAGTCAAATTACCAGAAATTACAGGATACATCATTTCCGGCCTCTTAATGGGAGATGCCGTATTTAAGATTATCACACCACATTCCGACCTTTCTATTGTAACTGATGTGGCTCTCGCACTGATAGCACTCACCATCGGGGGAGAGTTCTACATCACAAAGTTAAAAGTGATGGGTAAAGAAGTCATAATCCTTACGGTATTCCAGATACTGCTTACCTATATCGTCGTTTCAGTCAGCCTTTTCCTTTTTAAAATGGAACTTCCCTTTGCTCTGCTTATGGGTGCGATTGCTACGGCAACAGCTCCTGCGGCAACAGTGGCTATAGTTCAGTCACTGAGAGCTCACGGGAAATTCATTGATAGACTCTATGGGATAGTGGCTATGGATGATGCTGGTGCTGTAATAATTTTCAGTATAACCTTTGCAATTGCTACGGGAATGCTCAGCCCTCATGAAGCTGCCGGAGGACATGGCGCGCTCTTATTAATTTTTCATGCCTTTCAGGAAATTATCATTTCAATAACCATAGGAGGTCTTTTCGGGTTTTTTATTCACAAAGCCACAAAAAATCACTCAAATACAGGAGAAGTTCTCATACTGACACTCGCTCTTGTTCTGGTCGAAACGGCCTTGGCAATTTTATTCCACCTTTCTCCCCTACTCTCTAACATGGCCGCCGGAGCAGTTCTTATAAATATTTCACCGAGGAATCATAGAATATTCAGGACACTGGAACCTCTTTCCCCGCCTATTTACGCACTTTTTTTTATTATCGCCGGAACTGAATTAAACCCTCTAGTGCTGATGCAGAAAGAGATTCTTATTTTCGGAGCCGTTTTTATCTTTTCCAGAGCCATTGCAAAATATTTTGGAATTCATCTTGGAGCGCGGCTAATAGGCTCAGCCCATAATGTTCGGAAATATCTGGGTTTCTGTATGCTACCACAAGCGGGCGTTGCCATAGGGCTGGTATTGATGATTCAGACATCACCTGTAATACTCGCTCTTCCCCCAGAGCAGCAGAATACGATAACGCTGATGGTCAATGTCGTTCTCCTGGCTGTATTCTTTAATGAACTGACCGGTCCGCCGCTGTCCAAATACGCAATTGTGAATGCTATGGAGGAGGAATAATATGGATTTATTGAAAATTACTGATATAAAAAGTAGCCGGTGCGGTATAAAAGCAAAGAAAAAGGATGACGTACTTAGAAAATTGGCGAAACTAGCCGTAAAAAGTGACAAGCTGAAGGGCTTTTCCGATGAGGAGGTTTATAAAAAACTTCTGGAAAGAGAGAGTCAGGGCTCAACAGGATTCGGAAATGAAATAGCAATCCCTCATGCAAGAATAAAAGGTATGGAGGAGTTTCTTCTTTTTATCGTTACGGACAACAGGGGTGTAGAGTTCGATACACTGGACAAAAAGAAGGTTAAATTAATCTTTGTTATTCTCGGTCCTGAAGAGTCGGTCAACGAACACCTCCAAATTCTCGCATCAATCTCAAGGGCCATGTCTCAGGAAAAAGTGAAGCGAGAACTTCTCGGAGCATCAACTGAATCCGCCCTTGTTGAAGTGTTCCTGAAAAACACCATGGAAAAAGTGGAAAAAACTGTTGCAAAACAAAAAATGAAGCTTATGCTGCTCGTTTTATACTTAGACGACTTCCTATACCACATTCTGGAATACTTCATACAGGAGGGCATAGAAGGGGCAACGATCATCGATTCATCGGGAATGGGTGAGTACATTTCCAGTATTCCTCTATTCGCGACCTTTATCGGATTTATGAATGAGAAAAAAAATCACAGCAAAACAATTATGGTGCTGATCCCCGAAAACAAAGAAGCGGACATCGTCGCTGGAATAGAAGAGATCACGGGAGATCTCGATAAAAAAGAAGGTGCCATGATCCTAACGACAGACATATCCATGTACAAAGGTACCATGAAAATGATGTGATTCCGGGATGAAAAAAAGCCGTCTCTGATGAGACGGCTATATTTAATGGTTTATTATATTATTTTCTGGCGATCAAAAGAGTTTTAGAATCCAGAACAAGAGATAAATCTTCTTTTACTGGATTACCGTGGTCTTTAACAAGGTTCAGGCTCATTACATCACCTTCGTTTTTAAGAACCATAATTACTGAGAGATCATCTTTGCAGCATTTAAGGTTCTGTGGTATAGCATCTTCGCTAATAACTTCGCCTTCATATGAATCTGTGAACCAAATCTCAAGATCCAGATCCTTTGCAAATTTCTTAACCTCTGAAATTGTCTCGGAAGTGCCTTTTGTAAAGTCATATCCGTCAACAACAATGGCATCAGTTCCTATTTGACCATTCTCTATCATTGCTTTTACACTGTTGAGAACCTGATTCATAGTCACACCATCTTGATTAAAATTCATGATAACCCGGTTTTTAACAAGCTCATCATGAATTTCCATGGCATTTTCGAGATCTCTTTTCTGAGAAATCTCTTTGAAAATATCTTCATACCAGTCGAGAATATGATCCGTTCTGGTTGAAAAGGAAACATGTATTACATGTTTATCCCGCATAAGTTTATCTGTAGCAATGTGTACGAGACATGCTGTTTTTCCGATTCCTCTTCTGGAAGCGATTACTGCGACATTACCTTTTCCAAGGCCGCCGTTAGTCGCTTTCTCGAGGATTCGTAAGGGACTTTTTTTAGTTAACTCTGCTTTTACCATTTTTGGACTCCTTGATCTTGAAAGAACTACTTCTTTTTGTTTTTTTCTTCAAACTCTTTAATTAGTTCTTCTGAGATGCTATTCGGAACTTT
>JADGDJ010000284.1 GCA_016744925.1 Spirochaetaceae bacterium
AAAAAAAGAGACCTGATTTTATACTTCCTCCTAATCCCTATTTTCTCAACTTTCAGTCAGGTTGATATTAACTGGCGTTTTGCAGTAACAGGATCCGTCTCGGGAGTCCCCGCATCGGATCCAGCGGGTACTGTTTATGTTCTTACGGACGATCAGACTCTTCAGGCCTTAAAACCTTTTTCCGGTAGTCTTATCTGGTCTTATCGAGCCGGTGAACCGCTGACAGATGTCCTCTTTGTTGGAGCCGATTACACAGTTTATCTCTTTTCAAAAAGTAATAAATTAATAGCTGTAACACCCGGTGGAACTGTCAGGTGGAAACGCCGGTTCAATAGCGGCCTCTCCCATGCTCCCGCCGCATCTCCAGAAGGAGCCATAGTTTTACCTATGGATGATGGCAGATTGGTAAAGATAAATGGACGAGGGGTCGTGCTGTGGGAAAAAGATGCCTTAAATAGTTTCACTGCCCCTGTGGTTGATCAGGATGGCTCCGTGTATATTTCCGGAGAAAATTCCCTATTGCAATCCTATACGCCGACAGGGAATTTAAGTTGGGTTTATGAGATGACATCCCGGGCTCGAAGGACTTCAATGTGGGGAGACCATCTAATCGCTGCAACAGCGGATAACACTGTCAGTTCGATAAATAACAAAGGAGAACTGAATTGGACTGTACACGATCTACCTTCAGGTATTCCTGTTGCTTTAGTGAGTTCTACAGATTCTTTGTACATCATTTATTCTAGTGGTTCGGTTATTTGTCTTTCACAGGAGGGTAAAATTCTCTCCCGATTTAAGGGACCGCAAACTGATGGGTACGTTTCTCTCGACAGCGCCGGGGCATTGTATTTTTTTGGTAAAGATAAAAAACTCTATCGCTATCTCGATGAAGAGATACTTACAATTGAAAGTGAAACCAGATTAACAGCCCCTCTTATTGGAGCTGCGGGAAACCTTTTCAGTGGTGGGGAAAACTGGATTGTATACTGCTACAACACACCTTCTTCGGCTGAGGGTTGGGCCGGTTACAGGGGAGGTCCACTTCGAAATGGTGCTGTTGATTCAGGAGCCAGTTTGAAAAGACTTGAAGATTTTTACGAAAGTTATAGGGGATATCTCTACTTTCGGATGATGTCCGAATCTCCTGAACTGGAAAATAGACTTGAAATCATCAGTGATTTCGAAAAGTTACACAAAGAGAATCACCTTATAGAAAAATACCCCTTTGCACCTCTCCTTCTAATCTCTATGGCTGGAGAAGGTGTCAGTCATACAAGCTTTGATGGCTCTCTCATATCCAATAGCAGTTCGCTTGTCAGAATAAAAGCCATTAATCTATTGGGGCAGATCGGGGACATAAGAACCCGGCGGTTTATCATTAATCATCTTCATCACGAAGAGAATGCTTCAGTTGCAATCTCAGCAATGTGGGCATTAGGGCGGATTGGTTTTGACTATAACGGAGAATCAACTCGAGCTATTGCAGCGACAAAAGAGAGGTTTTATAATGATGATGGTGTATTATTAACTATATGTGATACTCTCGAAGAGATTATTTATTACAATGGAATTATACCGGACCAATCAGGTCTGCATGTTCTTTCCTCCATTTACGCTAGCGATGCCCCGCCGCGGATTAGGAGAAGAGCGGGAGATATATTCGATAAATTTACCGGCCGGGGCAGATATTGAGAAGGAGTATTTAATGAAAAAACTTGCTTTGCTAGTTCTGATGGTTTTTACAACGGTTTCATTATTCGCAATTGATGTAGATAAAGATGAACTACAATCCTATGGTGATAAAAAGATTGAATTCTACAACTATGTGGGACCGTATAAATACATAAATACTCTGGAACAAATTCTCGGGCTAGGTACTCAGCTTGGAAATCAGGTGAATCCCGATAATATTGGGAATTTCACTATAGGGAATAAATATTCAGTAGTTCATTCTGTCCAACCGGAAATCCCTGAAGGATATGATGGTGATATCTTTTTTGTAGGCCGTGACGGAGCTGTTGATCACATTCGAAATCTGCGATACATCATAGCCGCTTATCTTCAGAGTGCCTATTCCTACCCATTTGACGATGCTTTCCTTCTCGCTGAGTTTGTCACTTATTACAATGCGGCATATTATCAGAACCTCCCATATTATCAGGGTGCTTACAAAGAGGGGGTTGTCGGTTTTTTAACTCCTGAGAAAACCGGTCTTTCCACACATTATAGTGAGTGGGCTGGGAAATCCGCTATTGTTATACCCCTTTCCGAGTCGAGAACATCCGAGACTGGTAAAATCATCGATACAGGTGAAATCACATCGGAAGAGGTTATTGAAGTTATGCGGGAGGAAGAAGACGCGGCTATCGATATCCGAAAAGATATGGTTGAATTACGCGATGAAGAAATAGCTGCAGAAGAGCAGGCTATTGATGAGGAAAAAGAAGTTCTTGTCGTAGAAAAAGAAGAAATTGAAGAAGCTATTGAAGATATCAAAACCGAAGAAGACGGTACTGTTAAAGAAGAGTTTACTGAATCTGAAAAAGAACAGATAGAAGAACTGGAAGAGCAGAAAGAAGTAATTGAAGAGAAGGTCACTATTCTTGAAGAGGAACAGGAAGTTCTGGAAGAAGAGAAAGATGAAGTTGTTAAAATGCGTGAAGATATTGCTGATGATGCCAATAAACAGATAAATGAAGAGGATTCTGTCAGCGTATTCACCTCAGCTGATCCCGGAGTGGGAACTGAAGTTATTATGTTGAACATTGAGAATACCGGAGATGGGGTTCCCTATGGCAGCCTGGTCAAGATTGATATTGACAACAATGTAATTACAGCTGAATCGGAGCTAAATTCTATACGGGGTAGAACTTTAACCCTACTCGGCGGGAAGTTATTTGCTGTAGCAGGAATGGCTGGTGGACGAGGTGAAGTCAAGCTTGTTGAAATCGATATGGACACTCTGGAGATTGTCACAGAGGGAGAGGTTACTGTATTTCCTGACACATTACTCTGGGTTTCCCAAAATAATTTTTTTGCTGTAATCAGCGAAAAAAATGACTTGAAATTAGCTCTTTTTGATGACAAACTCACTCTCAAAGCAACTTCAGATGTTTCAGTAGAACCATACATGTCTCCATTGATACAGGGCGGAAGTATTTATGTTCAAACCCAAAATGGAGAATTTGTAGAGCTCTCAGTGGAGACTCTGGAAGTGTTGAATGAAATCAGATAAATATAGCTGATGCCGTTGATATTTCGGCGGCATTTCTATGGAAAATGAGAGGGAATGATGCCGAAAGAGGGTAAAAGCCATTTTTATGGGAGAACTATAGCTGTAGTCGACGATCTTTCAGTCGATGAGCAGTTATATCTTTACAAAAAGACTGCTGAGCTAAAAGGTCTTATTCGAGAAGGCGGAGATACTTCAGATTTCAGGATTGATGATCCGGAACTGGGTGTGTATCTTATGTTTTTTGAAAATAGCACTAGAACTAAAGAGTCTTTTCGCAATGCAGCCTGTTTTCACAATGTGAAAATGAATAATTTTGATGCACAGACATCATCCTTCAATAAAAAAGAAAGCATCGGTGATACAATCAAAATGCTTTTCGGTTACAGCGAACGGTCTCTTTTTATTATGAGGACTGCTCAGGAAGGCGTATGTACTATGCTCGATGAAGTCTTAGGTGATTATGCATCGAAAATCGGTTATGACAAACCTTCATTTATCAATGGTGGCGATGGTAAACACGAGCACCCCACACAGGAATTTTTAGATGAGTATACATTTCTGGAGAAAAAAGACTGGAAGAACGATGAAATCCACATCGTTCTCACAGGTGATTTGTTCCATGGAAGAACTGTTCATTCAAAAGTCGACGGATTGAAAATTTTCAAAAAAGTTAAAGTGGACCTCATTGCTCCTGGCGATTTATCTCTACCGGAAAATTATGAGAAGAGAATGATTGAAAATGGTTTTGATGTCAGGAAATTTGAATCCATAGAAGAGTATTTCAATCAGTCCTCTATTGCCGATATCTGGTATTTTACAAGACTTCAGCTCGAGAGGATGGGTGATGAAATCAAAGAAAAGGCTAAATATCTTAGAGATTCTGTGACATTTAACGAAGATTACATGGATAAACTTCCAGCGGGAACAAAATTTTATCATCCTCTGCCCAGGCATAAAGTTCACCCTGTTATACCGGGATTCCTCGATAGAACTGAATTGAACGGGTGGGATGAGCAGTCCATGAATGGTTATTTTACCCGCATCATCGAAATTGGTATGGTTGCCGGGAAGATCGGTTTTGATTTTAAGGGAACAGCTAAATCCTTTCAAAAGATGAAAACTGACTTTATTGAAGAGATGCCCGTTACCAGAGAATCAAAAGTAGAAGACCGCTACAAAGTGGGAATAAAACCGGTGGAAGAGGGAATTGTCATAGATCACATCGGTAAAGATGAAGAACTGGATCATATCTGGAATCACATCGATCGAATAAGAAGAATTCTGAAATTGAACTGCCGAAGTTCTCATGGCGTCTACCACTCTTCGGATCCCGATCATTTTAAAGGGATAATTTCACTTCCTGATATTCTCTCTTTCGATGAAAAAGAATTGAAAAAACTCGCAGCCATAGCTCCCGGGTGTACTTTGAATATTATTGAAAACTCTTCAGTAAAAAAGAAGTATAGGCTCCATATGCCTCCAAGGATCTATAATTTCCATGAAATATCCTGTAAAAATGAAAATTGCATCTCTCATCCTTCAGAGCATGAGAATATTGCTACAGATTTTCACAGGTCGAGTAAAAGGACTTTTATCTGCCGTTATTGTGATACTTCTCATAAGTATGATGAGATTTGGGATATATAAGAAATCCGGCTGCTTTTGCAGCCTTTTTTATTTTTTTTTAAAGAGATTCTGAAAGAAATTTACAATTGATTTGATCATTGTTTTTAATCTGGAAGGACGGTTGAGCTTTGCCAGTTTTTTAAAACCTTCAATTTTTTCCTCTTCAGAAAAATCTTTTCTACGGAGATTTTCTTCAATTTCCATAGTGAGTTTTTCCGATTCTGAATTAACATCGACCACAATAGCAAATACAGTCTTCCAGTTTAATTGTTTGGCGCTTTGAAGTCTTCTGAATCCTGAGATCAATTCCATCTTTTTGTTGACTATTACAGGGTGCAACTGGCCGAATTTTTCCATACTTTCAGCCAGTTGACCTAAATCCCCTGTCGTTTTCCGAACTCGTTTATTGATGACAATGTCGTTAATATCCAACTGCAAAATATGACTCCTTTAATTGTCGACGATGTCCGGGGGCC
>JADGDJ010000032.1:0-20500 GCA_016744925.1 Spirochaetaceae bacterium
CGGTCTCTCAGTCTTCCCGTCCTTATCTGTGATGATAAATCTTTTCTGTCCATTCCCGAGGGTACTCCTTTATTGCTCGATGCGGGAGGAGGGACTCTTTATGTAAATCCTGATGAAGAAGTGCGCCGCACTGTCGCCGACAGATATAAGGGCAATCAGCAGAATAGGAATGTCTACACATTGAAGGGCCGTACGGCCGATGATGTCTCCATAGAGGTTTCCGCCAATATCAATATTCTTAAAGATGCCCGGGAAGCTGTTCATCAGGGCGCCGAAGGGATCGGCCTCTATCGCAGTGAATTCCCTTTTATACTGAAAAATGATTTCCTTTCTGAGGAGCAGCAATACCGCATATATAGGCCTATTGTACAAAGTCAGCCGGGAAAGCCGGTTATTCTCAGAACAGCCGATATCGGCGGAGACAAACTGCTCCAGGGGAGGAGTGAAGCCGAGAGCAATCCTTTTCTCGGTGTCCGGGGAATTCGATTTTCTCTTGCCAACAGAGAGATGTTTCGAGACCAGCTAAAGGCGATGCTTCGGGCCGGAGAAGGTGCCGACCTGGGAATTATGCTGCCCATGGTTTCCGATGTAGAGGAAGTTCTCGAAGCGAAAGAGGAGATTGCTCTCTGCCTCAGCCAATTGAAACATCGAGGCGTCGCGCACAATTCAAACCCGCGGATCGGTGCCATGGTTGAGTTGCCCTCTGCTGCAATGTCAGTCGGGGAATTGGCTGAAGAGACTGATTTTCTTTCCATAGGAACCAACGATCTGACCATGTATCTGCTGGCAGTTGATCGAACCAATGAAAACCTTAGTCATCTCTACAGAAGCCATCATCCCACAGTTCTAAGAGTACTTTCGACTATAGCGCAGGAAGCGGGGGATAAAATCTCTCAGCTGTCTGTTTGCGGAGATGCAGCAGCAGATCCCTTTCTGATTCCCTTTTTTGCAGGATTGGGCATACGCAAACTGAGTGTTTCTCCTGCCAATGTGGAACTTGTAAAGGAGCATCTGAGCCGATTTACTCTAAAAGAAATGGAGACTATAAGCAGTGAAATGCTCTCCATCAAACGATTAAAAGAAATGGAAAACTACATTGTTGATTTTAAAGAAAACTATACCCTTTAGTCTTGTCCTTCTTGTACTTGTTCTTCTGTTCCAGTCTTGTACTACTTCTGCGTGGAATTCAGAATATCTTCCCGAGGACAAATTCCGCCTCGCTGCAGTAGGTGACAGCATCACTTATGGAAAAGGGATAGAGGACCGCTCGCACAATTCCTATCCCGCACAGCTCGAACTTAAACTTGGAACCGATTGGATTGTGGGAAATTTTGGAAAAAGCGGAGCCACTCTTCTCAGCAGGGGAGATCGTCCCTATGTTAATACCGATCAATTTGCCGATGCTCTTGAGTTCAACCCCGATCTTGTGGTCATTATGCTTGGTACTAATGATTCCAAACCGAGAAATAGAAAATTCCTCGATGGTTTTGTACGAGAATATCTCGATTTAATTGAGAGTTTTAAATCTCTGGAAAGTAGTCCACTTATCTGTATTTGTTATCCCGTTCCCGCTTTTGATGGCATTTGGGGAATAGATAATGTAGTGATTAAAAAACAGATTGTTCCTGCTGTACAGGTCGTTGCAAATGAAAGCGATGTCTATCTTATTGACCTCTATTCGGCTTTGCAGTCCCATGGAGAGTTTTTTCCTGATACCGTTCATCCCGATGGACGGGGAGCTCAGTTGATCGCCGATCAAATCTATAATTTTATCACGGCCTATTTGTCATCTTCTTTTTGAAAATATCGATTTAATATTAAAAGGTTTATCTTTGCTAATTAAAATTCTATTCGTTCCGATATAAAAGATAAGTTCCAAACTGATTATATAGGAAGGTCTTTTCACATTGGCAGATGTAACGATTCTCGCTACAGATTTATTCTCTTCGACTTGTGATTATACACATTCGGAACATGCGATTGAATTGGGAAAAGAGATCAGTAAAATTGACTTTATCAACAGGATCAACTATGCCAATTTCGAGAATATCCCCTTAACAGTTATTTTCAAACACAAAATTTTTTTCAGAACACTCTCTCTTCAAGCCGTTCCTGAACCCTATTTCGAAAATGAACTGGAATTGATCTGGCATAATTCTGTACCTGAAAATGAAGATCTGTCACAATTTATCTGTGAGAGAATACTCATTCCCAGCTTCGGGAAATATCTGGCCTTCTTTCCCGAAGAGTATGAGATCTCTGAAGAAGGCATGTCTCTAATTCCTCCAGAATCAGCTTATCAGCTTGTAAATAGAAAGAGGATCAGGGAATACGCCCATTCGGTTGAAGCCACCATTATTCAAAATGGAACAATCTTCACAGGTTCTCTTAAAAATTTTCATTCGCATGGATTTCTCGTTGGTTTCAGTAAGGAATTTAACTCTCAATTCAAGCTATTGAACAAAGAGGAAAATATTTCTCTTCTCCTGAAAAAAGATAACAATCTGCTGTTTTCAGGAGTCTGCCTCATTTCAAAATCACGGGATCACAACGGCTCTCGAGAATACGTGGTAGAACCTCTGTCCTCCAGTTTTAAGAGATTCAAGGCAAAAGAATACCGTGGTGAGCGATATATATTAAAATCTCCGCTTCAGGTGTCATTCACTCATCCCCTCTCCAATAGGAATAAGCAGCTGCGGGTCAGGGATTTATCCGGATCCGGATTATCGCTGATTGAATCGGCGGCAAAAGCCATTCTCTTTGCCGGGCTTGTTATTCCCGATCTGAAGATTCTGCTTCCGGGAAGCAATTTTCTCAGCTGTAAAGCACAAGTTATATACTCAGACAGGAAAGAGGAGACCGGGGCTGAAGAGATCTGCTCAGGGCTGGTCATACTGGATATGGATCCCAGAGAGTATTCCAAGTTACTCGATTTTATACATCATGATCTCGATGATAGAGCCAACGTCTGCAATGATGTTGATATGAGGGCTCTCTGGAGTTTCTTTTTCGAATCCGGATTTATCTATCCTCAGAAATACAAGTACTTACTGAAAAACAAAGATAAAATTAAAAAGCTCTATGAAAAACTCTATACGGAACAACCGGGTATTGCCCGCCACTTTATCTATCAGAAGGAAAACCATATTCAGGGACATATGTCCATGCTGCGGTCCTATGAAAATTCCTGGATGCTTCATCACCATGCTGCCAGTACAATCAGTAGCCAGTACAGCGGATTACACGTATTGAACCAGATGGGAAGTTTTACCAATAATGGTCATAGAATAGAAAGTCTGCATTTGAGTTATCTAATGTGCTATTACCGCCGGGATAATAAATTTCCCAATAAAGTATATGGAGGTCTGGCAAAAAACATTGGTGATTATAAAAAATGTTCCCTTGATGATTGGGGATACTATCACTTTAATAAAAATGACCTTGTATATGAGGAAAATCCCAAAACATACTCAATCGTTGAAACCACAGAGGGGGAGTTGAAAGATCTGAAGTGTCTTTATGAAAATCTATCGGGGGGATTAATGCTGGATGCTTTTAATATTGAAGATGGGACTTCCAACAATAGGACCCTTTTGGAAGACTATAAGAACTCGGGTTTCTCAAGAGAAATCAAACTCTATACTGTTAGAATAAATGGCAATAGCTGTGCAATAATTATGATAGACCAATCAGAAGCTGGATTAAATATGTCAGAACTAACAAATTCGTTTAAAGTATTTATAACTAATCCAGAAGGAATTGATTCAAAAATTTTAAGCTGTGCACTGGGAAAACTCTCCTGCCACTATGGGGAAGATGATAAAATTCCTGTATTGGTATATCCCATTAATCAAGCCAGAAATTTAATTTTACCAATAGAAAAAAACTACACTTTATGTGTTCTCAACATGGAAGCTACCGATTCATATTTTCACCATTTGAAAAAACTGATAAAGAACATAAGGCATTAGGAAGTATATGTGAAAGATGATGGATTAGAAAAAAAACCATACAACAGCAGAATCATAAACAGCTATGTAAAAATGATTAATTTAAGATATTCCTATATTGATCTTGACGAATTATTTGCATATGCTCAGATGGAAAATTACCAGGTAGATGACCCGGGTTACTGGTTTTCACAAAAACAGGTTGACCTCTTTTATGAAAAACTTTTTCAATGTACCGGCAAGCAAACCATCGCCAGAGAAGCAGGTCGTTTTTTCTCCTCTTTATCTTATGAGGGGAATCTTATCAAGGAGATCTTCCTAAGTATACTGGATCCCCTTACAGCCTTTAAAAAAGTTGACAAACTATCTCATAATTTTACAAAATATACGCACTATTCTTCGAGAAAGCTCACTAATAACTCAATAGAAGTTACATTTAACGTAGATTCGTTTATCAATGAGAAACCATACCAGTGTGAAAACAGGATAGGAATGATGGAAGCTGTTCCCATTATGGTCGGATTGAAGAATATAACTGTGGAACATCCCGAGTGTCTCTTTAAAAATGGGAACAGTTGCCGCTACATTGTAAAATGGGAAGACTCCCTATCCAAAACATTAAAAAAAATTCAAGGAATAGTATTCCTGGGGTTGCTTCCTCTCAATGGACTGCTGGCGGTATTTCAACCGGAGTTCCCATTTCAATACTCTCTTTTGGGATCGGGAATTCTCCTTTTTACATTGAATTTATTCGGAAAGAATAGGGAAATTCAAGAGCTGAAAAACAAAACACAGGCCTTTCAAACCACAACAGATTATTTTTTGCATCAGATCGATGTGAATTACAATAGAACTGTCATAACCCATAGGGTCAGTGAAGTTATTAACAAAGAGATATCCATAGAAGAGACTTTGGATGGTACGATTCAAGCTATTCAGGAACTTCTGGAATTTGACCGGGGGCTAATCTTATTATCGAATAAAGAAAAAACTAAACTGAAATTTCAAAATGGTTATGGATATAAACAGGGATTTCAGGAAATGCTCAATACAACCGATTTCAGCCTGACAAATCCCCATTCGAAAGGGGTTTTTGTGGTTTGTTTCAAAGAGCAGAAGCCCTTTCTCATCAATAATGTGGAAGACATTAAAAAAGATCTCAGTTTGAGAAGTATTGCTTTCACTAAGAGTATAGGAGCAAAATCATTCATCTGCTGTCCCATTGTCTGTGACAATGAAACTCTAGGCATACTCTCTGTTGACAACATGCATTCCCAGAGACCTTTGCTTCAAAGTGATATTAGTCTTCTCATGGGAATAGCATCCATTGTCGGTGTTGGTATTAAAAAGATACAGCTTATGAAAGCCCGTGAGAGTCAGCTTCAATCTATTATTAAAGTTCTTGCGACGAGCATCGATGCGAGAGATCCCCTCACGGCAGGGCATTCGGAGAAAGTTGCCGAATACGCCGATGTCATATGCAAAAGAATGGGTATGTCCAGAAAATTCCGAGATATGATTCACATCGCCTCTCTTCTTCACGACTATGGAAAAATTGGTGTCCCCGATAGCATATTAAAGAAAAATGGGAAGCTGACTTCTGAGGAATTCGATATTATTAAAACGCACGTGGTTAAGACGAGAACCATACTCAATCAGATTAATTTTGAAGGGGATCTTGCGGGCATACCGGATATTGCAGCAGCTCATCACGAGCAGATTGACGGAGGAGGATACCCCATAGGTCTAAAAGGGGATCAGATCCCCCTGGGCGCAAAGATAATAGCTGTTGCAGATTTTTATGATGCCATCACCTCGCGAAGACACTACAGAAGCCCTATGAGTTACCATATGGCCATCACCACTTTAAAGGCAGAAGCCGGTTGGCATCTGGATCAGGACGTGGTGGATGTATTCTGTACCTATCTTGATGAGGAGAGATCCCTTCATGTGAGTTTAACACCTCTGCACGATATGAGAGGTGTGTAGGTGAAGCGTCGTGGATCAGAAATAAAATCTTTGCACTCTTTTTCAAACTCTTTAAAACCACCGGGGAAATCTTCAAATTTATAGGGGGTATTACTCATCCCTACAGATATTTTTTTAAACCAGTTATAGTGATCAACTTCATTTATCTCACCGAATATAAGGTGGTGAGTTCCCACTTTTACATCGATATCATTCAACTGGAGATCATACATATGCGAGTAGAGTCTTCTGCCGGCATAGGGATCGAAGTCCGCATGTTCAGCCAGAGAAAGCATACCACCGGAAATGGCTTTTTCCAGTCTGGGAGTCAGGCCGTAGTGATTGAGGCTGTTGTGGTCCAGATCTATGAGGCAGAGGATTCCTCCGGCATTGAGCAGTTCGGAAAAACTTTGCACAAGTTGATACTGTTTTTCCCTGTGATATTCCAGTAGGAAACGCACCCATATAAAGTCAAACTTACCTAGTTCCTCAAGAGGTTCATAAATATCTTTCTGTGCGAAATTCAGTCCTTCCACACCATAGGTTTCCCTGGCATATTTTAGTCTTTCTTCAGAAAAATCAACACCGACAACTTCTCCGTCGGGTCCGGTCAGCCTTTTTAGAAAAGAGCTGGTTCTGCCGCTTCCGCAGCCGATGTCGGCAACTCTCATTCCCTCTTTGAGTCCAGCCCACGTGGCTTGTTCTTTTACAGCATCAAATCCTGTTTTGCGTTCAAGTCTTTCAATTTCATCCTGGTTTTCCATTAAGTAGCTCATAGAAAAATATATTATCATACATTTCTATAGTTGAAATGAAAAAAAAATGGGCGATCTATATTTCTCAGACTGAGTAATAATCGAGGATAAAATTATAAATATCTGTAAGGCTGGTACATTTGGAAAATGCTTTTAATGCAAGGGAATCCTTGGAGATTAGCAAACCCGGTACGGGATTGTAGGTGTGTCCGCCATTGGTGAGATCTTCGGCATTGCCATGATCACTGATTACCAGAACGGCCTCATTTTTCAGATCGAGATCTGCTACGATTGAACTGACAAATCCATTTAAAATGGATACGCAGTTATCCAGCTCGGGGCGTTGCTTTTTATGGCCGTAATAATCGGTCATGAAGTATTCAAAAAAGACAAATTGAAAATCATCCAGTATGGGACGAATTCTTTTGCCTGCATCTTCCGGTGTTATGATCTCGATATCATAACCTCTCTGTCTTATCAGTTCGTTAGTGATATCGGCGAAAACCGCTTTCCCTTCATTGTATTCATTCAGCATTCTGAATTTTGAACCGGATGCTTCGATGGTCAGTGTCGAAACGGGAAATCTGTTTTTTATAGCCTCTCTTCTGTCCTTGAAAAATTTTTCCGAGTACATATTGGCAGAAGTCACAGATATACCTTTATTATTTAGCTCTTTCATAATGCTTTTTTCTAGAATGATCTCAACCAGCTCTCCATTTGGGAATGCCGGAAGGTGATACCCCAGGTATTCAGCGGCATTAACTCCTGTAAAAATAGTGGTTTGACCAGTCGCCGATTGCGGTTCCCCCTTGGTATTGAGAGTCGCATCGAGGGGGGTGAGCTGGGCAGTGGAGAAATGTTGAACATCTTGGACTGACTGGAGACCGAAACCATCGGTTTCCTTTAAAAATAATCTACTGACGGGATTATCATCGGATTTTTCAGCCAAACCTATCCCATCTATAAATAAAAGAAAGAGTTTTTTCTTCTCTGTATTATCAAGAGAGGGCACTATTTCTACCATAGGTGTTACTTTTGAGATTTGCCCAGAGCATTGTCTCGCGGATCAGTTCCCGTAGAACTTCCTGGTTCAGCGTTTTAAGAGAGCGAATACGTATGCAGCTTTTTCCCACAGCAGATTTCCCAAAACTTTCTATAAAATACTGAGGGAGGGGCACACCGTCTTTTTCAGCGGCGATGTATAAATTGACCGTATGTTTCTGTGGTGCCAGGCTGATAAGGGGCCATACTTCCTCGGCAGTCGCTGTATTTAAGGGCATTTCTCCATAACCAACCATGGTAATGCTCGGTGCGGAATACAATTCTCTTTTCAGGTCAGGAGCTGTTTCTCCTATAATTTTATCGATCAATCGGATTAGTTCTTCATGCTTTTCTGATCTTGTAAAAAGTTCTTCTATTGTTGATGCTTCTAGTTTCATAATAAAAAGGTATACCTACTTTAAAATTATTACAATAATTATTCCTCAATATCCCATGTGATTGGCGGTTCTTCATCAATTCCCGCACGGGTGGAATTGTTATTGTCGACCAGGTAGGCAAATTGATCGGAAAGGGTCTCCGATCGGGAAAGGATTACATTAAAGAATTTTTTCGTATTGGATATATCGTCCAGTTGGTGGAAAGTCTTTGCCAATGCCAGGTTCACCATTAATGATTCCGGTTTGATCTCTTTTGCCTCTTCATAGATATCCAGGGCAATTTCAAACTCCTTTTGGGAGTAAAAGAGGTTTCCGAGGTTCATATAGGGGGACAGATATGAGGGATTTTCCTGAATCAGGTTTCTAAACAGGGATTCAGCCTTATGGAATTCTCCAAAGCGGGCATGGAGTATTCCCAGTTTATTGTTTAACTGTCTCTGTTTTCTCAGGCTGTTGTCCGGGATTTGTGCTTCCAATGAGGAGACGCTCGTCACATAGAGGCTGTTCCTCAGGTTTTCAAGGGAATCTGTATTGAGTGGATCAATCTGCTCTTCTGACGGTTCGACAATTATCATATTGCTTTCCACAAGCGGGAGAGGAGGGAACATCTCTCTCTGTTCTTTTACGGGAACAAAGTCGATATCTGTTTGTCTGTTGTTTAATATGATTGATGATGCACTGGCCCAGGCATTGTAAAATCCTTCGCTGAGCACAGTCGTTTCGATGGGTATCCAGATAGTTCCCCCGTGGGCGATTGTCGTGAATCCCTCTTGTTCAAACATCCATCTATTGGCGATGGGTTCTTCAGAGTCGAAAGCTGTAAAGACATGACCCGGTGATGTCATAATAGCTGTTTTAATCCCCGAGGATTCCAAGAGTGAGGCCAGAAGAGCCGTTGTATCGTCACAATCCCCCGATTGAATATTGAGAGTTGTTCTCGGATAACGAACTGTATCTACATGTTGTTCCTTTCCGAGGATCAGGGAGAAAGGAGAATCGGGATCTTCCACATAGGAGATACCGTAGGTTCCCAATGCATCGCAGATCCTGGCGGCTTTAACGAGCTTTGGTGGGAGACCATCGCTTTGGAGGTTTCTCTTGAGAACTCTGTGGGAAAATGCCGAAACCACTCCTTCATTGGGCATTATAAACGCTGCCAGTTTTGCTGTATTGTCCCAGGATAGTGCCGTTCTTCTGTAGAGTGTTGCTCCTGTGGTTTTTGCGACACTTTGCATCTCATCTTCCACTTCATAATGTACATTGACCTGGGCCAGAAGAGGCAGATCCTCCTCTATATTGAAGGCTTTTTCGTTCAAGAGAATATTCAAGCCGATTGCAATCTCTTCTCCCGGCTGTAGTGCCGGGATAATAATGGATTCAATGGGGAAGTCGATAAATTGTCTGAGGCTGAGTTCCGCACGTATATTTTGGATGGGCACTTGCAGATCATTTTTTACAAGAACTGTTCCTACGGGGTTATTCTGGTAATAGTGTATTAATGAAGGGAAAATATTCTCTATGTGAATGGAGGCAATAGTCAGAGGTTTTTGTTGAGAACCAACAGTGGCAGATTCCCTGTTAAAGGTCTCTTTAAACCTGTTCAGATCACTGATTATCTGATTATTTGCCGGATTGAGACTGAGTATTTTTTCAAATAACTGCACAGTCTGGCTGAATTTTTGACGTGCCGATTCGGGGCCCAGCTTTTCGATCAACTGCGCTGTTTCGTTTTTAAGCTCCTGAACCTGACTCAATAGTGATTTCAGTTCCATTTGTACAAGAAGGGTCTGGGCTTTATCATCAAAGGGTTTTATAGTGGTGAGTTCTTCGAGCCATAATTTCGCCAGAATCCACGACTCCTGATTTAGATAAAAATCTATTTTATCCCAGAGATATTCCGATGAATCGGGATCCCTATCAATATTTTCGTTCAATCGGAGAACTGTTTCTGTCCTGTCGTCCGGTTGCAGTGAGATGCCTGAGGGATCAAAAAATTTCAGCAGGCGGTTTGCACTGTAATCGGCCATATAGATAAATCCCCTCTGGGAGTCTACAGCCAGGTTCACAGGTGTAACGGGGAAACTCTCCTCTTCCCGGAAATGGTATCCTGCCATTTTCCATAGAAGAATTCCTTCTTTGCTGAATTTGTACAAAGCACTATTTGAATAGAGGAGAATCTCTCCGCTGTTATAAATGGTCATGGACATGGGGGTCAGTGTTTCTCCTCCCAAACCGACGGGAATGACCGAATTGATAAAAGTCCCGTCATCGGAGTAGATTTTGAAGCGCTGTTCCATAGAATCATGAATCCACAGGTTTCCTTCGGGACCAGCGGCCATAGCGAAAACATAGCTGTAAGGACCGAGATTAAGATCTATTTCAGAGCGCTTAGATCCATCAATTCTTATAAATTTTTGACTAGTCGTGTGGTATAAAATACAGATCCCATTGTTGAGAATTGCCATGGGACCGTTGACATCTATGCCGGCTCGTACTCTCACCGAACGGGGTGAACCCTCGATCACCCGGATAATTTCTCTTCCACCTGTTGGTTTCAGGTAAACCGTCCCCCCTGGTGTTACGGAAGCACCGAATGCAAATATAGCGCTGCTCTGGTTAAAAATATCACCGCCAATCTGTGAAAGAATATTGAAGTCCTCTGTCATTTCATAACAGAGGGAGCCCATTGCCAAAATTATATTGCCATTTTTTTTTACGGCAACTGCTGAGGCCGTACTGTATCCGGAAAAACCGGGAGCTACCGCTTCGGTTATAAACCGTGAAGGAATCTCTTCCATAAATTGCGGGAGCGGTGTGCTTAGGATTAATTTTTCACTGTTCATATCAGCCCATAGTTTGAATATGACCTCCGAGAGATAGCGGTGGGAATCGTCAGTAATTTCACCAAGCAGAGATTGAGAGATGTTTTCTCCCGTGCTTAGCTTTGTAAATGAAGCGACCATAAGGGGATTTTCATCATCTATGATAGCCATAAGTTGAAGCTCGTACTGAGCGGAGTCACTGTTCTGTCCGACTCTTATGTATTCGCCGTACACTCTTGACGCCCGGGCGGCAGAATCGACAATAATATTGTTGATGAGGTCTCTGTTTTCTCTACTTTCGGGATCGATCATCTGAATTTGGATGGAAATTGTTTCCTGTGCGGAGACAAAGCCGGCAATTGACAATAAGAGGAGTAATGGAAACAGTCTTTTCATGCTAAACATTATACCGCTAAATAGGAGATTACTCTTCCTCTTTCTGAATTTTGAACTGGCTGTTGATGGGAAAATGAAAGGAAATTTCAGAACCCATGTCATTTTTTATTTCGAAATGCCCACCCTGGCTTTCAGTGAGGGTTTTTATCAGTTTTAATCCCAATCCCCGCTGATTATCAACAGTTTGCAAACCCGGGCCGTTATCTTTAAAAATTAAGTTAAAAAAATGGTTAGAACGAGTAAGAGTTATAATGAGCCTTGGTTTGGAAACTTGCGAAAAGGCATATTTCTCTGCATTGGTTATTATTTCGTTGATAATAAGACCAAGTGAAGTCAGTCTTTTGCTTTCAAGCATTAAAGGTTGATCATCCATTTTCAATTCATAGATTATTTCTGTATCGTGAAAAGCACAGAGGAGGTAGTCTGTAATTTCTGTGAGATATACTCTTAAATCGATCTGTTCAATAGAATCATGTGAAAAGAGAAGATCCTGAACGAGAGCTATAGACATTATTCTATTGTTGAGTTTTTTCAGTTCCTCTCGCTGTTCCGGGGAGTCGATGCGATTGCTCTGTAGTTGTATCAGACTTGTTATAAAATTGAGATTATTCTTTACGCGGTGGCTTATTTCATTGAGTAGAATCTCTTTTTCACGAACCATTTGTTCCAGAGTTCCTTCGCTTTTTTCCCTCAGTTTTATCTCTTTTTTCATCATTGTGAAAAAATCACTCATATACCCCAGAACTGATCCCATAAGTATTCCCGATATTCCTGCAATGACCGTGCTCTCCGGCGCGTATTCGGAGTGGTCCAACATTATAAAAATGAGGAGATTTGCCGGGAGAGACAGTGTTCCCGCCATCAAACCGCCTTTAAAACCAAAGCTGACAGCAATAACGGTAAGAGGCATTAGGATAAAATAATTGCTGGAAATGGCAAGTTGATGATGAAAGAATATTATTATTGAAAGGTAGAGAACAATAGCTACTGTGATGATGATATATTTATGCTTGGAATAGAGAAAGTCGTGTATTTTTACTATTGTATATTCATCTATTCGGGAAGTTTTTTTTCGATTTGCAAGCATATGTTAGATCATGTTACACTCAAAAAAATATTTAATAAAGTATAAATAAAACAAATAGGGAGATCTCATATAATGAGTGAAGCCGTCATTCTTGTTGTAGAAGACGAAGCACTTGTCGGTATGGAACTTCAGGAAAGCTTGCAAAAGGCAGGTTATTCCGTACCGGAAGTCGTTATATTCAGTGATAATATTATCCCGGCAATTGTCAAAAACAAACCGGACCTTGTCCTTATGGACATCAACCTGAATAGTATTACAGATGGAGTATCAGCTGTGCAGAGGATGAATATCGGGGGAGAACTTCCTGTTATCTACCTCACCGCCTACAGAGATGCGCTGACAAAAGAGAGAGCGATGAGGACAAGTCCTAAAGACTATCTGGTGAAACCGGTTAGTGAGGAACAATTGCTGGAGGCTGTAAAGCAAGCTTTAAGTAAGTCCTGATTCTAATGAAAAGAAGTTCGAAGAGATTTATTATCAATCCCTTTGAACTTCTTCCAAAGTTCCCAATCTTCCGACCCTATGAGTTCAATGTAATCAGATGTTAAGTAAAATAGAAAATTATGCTAAAATCATTCCAATGAATACAATAAGAATTAAAACACTAAAAACATCTCTCGGAGAGCTCCTTTTGGGGGAGTATGAGGAAAAACTCTGTCTCTTTGACTGGAAATACAGAAAAATGAGGGGGCAGGTTGACCGGAGAATCCAAAATGGGCTCCATGGCCAATACATCGAAGGGGATTGTCCTCTCTTTTCAGTCTTAGAAAAACAGCTCGATGAGTATTTATTGAAAAAAAGGGAAATCTTTGATGTTCCATTGCTCACAGTGGGCAGTGATTTTCAAAAATCAGTCTGGGAGAAACTTTTGACGATACCCTATGGGCGAACTGAAAGTTATATGGGTTTGTCCAATATGTTGAATAATCCCAAAGCAATACGGGCAGTCGCTTCGGCTAACGGAGCTAATGCCATATCCATCATTATCCCATGCCACCGGATCATCGGAAGTGATGGTTCACTCGGCGGATATGCCGGAGGGTTGTCTGTAAAACAGAAACTTCTCAATCTGGAGAATCAGCTCTATTTAGATTTTTAGTTTAATATATAGAGTAGGAGATTTTCAGAAGCAGTTTATATACTTGAATTTAAACTATTTTGCTCTATACGCCCTTATTATGAAATATGGTGTTAAGCCGGAATATATCGCATTTCTCTACAGTTTATGGTCCCTATGAAATATCTTTCTCAATCCCCTTTCTGGTCGTATGATGGATATGGAGGACTACAAGGTTATACTCATTGCCAAAGTCCAGGTATGAGAACATCAACTATCTTAAAAAATAAAATAACAAATATTTTGTTTAATAGTTGTAATACATCTTTTATGCCTACAGTAATTGCATAGATTTTAACAAAATTGTGCAATTCTCTTCTCCTTTATATTATCCAAGAAAAAACTAAACTTTGCTTCTCATTAACATTCAGAGAGTTCTAAATTTTCTCTAATAATCCTTGACATGTAAAGATCTTTCAGTGGTATAATTGCATTGTGCAATTAAATGCACAATGCAATTTATTGCAATTGGCAATTTTATATATTGAAGTGAGTAAATTAGAATGAAGAGTAATAAAAGTTCGTTCAATAAAATACACTGTTTAGGTGGGGCTCTTGCGGATCTGATTGTCAGTCCTATAAAGAGTTATCCGGAGCCAAAATTGAATACCAACATCTTTGTAGAAAATCTTTCCTATTCCGCAGGGGGAGGAGCAGTCAATAGCGCTCAGGCACTAGCTAAACTTGATCTTGAGGTTTCGGTTTTCAGTAAGGTGGGAAATGATCCATTTGGTCATATGATAGTTAAATCCTTATCTGATAATGGAGTTGATGTTACAAATATTCTTGTATCAGAAACAGGTCATACATCTACTGTCATTGTCGGGGTTCATGAAGATGCAGATAGAAGTTTTATCTCCTATCACGGATCATTATCAGAATATTCTCATAGTGATCTAACTACTGAGAACCTGTTTGATTGTTCATATTTATTATACTCAGATCTATTTAACCTACCCTTAATAGATGGAAAACCATTGGCCGTGCTTCTCGATGGAGCAAAACAGCAGGGGGTGATAACCCTATTGGATGCTACGTGGGGAATATCTGGACTTCGCCCTGATATTTTTGAGGAAGTTCTTCCCTATGTTGACTATCTTCTGCCCAGTGTCGACGAGTGCCGTATTATGTATCCCGAAAAATCGGATGAGCAGCTGATTGAGCTTTTTCTAAAGAAAGGCGCTCATGCTGTCATTCTCAAAAGAGGGAGCCAGGGAGTCATCGGCTCGGACGGTTCAAATATATATAAACTTCCCGCTTTGAAAAAAGACCGAGAAATTGTCGATACAACTGGTGCCGGGGATAGTTTTAATGCAGGATTTCTCTATGGGTTAGTACAGGGCTATGAATTCAGTGATTGCTTAAAAGCAGGCTCAATTGTTGCCGGTTGCTCACTTATGGGAACAGGTGCATGGTATTCAGGGGATGATCTAAAGCGGGAATTAAGCACAGCCTTCAAGGGGTAGAAGATGGAATATACACTTCTGGTAAATGGATTTAAAAATACAATTGATTTTAATGTTGATGAGGTAGAGCAGGTTCATCGTTCCATATTATCTAGTCTCTCCACACTCTATAGAACAAAAAAAAGGAGAATAATCTGCTTATATGCTGCCCCTCCGGGGACAGGGAAGTCCACAAGCGCCGCTTTGTGGGAAATCCTATCCAGAGAAGATTCGGATTTAGCAGATGTTCAGGCTCTATCGATAGATGGCTTTCATTATCCGAACCATTACCTTTCTTCTCATACTTTCATCAGGGATGGGGAAGAGAAAATCTTAAAGTCATTTAAGGGAGCGCCTGAAACCTATAATGTCGAAGTACTGAATAGGTGTATTCAACAACTTGCAGCAGGGGACGAGGTAAGCTGGCCCGAATATGATAGAAATATCCACGACCCAGTTCCAAATGCAATTCAGGTCACAGCCCCAATTGTTGTTATCGAAGGAAATTGGGTCCTGCATAAGGATGGGGCATGGGCAAATTTAAGGAGCTATGCAGACTATGCTGTATATCATGATGCTGAAGAAAACATACTTAAAAAAAGGCTGATAGATAGAAAGATACGTGGCGGAGTTTCTAAGAAGGAAGCGGAGTCCCACTACCTGCGGTCAGATTGTAGAAACATTAAATGGGTTAGGGAAAACCACTTAGAAGGAGATGTTGTTATTCTATGGAATAATGATTTAAAACGGTGGTGTCTAGACAGCTGATCTATTTGTTATTGAGTAAGGTGGGAATGACCTTCTATTTTATGATTATAATATTGATATAGCTAGTACAATAAAAGGAGAATTATATGTCTATTGTTAGTGGTGCAGAAATCTTAAAAGCTGCTAGGGAAGGGAACTATGGCGTTGGAGCCTTTAATACACATAACCTTGAAATTACTCAGGGTATATTAGCAGCTGCAGAAAAAAAAAGTAGTCCAGTGATGATTTCTATGAGCGAAGGAGCTATCAAATATGGAGGAAAGATTCTCCCTGAGATTGTACGAATCTTGGCAGAACGATCCAGTGTCCCTGTTGCGATACATCTTGATCATGGTGCTTCTTATGAGGTTTGTATGAAGGCTATTCAGTTGGGTTTTACATCTGTAATGATTGATAAGTCACATGAAAAAGAATCCATAAATATTGAAGAAACACGCAGAGTTGTCAAGATAGCTCATGCCTTAGGAGTTTCTGTTGAAGGGGAAATCGGGAGGCTTGGCGGAATTGAGGAGCATATTGAAGTATCTCATGAGGATGCTATTCTTACAGAGATTGTTGAGGCGGAAAGGTTTTATCGTGAGACAGGAATTGACTATTTAGCCATTGCTGTGGGTACGTCTCATGGGCCAAATAAAGGCGTTGGAAGACCATTTATCCATCATCGACGGATTAAAGAGATCTCTGATTCTATCAGTATTCCCCTTGTTCTACATGGTGCCAGTAGTGTACCGGCTCATTTAGTGGATAGAATTAATAGAGCTGGCGGAGAATTGAACGGGGCTGTAGGTATTCACAACGAAGATATAAAGAAAGCAGTTACATCGGGAATTGCCAAAATTAATACTGAGACTGATCTAAGACTGGCATTTTATGCCGGAGTTAGGGAGATTTTGCAAAGTAAGAAGGGAGAAATTGATCCCCGAAAGGCTTTAGGGCCTGCCAGGTTTGAGATCGAGAAGATTGTAGCTGAGCGGATTGATGTTTTTGGATCAGCAGGAAAAGCGTAAATTCTAATAAGGAGAAGTAATCTTATACGGATCTTAAAGGCATATCAAATTCAACCAAAAGTTATTATAGTCAAATATCACCAGTATGGTATAGCAACGATACATAATGGATAGAGAAGAGGTTGTATGTTTAAATCCCCTAAAGGTATATCTCTAAGCGATGTACAGGAGCATAATAGAAGTCTCATTCTGCAAATAATCCATAGCAAGGGAGAGTGTTCACGAAAAGATATTAGTGTCGAGACTGGTCTTGATCAGGCAACCATAAGCCGCGTTGTAAATCGCTTGATAGAGACAGAACTTGTTGAAGAGGTCAGTCTGCTAAAGAATAAGCGAGGCAGGCGGTCTATAGGGGTCAGTTTTTGTGCTAATAGTTACCGAATTATTTCCTTAAGACTACAGCGAAGAAATTTTGATATAGCTGTTTTCGATCTGCTGGGTACTATTGTATCGAGTCATGAGTATCCAATAGATTTGGAAGGAGAACCTCAAGAGATATTCAATCGTATCCTTTTATACTTAATTCCTATTGTAGAAAAATTTCGTGATAATCTAATAGGTGTGGGTGTCGCCTTACCGGGACCATTTTTGGCAGATACTGAAAAAATTATTCTTATGACTGAGACACGCTGGAAAAATTTTGACTTTTTAGCTGAGCTTCGCCAATATCTTGAAAATCTCTCAGTTTTTTCTATTCATGATGCTTATGCAGCAGCTTTATCAGTTTGGTATAATCGATCCTATACTCTGCAGAAATCAATAATGTTATATATTTCTGCTGGTCAGGGAATTGGTTCTGCAATTGTGATGAATGGTCAAATATTTCAGGGCAGTCATGGATTAGCTGGAGAGATAGGTCATACTTCTGTCAATATAGATGGTCCTCAATGCAAATGTGGAAACCATGGTTGCCTTGAACTCTACACATCTAGTTTTACTTTAATAAGAAGAGTTCAAGCTGCGATGAGTGTTGAGAGTAGTTCTGTTTATGAAGAAATTAATCTATCTTTAATTTCTACATTGTATCAACAGGGAAATCCTATAGTTGAGCATGAAGTCGAACAGGTAATCCGATATTTGGCTCAGGGAATGGCTAATTATATTAACATTATCAATCCAGAAGTTGTTATTGTTGGGGATGAGTATGTTTGTTTTGGTAAGAAATTCATAAATTCATTGCAAAAAGAAATAAAAAAATCCCTCTTACCCAGTATTTTTGAAATGCTCTATATTGATTTTATCGATACTGAAGATGATTTGGTTTTAAGAGGAGCATTCTTCAATGTATTAAACAAAGCTTTGTTTAAGATGTAATCAATCTTGTCCTATTGCTTTATATATTGTATGCAGATTAAAGGCGCAATGATTATTATTAAGAGAAGTGGTAGTTCTCAGAGGGGTTTTATTAGTGAAACGTACAATATTACTTTTTTTTCTGCTGAGTTTATTTAGTTTTATGATTTTTGGACTAGGACAAACTGATGCTGATAAAAGCGGATATATTTTTGGCGCATCATATATGACTATGAACAATCCTTTTTTCATAGCTTTAAATGAAGGTATCAAAGAAGTTGTTGAAGCAAGAGGTGACAAAGTTATTGCACTGGATCCAGCGTTGGATCAGGCGAAACAAATTATACAGATTCAAGATCTTATTGATCAGGGGGTTGATGTGATATTCCTCAATCCTGTTGATTGGAAAGGTGTCAAACCGGCATTGGAAGCGGCCCTGAAAGCCGGAATTCCGATAATTAACATAGACTCACCGGTTTATAATTCTGATATGGTCGTTTCAATTGTTTCATCTGACAATTACAATGCCGGAGTTCTCGTTGCTCAGGATGTAATAATGAGGATCGGTGAAAATGCAAAAGTTGTACTGCTGGAGCATCCGGTAACAAAATCTGGACTGGACAGAACTCAGTCTTTTGTAGACACAACTAAAAACATGCCCGATATTGAGATTATTGCCAGACAAAATGCAAATGGTCAGCTGGAACAAGCTATGCCGGCAATGGAAAAAATAATCCGGGATCACATTGAATTTGATGTTGTCATGGGAACAAATGATCCTACAGTTATGGGAGCTCTGGCAGCTCTAAGGGTCGCAGGAAGAGAAAAAGGGCTCCTTATATATGGTGTTGATGGCTCACCAGATGCGAAAAAAATGGTGAAAGAAGGAAAAATAACAGCTACAGTCGCGCAATCACCTATGGGAATCGGTCGTACTGCAGCAGAAGTTGCCTATAAACTGCTAGCCGGGGAAGAGATAGCGAAAGAGATTCTTGTGCCGGTAGAATTGATTGATTCATCAAATGTCAGTAGTTTTGGTTTGGATGGCTGGCAGTAACAAAATTATGATTTTCCAGTTTTATGATGAAGACAGTAAGGGGAATCATTCAATAGACTTATACACTTTTATTAAAAATGTGACAAATGTCATGTTGTGCTCTAAAGGTTCTGGATATAGTATAAAATATGCATAACTTTTTACTAAAAGGAACTCAGTCATTATCTTCTTTCTTTAAGAATTCTCATAGTGATCTTATGGTTAGAGCTTTCCGCATAGCATTGATTTTAATGAATTATGCAATCATATTACTAACCACAGTCATAATAGCCCATACAACCAATTTAGTATGTACCGATTTTGAAGCATATAAATTGTTAAGCAGCTTATCCAGTGCGCCAATTCCTCCAGGATTTCTAATCCTCTATAGCCAGATTGTATTTTTGCTGATTGTGGTATTAATAATATTAAGAACAAGAATCAAAAACCTCTCAGAGCCTTTGAGTTTGATAATTGTCAGTATGGATATTATTCTGGCTGTAATTTTGTTGTATTATTTGAATATCAGTAATAAAGGTATATTGTTATTGATCATTACAAATATTATTGTTTATGTGAATAAGAAACGGAACAAATACATCTTTCTAACATTTTGTATTCTTTTATATATAATTCTTGATTTTGATATTCTTTCTTCAAAATTTCATCTCTATTCTTTCGAAAATTATCTCTATTATTACAATGCATCTACAAGAATTGTGCTCTTCGGGATAAGAAATATACTGTATTCAGCAACTCTTGTCTTTTTTATCTTTTTTATGATTTTTGAGAATCAGATCTATCTGGAAGAAACCAGAAGGGTTAAACAATTGAATAAGGCACTATTCGAGTCAACACATCAGCTTCAACTTTCTAATATTCAGTTAAGAGAATATAGGAAACGAAATGAAGAGATGGCTAAACTCAAAGAAAGAAATCGTTTAGCAAGGGACATTCACGATACTATTGGTCATTATCTGACGGCTATAGATATGGGGATAAAAGTGTGTTTAAAGGTTATAGAAAAAGATCCTCAACTTCTACCTTCCCATCTGGAAAAAGTTAGTGATCTTACCAAGAAGTCATTGCTTGATATTAGAAGATCAATAAAAGAATTGCAGCCCGATGCTTTAACCCGTTATACATTGCATTCTGCAATAACCAATCTGGCTAAGGAGATTTCTAATTTTTCTAAAGCAAAGGTCGATTTTTATATAAATGGGAAAACATACAAACTAAATACACAAATTGAAGAGTCGATATACCATATAGCACAGGAAGGTATTTCAAATGCCGTCAGGCACAGTAATCCCAGTAGTATTAAAATAATTTTAACCTACCAGGAGGATGGGGTGAGTTTTCAAATTATTAATGACGGTTTAAAGCAAACAAATATTGTTACAGGCTTCGGGTTAAC
>JADGDJ010000032.1:20510-27732 GCA_016744925.1 Spirochaetaceae bacterium
GGTTAACACATATCAGAGAAAAAATTGAAGAATTATCAGGTTCATTTCAATACTGGGCTGATTCTAAAAAGGAATTTACAATGCAAATATTCATTCCCCAGGCAAAAAGAATATCATGATTAGAGTCTTAGTAGCAGATGATCAGGAATTAATAAGGGATAGTCTTTCCTATATGCTGAGTACCTATTCAAAAATTAATGTTGTCGGAACTGCCAAAAATGGACTAGAAGCCATCGATGCTGCTCTTTCACTAAAACCGGATATTATTCTTATGGATGTCCGAATGCCAGTAATGGATGGAATCCAGGCCATGGAAACAATCAGGGAAAAAGATCCATCCATTAAAATAATAGTGCTGACAACCTTTGACGAAGACGAGTACATTTTTGAATCAATCAAGCATGGAGCTGCTGGCTATTTACTAAAAAACTGTTCTACCGATAAGCTGGCGAGTGCAATAGAAGATGTATATAACGGGAAAGCTCTTTTAAACCCGGAAATAACAAAGAAAGTGTTCAATTTGTTTTCTGATATGGCTAAATCGGTTATTACAAACGTAAACAGAGACTCATTGCCGGAATCCATATCTAAAAATGAACAGAAAATTATCAAGCTTATTGGAATGGGCTACTCTAATAAAGAAATAAATTATGAATTGGAAATGAGCGAAGGTACAGTCAGGAATTATATCAGCAGTATTTTACAAAAAATGAACCTGAGAGATAGAACTCAGATTGCCATTTTTGCAGTACAGAACGGTTTAACTCTTATAAGAGAAAGATCAGTATGAGAAATACAATTCTTATTTGTATTTTATTCTGCATACTTTTCATTAGTGGATGCACAAATCGAAAACAACACCTGGAAATCGGCTTATTCTCCGGCAGTGTCTGGAACGTACCGTACTGGCAGAATTATAAGTTATTTGATAATGCCATTAAAAAATTCACAGAACTGCATCCCGAGATTACAGTGACCTACCGCAGTGGAACCCTTAAGGATAATTATTCCGAATGGCTCAGTCAGAAGATTTTGAAAGGGGATGAACCCGATCTATTCCTGATACTGCCTGAAGATTTTATTCTCTTTGCCAAATTGGGTATTCTCGAATCGTTGGACCATTATATAGATCGGGATTTTAACAGAGAATTGTATTATGAAAATGCTCTGGATTCGGGACGTTTTAAGAAAACTCAATATGGCCTTGCCCTGGAAGTTGTCCCAACTGTGATGTTTGTAAATCAGACAATTTTGTCAGAAAACGGAATACCTTTACCTGACAATGATTGGACATGGAATGATTTCTACTCCATCTGCGAGGAGCTCAAAGATAATAATTCCATAAAAGCTGTTCAGGGATTTGATTGGAAAATAGCTGCCTATACAAATGGTCAACAGTTATTTTCAGATATGGGAGATCAGGCTTACCTATCAGAAGAAGGTGTATATGATGCGGTTAAGTTTGTAGGAGAAATAAATTCCATTTGCCCGCCTGATAATTTTTTTGATTTTGAAGATGGGAATGTAGCTTTTGAACCCTTGCCTTTTTCTGAGTACCGAGCCTATGCCTATTACCCTTACAGCATTAAAAAATATAATAATTTTGACTGGGAAGCCCTGCCTTTACCCCGCGGTCCTGAAGGTTGTAATGGAGCTGATCTTAAAACATTATTAATGGGCATAAGCTCCCGATCAGATATGAAAAGTATTGCCTGGGAATTTATGCAATTTTTAATTACTGACATAGAGGTCCAGAAAAGTATTTTTACTTATTCTCATGGTGTTCCCGTATTAAAAGAGATTCTGGAATTAGATGAAACCCAAATTTTTCTTAATCGCGGAAAAGATACCGATGCCCCTTTATTAACACCAATACAGATTACCCATTCAATTGAAAATTCCCTGGTTTTTCCACGGTTTACCAAATACAGGGAGGCTATTAATATGGCTGACATTGCATTAGAAGAGATTGAAAAGCACCCCAGTAGGTTAAAACATCAACTTTCAGTGCTGAATATTGAATTAAATGAGTTTCTTAAGCATTAATCGGGGAATTCGAAAGCTCTGAAAAACCGAAGGGGTTTATCAGAGCATATTTCTTGTTAAATTTTCATTTATTTTATGTACTGGTCAACATTTTCTGATGTTACAAGAGTAAAAGGAACCATTGTAACTTTAGGAACATTGTTTCCTGCTATAATTGCAGGGATCAGAGATACAGCAGTACTAACCTGAGCCGCTCCATCCTGAAGAACTGTGGAACGAAGTGTTCCAGCTTTCACCATACTCACTGGTCCGGCATTACCATCGACACCGATTGCAACGATATCTTCACGTCCAATGGAGTTCACATAGTTCTGAACAGCTGAAGACATATCATCGTTATCACAAATGATAGCTTTCACGTCAGCACCATATTCAGTGATTACATCACTGGCAAATCCAACAGCTTTGTCGGCAGACCAGTCTGCAGCATAGTCACCAATAGCTTGCCAGTTTGAGTCATCTTTGAGCACGTTGAGGATACCTATCCCTCTCGCTTTCTGAGCAGAGTTTCCGACAATTCCCATCATGTGTGCATACTTTCCTCCGGCTGGAATCTGGGACTTAACAAAATCAGCCATCATTTCTCCAGCTTGAACATCATCAGATCCGACAAAAGCATTAGCTAGAGCCTCTGTATTATTTGTTCTAGAGTTAACAACGATGATAGGAATTCCTGCTTCTGAACAACGGGTAACAATCGGGGCGCTACCTTCACTTTCTGCGGGAAGAAGGATTACAAAATTTGCTCCGTTGGCGATAGCATTTTCCACCAGATTAACCTGTGTGATAGGATCAGTAAGTCCATCATATAATTGCCAGCTTTCGATCGTTCCATCAGCTTTGAGTGCGTTTAGAGAATCTTTTGCAGATCTGTTCAGCGTCGCGTGAAATGCATCAACTGTGTTCTTTGCTATGTAAGCAACTCTAACTCCATCTGCTTGACCAGACGTACCTTCAGATGCTCCGGTTGCTCCAATTGTAGCGATAGCAAGACAGAATAAAAGTGCCAATCCAATAATTCTTTTCATTTAAAACTCCTTTTTTTTCTTAACCCCTTAATTTGGGAAAAGATTTAATTTATCTGAACCCGCAGATAGCGGGAATAGATTCAAGTGTTTAATTCTTTCTGTTGATAAATTTGTCCATCATTACAGCGGCTATAATTAACAAACCTTTCATTATAATTTGCCAGTACGAACTTATTCCAATCAGATTCATACCATTAAAAATGAGACCTATAATCATTACACCTATAAAAGTTCCGGGGATTGTAGAAATACCACCAGAAAAAGAGGTCCCTCCAATAACACAGGCTGCGATAGCATCTACTTCATAACCTGTACCGATGTTGGGTTGGGCAGCATTAATTCGAGCAGTCATAATAATAGCTGCTGTTCCAGCACAGATTCCCATTATTACGAATGTACCAATTCGAGTCCATAAAACGTTTACACCAGAGGCTGTCGCTGATTTGATATTTCCTCCGACGGCATAAACATAACGTCCAAATTTGGTTAATTGCAAAAGAACAAAGGCCATCAAGGTAATTATCACGAATATTAAAGCGGGAAAAGGGATTGCACCAAATAACTTACCAAGACCGATCTGTGCAAATTCTGGCTTTGCAAGCGCAAAGGAATATCCTCCTGACATTACGTAGGATACACCTCTGATAACAAGCATACTCGCTAAAGTGACAACAAATGGAAACATATCAAATTTCGCAACTAGAAATCCGTTTACCAAGCCAAATAATGCACAAATTATGATTGATCCGGCACAGGCAAGGAAGATGCTTCCAGTCGCATTCATTATCAAACCGATTGTCACACTTCCTAAAGCGAGCATCGACCCAATTGAGAGGTCTATCCCCCCGGCAGTAATTACAAAAACCATTCCCATTGCTAACAATCCATTAATAGATACGGTTGTAAGCACATTGGATAGATTTAAAACTGTCAGAAACCTAGGTGAAGCCACTGACAATACAATAAACATCCCTAAAAGAACAAAACCTATACCGTACCGTTTCATAAAAATATTTAAATCATGCTGGTCCATTTTTAACAGATTGACTTTTTGTACCTGAATTCTTTCTTGTTTCATCTTATCCTTTATCTCCCACCAAACTCTTTTTTTAGTATAGTTTCCTGATTCTCTTTGCCTGAAAGAATCTCACTTCTAGTGATCTCACCGTTTAATGAACCTTCGTGGTAAATCAAAATCCGATCACTCATTCCCATAACCTCTGGTAGCTCTGAAGAGACCATAATTATAGCCATACCTTCTGCAGCAAATTGGCACATCAACGAATGGATTTCTGCCTTAGCTCCTACATCAACTCCTCGCGTCGGTTCATCGAGAATAATTAGTTCCGGTCGATCCATAAGCCACTTGGCAACGACTACTTTTTGTTGATTTCCACCACTTAAGGAGAAAGCATCTGTTTTGATATTTGCCATTTTTATACTGAGTTTTGAAGCGATTTCATTGCACTCTTCTTTTTCTTTTTTTTGATTTATCAGAATACCTTTGTGTTTTTTTCTTAAACTGGGTAAAGAAATATTTTCTGTGATAGATCTGAAGAGACAAAGACCATATTCCTTACGATCTTCATTTATCATGGCAATACCTTTATCCATGGCATCCCTGACATTTTTAATTCTTATTTCCTTTTCATAGAGATACATCTTGCCGCTATTAAGAGGATTTAATCCGAAAATAGATTCCATTGTTTCACTTCGGCCTGAACCCACAAGGCCGGTAATCCCTAGTATTTCCCCGGCATGGACTTCAAAACTTATATCCTTAAATCCCTTACCGCACAGCTTTTCTGCTCTGAATACAACATCATGTATAGAACATTCAACTTTTGGGAAAATGTTTTTGACTACTCGACCAACCATAAGTGAAATAAGATCGTTCTTTGTTACATCTGAAATATTTCCTGAATCAATAAAACTTCCGTCCCGAAATACAGAGTAGGAATCACAAACGTCAAATATTTCATCCATTCTGTGGGAGATATATACAATTGTTACACCTTTTGATTGTAAATCTCTTATGGTATTGAAAAGATGTTCGGTTTCTTCACTATCAAGTGATGAAGTAGGTTCGTCCATCAATATTAGGCGGGCATTTGTCGAAACTGCCTTTACAATCTCTATCATCTGGATTTGTGCTAACGTAAGATGTTCCATATGTATTTTCGGATTCAACGATATATTAAATTTTTTCAGAACTTTTACAGCTCTTTCATTAGTAGCCTTTTTATTTAAAATTGGGATATTTTTGTAGTTGTCTTCGCGGTTGAGGAAGATGCTTTCTGCAATTGACAAATAGGGTTGAGGATTTAGTTCCTGATGAATCATGGCAATTCCTGCATTAATTGCTTCTACAGGACTTTTAGCCTGATAATGTTTACCTTCAAAAAATACCGTACCGGAATTGGGTTGTACCAACCCACCGATAATCTTCATTAGAGTGGATTTCCCCGCTCCGTTTTCTCCAATTAAAGCATGCACTTGACCTTTTTTAAGCTTTAATTGAACACCATTAAGGGCCTGTGTTCCTCCATATTGCTTAGTTATGTCGTTGCAATCTAGGATGAATTCGTAGCTATTGTTTTCACTGCCAGCATTTTTATGCAATGATCTCTCCTTTATTCGACGGGCCTTCATCTCAGCAGCTTGCTGAGGGGATGAAGGCTTTGTATTCTTCGCGGCTTGCCGCAGCCTCTCCACTAAAAACAGATTCCCTAAAAAATCCACTGAAATGTTAAAATATGTTAAATCAATTATTCTAAGGGAGAAAGATGCCAATTGTCATAACCCTGTAGGGATAATTGTCATAAATACAGATGACAAATGGCATCTGTTCCGTTCAAAAAAATAGAATTAAAATCATGTTGTTAGAATTTTTAAATATTAACTGCAGGAGATTGCATGTGAATTTATTGATGGGTATAGATCTCGGAACTTCGGGACTTAAGACAATTGTTATAGAAGAAAATGGTAAGGTTCTGGCTGAGAATAAATGTTCTTACTCTTTTGATTCACCGGAATCCGGTTATGCAGAACAGGATCCTGATGTCTGGTGGAACGCTTGCCAAAGTACTGTTACGGAGGTTATGAATTCCTGCAGTTCTGAGGATATAACAGGATTAAGCTTTTCGGGTCAAATGCACGGCTTAGTGATGCTTGATGCTAATTATCAGTCAGTACGACCGGCTATATTACACTGTGATACTCGATCAACAAATCAGGTAGAAGAGCTTCAATCAATCTTTGGAACAGAAAGTATACGAAACTTAATGATGAATGCCGTTTATACAGGATTTTTGTTACCTTCACTGTTATGGGTAAAGGAAAATGAACCGCAAAACTATAAGAAGATACGCTATGTCTGCCTTCCAAAAGATTTTTTGAAGCTGAAAATAACAGGAGAGTTGTCCACAGATTATTCCGATGCTTCGGGAACTTTGGCATTTGATATTAAAAACCTTTGCTGGTCTGAAGAAATTCTGAATCGAGTCAGTATTGGGATAGAGAAATTTCCCCAATGTTACGAATCAACGGCCCGGGTGGGATCTGTCTCAGAAAAGGCTGCAAAAATGATGGGATTATCTGCTGGCACTTCGGTAATGGCCGGTGGCGGAGATCAAGTGATGCAGGGAATCGGAAATGGAATGATTCATGTTGGAGATACGACAGTCAATATAGGTAGTAGCGGTCAGGTGAGCTTTCAGGTAGACCGTCCTGTTTTTAATTCCAATCTTTCTACAAATACATTCTGTAGCTTTCAAAAGGATAGATGGCTACTTTTAGGGGCAACTATGACAGCAGGTTTATCCTTAAAATGGTGGCACCAGATTTTAGGGGATGTTGATTACCGGCAAATGAATAATGACGTTGCAGCAATAAAGCCCGGAAGTTCAGGTGTTCTCTTTTTACCCTACCTTAACGGAGAGCGAACACCTCATATGGATCCAAATCTCAGTGGAATGTTCCTGGGGGTTAATCTGGGGACATCTCAGGCCCATATGACAAGAGCTGTAATGGAAGGTGTTACTTATTCTTTAATGCAAGCAATAGAAGTCTGCGGGGAACTTGGATTTTCTGCCTCTTCCCTGGTAGCCTCCGGAGGGGGAGCCAGAAGTCAGCCATGGCTCCAACTA
>JADGDJ010000285.1 GCA_016744925.1 Spirochaetaceae bacterium
GGGAAGGTCTATTTCTCCTGCGATTTGAATGTCATAATCGCCGATTTCGAAACTTGAAATATCTCGAATTCCGGATTTTCCATCAGCGAGATTGTCCCAGAATTCCTTTACAGTATTTCCAATCGGATTTATTGTGCCGATTCCAGTTATAACAACTCTTCTCTGTGAAAAGTTGCTCCCCATATTGCCCATAGTATTTCCTTTTTTGTATAGTAATAAATAATAATGATATTCAACCCCGATGAGAAGCTATTGTCAAGACTCTCTCTTCTTAAGTTGACCATCTATAACAACTATAAAGCCGGTTTTATCGATTTGGAGTCCCTATTTGTCTGAAAAAAAAATATTCGAGCTGTGGCTCACAAGTCCTGAAAGAATTCTGAACCGTATGAAATGTGAGAATAGACATTCGGTCTCGGTCAGTGAATATTTTATCTCTTCTGTTTTAAAGACAAAACTCGCTGACTTCAGTCCTGATCAAATTTACAAAAATGAACATGGAAAACCGGTTTTATCCGATAGTGCGCTGAGTTTTAATATAAGTCACAGTGGTAACAATCTGGCAATGATTCTTTGTGAGCAGAAATTCTGCGGGGTGGACATTCAAATTGCTGAAAAACGGAACCGTTTTGATGATGCTTTGAAGTCAGTACTTACCGATCGGGAGTTTGCTCATTTAGAGACCCGGGGATCAGATGATGACTTTTTCAGGCTGTGGAGCCTCAAGGAAGCTTATATCAAGGCCATAGGAAGTTCCATTTGGTATGGCAGGGACTACGATTTTATGCCTATCCTGGATCAGTATTGTGAAAAATGGACATTCTGTAACAATTTGTTCCTCTATTCCACTGAAATTGATAAGGGCATTTTTCTCTCCATAAGCGTTCCCGAGAAACCCGACATTATAGATTTCAAAAAATATTGAAAAAGTACTTTTCCAGATTTAGAATAGTCATTATTCTTAGACATGGAAAAGTACTACGTCTCTTATAATAAAATTCACTCTATAATGAAGGATCTGTCACAACAGATCATCGAATCCGGTTTTGAACCCGATTATATCGTCGCTATCGGGACCGGCGGTTTCATCCCCGCGAGAATGCTTAAAACATTTATCAACAGACCAATTCTCACAGTAGGTATCGCTTATTACGATCTCAATGATAATATCATGGATGAGCCCAATATTATTCAGTGGATTGATGATCCTGATAAGAAACTTAAGGGTAAGAAAATTCTACTCGTCGATGAAGTGGATGATTCCAGAGCCACAATCGGTTTCTGTCTGGAAAGACTGTTAACTCACAAACCCCTGGAGATAGCCGTTACAGTCGTTCACAATAAAGAGAAAGAAAAAAGGGGATCAATCCCCCCTGAAATCCAAAAGTATTTCGCCGGCGAAACCATGGAAGATCAATGGATCTGTTATCCCTGGGATGCCGATGAAATATTGGAGCACGAAAATAACTGTTAATTTTTTATTGAAAATGGCCGGCTGAGCTTAATGATGAATGGCGTTACAGTGAAGTCGGCTATAAGCGCTGATAACATGGCTATTACCATATAGATACCCATGTTGACCATACTGTGTACCGAAGATGTCATGAAAGCGGAGAAAGTGGCACAGAGTATAATGTTGGCCAGGATCAACGCTTTACCCACCTTGATAAAGGAATTTTTAATAGATCTGTCGTAACTGCCTGTTCTTGCATAATCCAGTTTAACATGATTGATAAAATGGATTGTGTCGTCTACAGCCAGCCCCATCACCATTGGTGCTATTGTCATGGTTACAAATTCCAGTGGTTCGCCCATAAAGCCCATCAACCCCCCGGCTATAATAACCGGTGTTATGTTGGGGATCATGGCGATTAAACCCAGTTTGAAATTCTTGAAAACGATCATCATCATCAATGAGATGACTATAAGGGCTGTCAGTACTGATTGTATTAATCCCTTGGTAATGTATTGATTCATAATACTCAGCTTGATGACACCACCAGTGAGCAGATAGTCAAATCCTTCATATTCTGCTTCGGGAAACAAGCGGAGTATCTCAAGGTTGAGTTTGTCGATATGAGCTTTGGTTTTCAGCGTGGAAACATCGTTCATTTGTACAAGCAGCCTGAGAGTTTTATTCTCTCCATCGATCCATGAATCGAGGGTTCCATCCATGGCTCTCCGGGCATAGAGAATCAATCCTTTGATCTGAGAGTCTTTTTCGGGGATGCTATAGTAATCTTCGCTGTTTCTATGGCGGATCATATTGACTTCTTTGATGATGTTGTTCACTGAAGTTGCTCGTTTTACGAAGTCATCTTTTCCAATAAACTCCACCAGTTGATCCAATTTTTTCAATGTTTCACCATTGAGAGCACCGTTCTTTTCAGGAAACTGGAGAGCAATGCTGTAGGCGTTTGTCGCACCGATGCTGGAATCTGAAATATAGTTCTGGTCGATGGCATGCTGAAGTTTATTCCCCATCATCTGTCTTGTGTTGAGGTCCACCCTGAGTTTGGATATTCCGAAAAGTGAGATAATGATAACGACAACAAAGATAACAGTGAGAAGAGCCCCTCTATTCATCACCAGTTCACTATATTTACCGAGCATCTTTTCAATCCTGTCGATCCCCTCGTTTGAGTCCAATATTTCGGTGGATTTTTCAGAGAGAGCCTTCTCTTCTCTCTTCAATGATAGGAGCGCTGAAAAAAGAAGCATGGACAAAGCGTATACCACAGTTATGCTTATGGCGGAAACCAAACCCACCCACTGAATTGCCGTTATGGGAACCAGAAGAAAAGAGAGTAGAGCGGATATTGTCGTAAAAGCGGTGAACATAATAGGCCAGCCGGTTTCCTTTATGGCATAAATAACCGAGTTTCTGCTCTCGCCGGTCAGAAGGAGATTCCGTTTAAAGAAATTGAATATATGTATGGTATAACCGATGGAAACAGATATGGAAAGAAGAACGGGTATAAGCATGAACGTCGTGTCCACGGTCATGTCGAGCCAGCCCATTACGCCGAACACGCTGGAGATGGAAACTCCGATTACCAGGAGAGCTCCCAGGACACCGGTAAAAGACCTGATAATAAGAACAATAAGAACAACGGCAATCAGTGCGGCTAGTCCGATCACGACAATGAGGTCTTTGAGCATTTCCACAGTTTTTCTGTATTCCAGAACAGGCACTCCCGTAGCCAGAATCGAAGCTCCCTGTGCCTGATATTTTTCAATGACCTTCATAGTCGATTGACCCACCATATAGGACGGGTCATTGTCTTCGTGCCATTCATCGTCAGTGGGGTATGTTTTCAGACTGCAGAGGATCCATGCCTGTTTGTAATCCTTTGAATAGAGTACCTCTCGTACGCTTTTTCTTTTGTCGAGGCTGCCTCTCGTTTGTTCCAGGCTCTCTTCATTTATCTCGTCTGTAAATGTGTAAATTGAAGAGACACTGTCCAATAGTTCAACTTCCTTGAGAAGATCGCTGCTGATGGCTTTGATGAGTTCCATAGATTCGACAGAAAAGACATCCTCTGACTCGACGAGAACACCGACGAAGTCACTGTTTCCGAATATGGAATCAAATTCTTGTTGATCTGTGATCACTTTATCGTCTGAGAGAAAGAGATTGGAGATGGATACTGATGTTTTCAGATCCTTCAGCCCTATGGAGGCAATGGTCCCCGTTATGAGAATCACAGCTATAAATAACCAGCGATATTTGACAATAGTACTGCCGAGGTTGTTAAAAAGAAGCTCTATTTTAGACATGTATGTATTTCCTGTATTTATGATAATTCACTCAATCTTTACTTATAACGGAAAGAATCCTGTTTGAAATATTTCCGGAATTCCCTATCAGCATAACGCAAACGCATTTTTTGGAATAGGTTGATGTATGCGGGTTCAACCCGGCTGTTTATTTTTTTGATACTATCCATCAAGGGGAGTATTCTGTGTCGGCTTTTTTCCCCTTTTCCGCTTCGCAGAAAATAAGTCGGAGTCAGTTCAACATCTTTGATTCTGACAATGTTCCTGTTTTCTGGATCTTTTCCCTTCTCTATTCTTATACCGGCGATGAGACCCATATTCTGAGGGACTATAGGGAGAGTCTGTGAAGTGACACCGTTGAGGGAATAAAAACAAACAGTATCCCTGCCGTCTTTTGTCCTGTACCATTCTGATGGATTTAAGATGTGAGGATGGTGGCCGATAATTATGTCGATCCCCTTTTCTAGCAGCTGATGTCCTCTTTCGACGATTCTCACCGGGGGGTAATACTCGAATTCCACACCCCAATGAAGCGATGCAACGATAATATCCGCCCCTCTGTCTTTAGCCTGTTCAATATGCATTTCGATCAATGATGGATCGTATTTTGAAGGATTTAGGGCATTGAAGCGTATGAGATTGGTCCCATGTTGAAAATCCGGCTCCAATGGAACACCGTTTGTTGAGAAGGTGTATGAAAGAAAGGCGGTTTTTATCCCTTCTTTTTCTATTATGGGAAAAGAATCTCTATCTTCTAAAGTGTAGTTGGCTCCAACATGGAGTATCCCTTTGGCATCGAGATATTCCCGGGTAGTTTTAATTCCTTGGTTCAGGGAATCATTGATATGGTTGTTACCCAGAGACACTATATCGAAGTGTCCGGATTTCTCATCACCCAGCATTACATCGGCCTGAGATCCCGACATGGAGAATCTTATGGTCTTATCGATTTTCCAGTTATCATTCACAGCAAATTCCATATTTCCAAAAGTGATGTGTGAATTAAAAAGAGATGGTCCTATATCTTCCCAGAGCACAGAGGCCTCACCTCTACTTATTTCCGTGCGGATCATAATATCTCCGATGGCATTTATGAGGATTTCCTTCGAATCTCTCAACTCTTCTCTTAAGTCAGGAGCTTTGTTCTCCCTAAAGTATTTTTCCAGTTCAGATTTTCTTTCCGCCCTTTTTACAGGGTTCAAATACTTGCTGGCATAATAGAGATGAAAAAGGGGGAATATCTTATTACTAAGATCGCTTTCCGTAGGGAGCGGTCTTTTTCCGGGGTTGAATATATACAAGATGATAAATAATAAAATTGCGGTTATTGAATATAGCATAATTTTTCCTGAATCAAAAATATAACCATCGAGTGATTATGTCAAAGAGAAAGTTTCCAAAATTGATTTTCATTGTGAACTTTTTGTAATAATATAGAAAAGATGAAAATTCTGAATTGCGAAGCTGTAATATTTGACCTTGACGGCACTTTATATGATAAAAAAAGAATAGCTCTTTATTCAATGCTGAAACAG
>JADGDJ010000286.1 GCA_016744925.1 Spirochaetaceae bacterium
GATCTTATCTTTGCTCTGGCCAGAGAATCAGCACTCTCCGTAAAACTTGTCGAAGGGAACTGGAAATTCAGAGAAGATGAGATTTTCCAGGGGGATATTGATTTATCTCCGGGATATCTTCAAAAAAGTGAAAATTCATCAATAATCAATTCAAAACCTCTCTTTACTGTCCCCTTTTCCCTTTACTATGGGGGGGGAAATGTCATATCCGACTCGAAAAGGATGGGGAACAATACAATTGTCCTTTCTTCAGGGGACTCTTCCGAATCGGGAATTCTAGGAGAGAACTATTCCGATTCAATTATCCGGACAAAATCATGGACAGACTCCATAAATGCATTACTGGTCGGATACGGCGATTACACTATCCTTACATCAGTACACTCTGAACTGATGAGTGAATCCGAAAGACAACAGTTAGATGAATTGCGCAATTTCAATCTGGAAATTCCCTATGGGTTTTATTCTGCCCGCTGGAATGGAAAAACTCTGGAGAAGATAAATAACAGCATATCCATAATAAAAGCTTCCGGTGAATATGATAAAATTTACAAAAAATGGTTCGGCAATTCAGAAAAGCTGATTTTAAAGAGGTCAGATTCAAATCGAAGCACTAGTATATATATTGCAGCGGCAGTTTTACTATTAACTACGTACATATTCTATAGAATTAAGAGGAAGGTTAAAAAATGAATGCATCGATTCCGTCTGATGTTGAAAGACATCTCCACACACTGGTTACCGAAAATATCACTTTTGATATGATTAAAGAATTATGGATGAAAAAGGATAAACTCTTTTCAGACCAGATTGCTCTACTGGCCATGGATGAGGTGGATCACCTCCAGATGAATGAAGAGCGTGGAATCCTTTTATTGACCTACTCCGGCTCACTCATAAGCATGGGATGCGGCAAAGAGAGATCGATGGAATATGCAAGCATTAAGCTCAGAGGAGACGTTCCGGATATTATTAAAGCGGATAAAGTCTCTCTCTCATCTCATCTGGATAAAGGCGATGCGGCAACTTTTGAAGGTGGCCAGGTTCAGAATACATCAGCGCTCTACAAGATAGTTGTATGTCGGGAAGGTGTCTCAGTGGAGGAACAGGAAAAGAGAGTTCGCGAAGCGACAATATTCATAACAAACTCTTTTGTCCACCTCAACAGAGATCTGACACTTGCCGGAGAAGGCGGGTCAATGGATCAGTTTAATAAAAAGGAGATGATCCGCTACATAGCAGGTAAAAACGGCGTATCACAGAAACTGGCCAAAGAGTTGATCGATGATTATATGATCATGGCTGAAACTGGTCTCCTCCTCGGAAAGACCGTTTCTCTCGGATCCATGGGTAAACTGAATATGAAGTGGAAAGCTGAAAGAAAAGCGAGAATCGGCCGAAACCCCGCATCAGGAGAGGAGATTACAATTGCAGCAAAAGAAGCTCATTACACTCCATCATTCAAATTTTCTTCAAGAATTAAAGAAAAGTGTGAAATCGTGGAGAAGATGAACTAATTGATAAATCCGGAATTTGAAAAGATAAGAGCCTATAAAGATGAAGATCTGCCGGTCGTTATTAAACGACTTCTGGCGAGCAAGTGGTTTATAAGAAACTGTCGCATGATGATTTTCCCCGGGCTCCCCTCTTTTCTAAATGGAGCTTTCGAACTGGGAACCAAAATATTCCTCTATTACAGGCTCATGCCGATTAAAACAACTCTGGAACTCCATAAACAGATTTTTATCGATAAAGTGGTCCGCAATATTGTCTTTAAAACAAGTGATGGAATAAACTTTAGCGGGTTGGAAAAACTGGAAAAGGATAAACCCTATCTTTTCATAAGCAATCACAGGGATATAGCTCTCGACCCCATGCTTCTCAATTACATACTATGCTCCAATGGCTTTCATCCTGCAGAGATTGGATTCGGGAATAATCTCATGTTCAATGAACCTCTCACGGATCTCATAAGGATTTACGGCTCATTTATCATAACGAGAGATGTTCCCAAACGTGTAAAAATTATAGCAATATCCAATCTCTCCGCTTATATTGGATACCGCCTTGACCAGGGACATTCCATATGGATTGCCCAGAGGAGAGGACGGGCAAAAGAAGGCATCGATAAGACAAATCCCTCAGTTGTGAAGATGCTCTACTACAGTAAGAAGAAAGAGGGGCAGTCATTTCAGGACTTCATTAATTCTGTCAATCTCATTCCGGTAGCCGTCTCTTATGAGCTGGATCCACTCGATCGACTGAAAGCCTGGGAAGTGGCACAGATTGCGGAGAAAGGGAAACATAACAAAGGGAAAATGGAAGACATGACAAGTGTTATTTATGGGATGCGTGGTGATAAAGGCCGGATAAATTGTTCTTTCGGAGACAGAATAAATGGTGATTGTGAAAATGTCAAAGAAGCCGCCATGAAGATCGATCGACAGATTTATCTGAATTACAAATTATGGCCAACCAATTATATTGCCTACGACATAATTACCCAGACCAAAACCTATGATCATATGTATAAAAAAGCGGAGAAAGAAGAATTTCTCCTCCGCTATAAAAACTTGAAAGAAGAGATCCGCAGAATAGTTCTCCAGACCTATGCCAATCCTGTAATAAATTACACTTCGACGATCCAGCCTTCCGGTGCTTCAACATCACCGAGCTGAATCCCAACGAGCGTTTCATATAACTCTTGTGTAACAGGTCCGACTTCTGTTTCGCTGTGAAAAATATGAAATTTATCATTGTGCTGGACTCCTCCGATAGGAGTGATGACAGCAGCTGTTCCACAGGCACCGGCTTCCTTGAAAATTTCAAGATTATCTATTAATACATCCGATTCTTCTGTTTCCATTTTCATATATTCTTTCGCCACATGAAGCAGGGAGTATTTTGTAATGCTGGGTAGAATTGAAGGCGATGAAGGAGTGATAAATTTATTGTCTTTTGTTATCCCGAAAAAGTTGGCAGCTCCCACTTCTTCTATTTTTGTATGAGTCGACGGATCGAGGTAGATACAGTCGGCAAAGCCCTTCTCTGCAGCCTCTTCATGAGGCATGAGGCTAGCCGCATAGTTCCCACCGACTTTAGCTTGACCTGTACCGGAAGGTGCTGCTCTATCAAATCCCGTTGTCGCAAAGTTCACAGGTGTCATGCCCCCTTTAAAATAGGGTCCAACAGGCATGCAGAAAACAGAGAATATATATCGAGGCGCCGGTTTTACACCAATAGTGTCACCACAACCGAAAACAAATGGTCTGATATAGAGAGTTGCCCCGGAACCATAAGGAGGCACCCAGGACTCATTGGCCTTAACCACTTGTCTGCAGGCATCGATAAACTTTTCGACTGATGGCGCGGCCATTCTGATTCTGTCACAGGACTGTTGCATTCTTTTAGCATTCTGGTCTGGTCTGAATAGCTGGATCTTCCCATCTTTTGTTCTATAGGCTTTCAACCCTTCGAAACACTGCTGACCGTAATGGAGTCCCGTTGAGGCTTCACTGATATGAAGTTTATTATCCTCAACCAGTTTCCCATCATCCCATTTTCCGTCTTCCCAAATGGAGATGTACCTGAGATCTGTTTTGATATAGGAAAACCCGAGTTCGGACCATTTGATATTTTGTAGCTCTGCCATAGTGAACCTCTTGTAAATAATATAGTTTATTTAATCTATTGTAACGATTTATGGAAAATTCTCAAGCCTAGATATTTCGGGGGACACGGAGTGTCGGGACCCGAACATAGTCGTTGCCTAGATATTTCGGGGGACACGGAGTGTCGGGACCCGAACATAGTCGTTGCCTAGATATTTCGGGGGACACGGAGTGTCGGGACCCGAACATAGTCAAACAAAAAAAAGACTGCCTCAAAGATTTGAGGCAGTCTACGTAGAATAAAAAAAGGATGAAAAAATTATCTTTACTCTTTAACAGCTCCGGCGACTACACCTTTAGTCAGTTGCTGATTAAAAATAAAATATACGGTCATGGCAGGTACTGTGGCTATCACCAGTGCAGCCAGCTGCCATCCCAATTGAGTTCCCGTCAGACTGGAGAATGAATACACTCCAACCGGAAGGGATTTTGTAAATTCTGAACTGGCCAATACAAGAACGAGGAGGAATTCATTCCAGATCCCCAGTGCACTGAGAATGCTGACCGTCACGATAACGGGCGTAGTCATGGGAAGAATAATACTCCAGAAAGTTCTGAATACCGATGCTCCGTCAATATAAGCCGACTCGACAAGACTGTTCGGCAGTCCATACATAAACTGAGTCGATAATAGTACAGCCAGAGGCATTCCGAAAGCCGTATAGACTAGTATTAACCCCAAATGAGTATCGATCAGGCCCACTTTGGTCATCATGAGAAAGAGTGGAATTATCAAAGAGGGAATACTTATAAGGTATCCCAGCCCGAAGAGCAGCATAACCACTCTGGAAATCTTTTTAAACTGCATTTTGCTGATAGCAAAAGCGGTCATAGAGCCTAAAATTACTATAAGAAAAGTAGATACCACAGCATAAATCCCACTGTTGAGGAATTTCCCTGCCAGGCCACCGCGGATAAATGCCGATTCATAGTTAAACCATCGGGTTTTTCTGCTAATATGCTTGCGAATATCAGAGGGAAGGTCCCGCAAGGTCAGGAAATCACCCATTTCCAGACTTTGTATTTCCGGAGGCATTTCCTCTTTAACAAGGAAAAAAACCATCAATCTCCGTCCCGGTGCTATCGTATTTGACTCAATGACGATTCTCTCTCTCAGGTCAACTTTTGGATCATAATCGCGTATGGTATTCAGATCCGGTTTAATGACTTTATACTCGTCATCTATGTTGTCGAACAATTCGTAGGGAAGTGCATAAATATCTCTCGTCAATTCCTCATTCGATTTTAGAGAGCTGTAACTCATCCAGATTAAAGGAACTATCGTTATTAAAATCCAGACGATAAAAACGGTATAGGAAACGACTCTTCCCACATTGCTCCAGATCAGAGCAGATTTACTGTTGTTGACTATATCACTCATATCAATAGGCCTCGTCCTGATTCATGTGTTTTCCGATCCAGTTGCTTATACCTATCATAACTATACTGATGGCGACAATGGCATTGGAAATGGCCGCCCCATAGGCAAACCGCATGGGATTGGAGTAATCCCGGAAAGCTGTTTCATACATATATATGGGAAGCACAGAGGCATTGTCTCTCTGCAGTCCCTGGGTTGTCATAGCAAAAATCAGATCAAATCCCTTCAGAGAACCGGCAATTGCCA
>JADGDJ010000033.1 GCA_016744925.1 Spirochaetaceae bacterium
AAGGGGCTATCCTGAAGAGAACTTCTACTGCGGGAGGTATTCAAATTGATAAACTTACAGAACAGATCAAAAGTGATAAAAACCTGGTGTATCAGATTGTTGATGAACTTACAGGTGAAGAAACGCTGGTAAAAAAAGATGGATATCTCGTCAATACAACGGGAGATATGCGTAAAAATCTCTCTCCCATCGCCGGTAAGCTTCTTCTGGATCTGGAAAATGATAAAAGTGAAATAAATCTGTCAAATATAAGCAATCCTCTTTTTTCGGAAACATATAGAGCTCTTGGAAGAATGGGGCTCGTACGCATATTATCCGATGATATTTTAATTGGTAACTACCATTTTATTGAGTTGAAAAAAAGTGTTATGAAAGACCTAAAGGTAGGTGATGAATTGACATTTACCGAAGTCAAAGAGTCCATGCAGTTGAGCAGAAGAGTTCTGATTCCTCTATTGGAAGAACTCGATGCAGAAGGTTATTTTGAAAGAGACGGGGAAAACCGAATTGTTCTTAAAACGGATTAAACTTTTTGGTCTGGCAATATTATTTATCTTTTTTTCCTGTTCCGGAGAAGCTCCGCAAATGCTTGAGATATATCATCAGCTCAATCTGATTCATGATCCTGAAACGGAGAACACTTATGAATCTTTATCATTTTTTATCCATGGAGAGGATGAAGACGGAGAAGGTGATCTTGAGCAGATCTATCTCATTTATGATGATCTGCAGTTTTTCTGGAATATCTCATCATCCCGGTGGTCAACATTTAAAGAACAGGGCATTCGCTGGATAGGTTTCAACAATATACTCGCCCCTGGAGAGGGGCGTTTTCCCGAAGGGGACTACAGAGTCCTGCTTATGGATATCGGTGGGGAGCGAGATGAGAAATTATTTCATCTGCGCAACAAGATACCCGAAAATGATATCTCTCTTCCTGAAATCACTTTTGATAAGCAACATCTTGCGGTTCAGTCTGATTATCCCAAATTCCAGGTTTGGTTTTATGGAGAAGAGGAACAACTGTTGGAAAAAAGTCGGGATTTCCTCATGAGTAACTATGAGTGGAATGATATTATTCCCAATATAAGAAGAAGAGCTTCCACGTTTAAAATCTATATGGAGCCGGAAACAAGCTCGTGGGGGCTTATCTCCGGTCCCTATATTCTCAATGATCAGCTTTGAAATATTTTTTTTAAGAATTCTTTTATCTGTTGAATGAATCCCTTTCCGTAAATCTGATTATATTCCTTAACCGCTTCGTCCAAAGGGTATTCCTGACCATATTTCCATTTGAGCCCGTCCCAGTGTTTTATGGTCCAGATATAAATATCACTTTCTGTTCTTCCGGGAAACCGGCTGAGCATATTTTCTTTATTTATGATTTCAATAATTGGAGAATAGACCTTCTCAAACCAGCTGATTGTGGCTTCTTTCAAAGATATCTCTTTTTCTATATCCTGATTGATAAAGTACTTATGACCCTGAATATGACGGAGCATTTCATCATATCTTCCCAAAGAAGTAAAACGGATTTTCTCCATATTTATCATGGTATCCAGTCGTGACTCTTTGAGCATCTGTTCCCGTTCATAAAGCAGTACCGATTCTCTCAGATCGCTTTTAGTCATTTCGGGTTTAATGGTTATTTCCGTTGTCAGTTCGACAACTTCAGCATCAATAGCAAGGCTTCCCTGCATCTTAGCCACTGATACTCTGTGGTTGCCATCTCGTACAAAGTAGACATCGCCGATTTTAAAAAGTGAAATCGGAGGCAAAATTATATCAGTCAGATGTGCTCTGTCTATACTTTCCCACCTATGTCTCAAATGTTCCTTTTTCGGTAAAAAGGCTTTACTGAAATCTTTATAGCGTCCTTCAGATCCAATTATCTTGGCTATAGGGACAACCTTCATCCCTCTGTAAGTCTGAGTCTTAGGTTTTGCCATGGTTTTTACATCGTAATAAGACAATAATTCTTTTTTTTCAGTATTGATGATATTAAAGATATTTGTAAATCGAGCTTTATTCCTGGCTCGATTAAAATCATCGCTAGCCTGTGAGTTGATCAAATTATCCATTTATATCTCCATCTCCAACTGGTAATAATCGTAAACATTTATGATTTGGGTTTCTTTATATTGTATTTCTCTCGGCGCATTTCTGTCGTAGAGATGAATGTGTCCGTGAATCAAATATGTCGGTTTAAATTTTTCAATGAACCACAGAAATGATTTAAACCCTTTATGACAGGGATCATCCCTGTCGTTGTATCCCCGCGGTGGTGAATGAGTCAGAAAAATATCCAGATATCTTCCATGAAAAATTCTGTTCCACAGTAAACCGGGAATAAGTCTGAATAACTTAAAGTACATTTGCAGGTCCGTATACTGATTCTCTCCATTGTTGTAATTAATACTACCACCCATCCCTGCAATTAACAGGCCTGATTTTTTTTCCCGAATAACTTTACCACTGGCAAATATTGAACCGAAGGTGTGTTGATTTACACTCCCCGGATCATAGCTGTAAGAGTTATTTGTACCAGTAAATCTATTGTAGTGTTTCAGATTGTGGTTTCCAAAGACAAAAAAAAGTTTTTTGTTCAGGCTGCTGACGATATATCCGTAATAATCCATAGGAAGATCGCCGGCACCTAAAACCAAATCAATATCTTCAAATCTCTTCTTAATTCCCGTGGAATAGACTATTGGTGATCTGTGATCGGCTACGCAAAGTATTTTCATCAGAGTTTTTTCATCGCCAGTTTGAGATAATCCTGAAGTGACTCTTTAGAGACTAGGATTATTGGTCTAGATTCTGCAAATTCTACAGATGTCCGTGAAAACTGAGAACTCGATACATATTTTCCTCTATTGATACCAAGTTGTTTCATATCTTCATGAAAGATTCTCACTTTCTCCACATCGATATTTTCTGGTATTCGGGAAAAATACACCAACTGAGGCATTTTCTTGAGATTTCTCCAATCCTGTTTTTTTGCCTGTTCGACAGCAATGATTTTCAAACCGCCGTTGATGGGAGAGACATCCTGAACAGAGAGGTTCATAATTTTAGCAACCGCAAGACATATATCATTAAATTCACTTGAGCTCGCTGTGAGAAAGTCCTTGAGATAATCATCGGTCCGCAGATCCTGATATTGAGATAGTTTCTCAGCCACATCCTTGAAATCCGGTTTAACTTTATATATTTGTTCCCATTGTTCTATGGCGTTATCCACATCCCTCCGTTTTTCATAACAGAGTGAAAGAAAATAACGAGCGTAAAGAATTTCACTTGAACTGTCCTCTTTGGACATATTAATTGCTCTTTCGAATTCGCTTGCCGCCTGATCGTAATTTTTCATTGCCAGATAGCAGTGACCACTAGATACGATAGATTTTATCCTGAAAGCTGGATCTTTTTGCGCACGTTCAAAAGATTTGAGTGCACTCTGAAAATCTTTCATTTCCTGGAAAATTTTTCCAAGATAATATGAAGCTTGATAATTGGCATTATCATATTTTATAGCCATTTCCAATTCAGTTTTTCCATCGTTGTATCTTTTGGATCTGTAGAGAATATAACCGAGGCGAAAGTGAGCATTGGCATCGTGAGGATTCAACTCGATTGCTTTTGTATAATACTTGTGTGCCTGTCCACCTTTGTTCCTCATTTCAAAGTGGTAACCCGTTTTGAAGAAATAATCACCTTCGTAAGGCTCTAACTTCGTCAGCAATAAGTATTCTGTAAGCGCTTCTTCAGTATTCCCGAATCTTTCGAAAAGATCTGCAATAGTCTTCCGGAAATTGACTTCAGAACAAAGACCACCGAAATTTCCGAGATTATTGATTTTTTTCAACTCCATCAAAGCCAGCTCTGCTTTATTCTGAGCTATGTATGAGAGAGAAAGAATATAGTGAAGTTCCACATTCCTTTCATCTTTGGCTATCATCTGCTTCGCCAGGCGTGAAACCTGAGGGTATTTACCCTGTTTCAGCATATTGTCCAGAGATGTAAGTTTTTTTGGAGCCAGAATCCCGCGTATAATAAAAGTAATAAACACTACGAGAATGGCGCCGACCATTATAATAAGAAATATTGTTAAACTCATTTGTCCACCGTACTGATGATTTATATCATATAGTATAAAATATAAGTCATATTTGGTAGATATTTTATTTTAATTTTTTTTGATACAGGAAGTAACTTTTGTATATTTATAGTGAAAACGGATCTGGTAAGGGTAATATTAATAGTAATATGAAGTTAAAACTGATAATCTTGTGTTTTTTTCTTGTGATACCTTCTATTTATTCCGGATCTTTTGATCAGGGGAAAGATCTTTTTCTCAACAACAAGCCGGTTGAAGCAGCGCTTTATTTTGAGCAGGCGTTGAAAGAGGAGCCGGGCAATGAAAATATCATCATGTATCTCGGTCTCTCCTATATACAGAGCGGGCTGACAAGTAAAGGGATCTCCTATTTTCTACAGGGTGCTGATCTCAATGGTATTCAGAAAGGGCGTTTTTATCTCAATGCGGGAAATGCCTATTTTGCTCAGAATGATTTTGAAAATGCTCTGGCTGTTTACGATCTGATTATAGACGGGGCATTGAATGAGAAAGGTGATGCGTTGCTGAACAGAGCAAATATATTGATGAGCAGTGAAGATCTTCCGGGAGCTGTTGAAGTTTATCGCCAGTACCTCATAGCGAGACCCCTTTCCGAACAGAAAGAAAAAATTCTGAGACTGATCGCTCTGATTGAAACTAAACTTGAAGCAGAAGCATTAGAAGTTGAGAGATTAGCGGCAGAAGCCGAGAGACTTCGTTTGGCAGAGGAGAAGCGCCAGGCTGAGGAAGCAGCCGATATTGAAACCCGGAGACTTGCCGAGGAGAGACGAAAGGCGGAAGACGCTGCCCGTCAACAGGCTCTAATGGATGAGATTCTTAATTCTCTCAGTAACATTGGAGATGAAACACAGAATATTTCGGCTGATAGTGAAAAAATTATTCACACAGATGAAGATTCAGATATCGATGATTAGGACAGGACATAATTAATGAATAAAAAAGTAATCATAATCACTTCCGCAATTGTGCTGGTGATTCTACTGGCTGTAGCAGCCTTTACAGTTTTCGGTGGTAAAGAGGATAGTGGAACACCGAGTCGCAGGGACAATACCATTGCTCTGGCGAAAGAATACTATTCACATGGGGAATTTCAGCAGGCCATGGATCTCCTCAACGGGTTGCTGATTGATGACAGCTCTGATGATGATGCGCGGAATCTCCTGGGAGAAATTATTGAAGAGAAGAAAAAATTTGAATCTGATGAGGAATTGAGAAAACAGCAGGAACAGATGGAGCAGCAGGAAAATCTCAAGGAGAGTCTCGACTCTCTCGGTGATTCTCTCCAAAATCAGACCGGTGGTGATAATCAGAGTACCGAAGCTATGAATGCTCTTCTCGCGAGGGAGCAGGAGAGATCCAAAGAGGAAAGTATTCAGAAAGAGGTTGATGCTCTATTGGCTGAAGCGAGAAATTCTCTCGATGAAAATGAATTTGATAATGCTGAATCTCTGGTAAATCAAGCCCTCAATATCAAACCCGATTCGGGATCTGCCAGGGCGCTGAAAGCAGAGATCTCGAGGAAGCGCAAAGAAGCTGAATCTGAAGCTGATCGAAAAGCCAGAGAAGAGGTTGAGAAGAAAATTGAAGGGCTACTCACCGATGCCAGAAGGGCTCTCGATCGAAAAGACTGGTCCGGTGCACGAAATCTGGCGGAACAGGTTCTGGATCTCGATTCCGACAATGGAGAGGCTTATGCCATAATCGGAGACTCCTATTATTACGAAAATCCTGACAGTGATAGCAGTAGGCTCAAAGCCCGTGATCAGTATGAAAAGGCAATTGCCGATAATCCAGAAGACTGGAAATCTCACTTTAACCTGGGTAAAATATATGCGGCAGAAGGTGATCTGAATAGAGCTATTGAGGAGATGGAGAAAGCGGCCAATCTCAATGGAGAAAATGGTTCGCTCTATTATGAGCTAGGGAAAAATCAATATAAGGCAGGATTGTTTCGCAATGCGCTCTCATCATTTAAGAGTTGTGAAATACTTGATCCGAAAGTCGAGGGGAATTATTTTGCTCTCGGTTTGACAGAAAAGAAACTCTCTAAGAATGCAAATGCTCTCAATGCATTTATCGAAAGTTACCGCTTAAGACCTACACATTCTTCGTCTTTCTGGGAGGCGGGTAAAATACATTTCCAGTCAGGAAATTCATCAGAGGCTATTAAAACATTGAAGATGGCTGTTGAGCTGAAGCCCGATGATGCCCGTTATAGAAAAAGTCTTGCACTGGCTCAGTTTTCTGCGGCTGATTACAGTGCGGCTGAGCTCAATTACGAGAAAGTTGCCGAGTTGGAACCGGAAAACGGAGAAAATTATCATAACCTTGCTCTGGTTCAGATAATGACAGAGGAATACAGCACAGCTATTAATAGTGCCTCCCTGGCTCTGCGACTCGATCCGACAAACGCTAAATACTATTTTACTATGGGAGAGATCAATGAAGCACTCCTGATGAGGGATTCTTCTATTCAGATGTACAAACAAGCCATTAAATTAGATGGTACTTATATCAAGCCGTTGATTAATCTCGCTCTTATTTATGACGAAGAGGGAGATTTCGAACAGGCCCTGACTTATATGAAAGGTGCCGAAAAAATTGATTCCGAATCATTTGCTGTCTGGAATAATCTCGGGTCGATCTATCTTCATATTGAGGACTTTGATAACTGTATTAAATATTACAGAAAGGCTACCGCTGTTAAACCGGGCGATACGGATGTGCTTTTTAACTTATCCATAGCCTATATTGAAACAAAAAAGAATGTCGAGGCGATGGCTCATTTGAAGAGTATTATCGCAATTGACCAGAATTACTGGGATGCCTATTACAGGCTGGCCCATGTACAATATTCATCTGGTGATATAGACGGGGCTTCTACAACAGTAACATCTCTACTGAATAAAAACCCCGGGTATGTCAAAGCCGATGAGCTACAAAGTCTGATAAGTCAGTAGGTTAATCTTTTGGCATAAGGACACGGCCTGTTTTGTGGGTCGTGTCTTTTTTCCCTCTTTTCAGAGTGATCAGTCCATCGAGAAAATACACAAGATTCTGATCAGTACACTCTCTGAATGACATATCATCTTCTTTAGATAAATATGCAGTCACTTCATTGAGAGATGTATTCCCGCCTCCCAGTTCAAAGATATCTTTCATTTTTCCATCTTTAATATTCATGGCGTATCTCAGTTTCTTTAGAACATCATTATTACTTAAACCCATAAAAATCTCCCTTTTTTATATTGTTCTTCCTACTAATTCAAACAACTCATTTTTCGACAGCTCAAACCATATAGGCCGGCCATGAGGACAACGGGCGCTCTCCAGTTGAAAAGCACCTTTGATCAGTTCCAAAGCTGACAATGAATCTACCGGATCGCCATCTTTTACGGCACTGCGACAGGACATGGTAGCATAGAGCTCTTTTTCTAATTCGCCAATAGATCCTTTTTGATTTTTTAAAAAATCCACCAGGTCTCCTTCCATATTCACAGCTGATTTCGGTATAGCTGTAATCTGCCAGCTTCCTTTTTCTTTCTGTTCCAGTCCTATTCCCAATTTTTTGTAATTACCCTGGTTTTTTATGAGGTTCAGTTCCTCTGCTTCATCAGTTTCAAAATCTATGGGTATGAGAAGTTCCTGAACCGTACTGGCTGTCTGCTTGTACGATTCAAATAATAACCTTTCATGTGCCGCATGTTGATCCACAATAAAAAGCCGGTCGTCGTATTCTGCCAAAAGGAAAAGATCCATAATCTGCCCCATATAACGGACATTATCAAATTTATCGACTGAGGTTCTTTCCGATTGATTATGTATCGGTGAGAATTCTTCCATTTTCTCTGATACTGATCTTTCCGGTCGATTTATCTGTTTGAATCCCGTTCCCTGACCTGAACCGTATTGTGGTGAAGTTGCTGTTTTAGTTGATGAACTCCATTCATTCCAACTAGTCCTCTTAGCTGCGGGAGAACCGGATCTCACATTCATGTCGGGAAGTGTAAAACTTTTCTGTACTGCCTCTTTCTGATCAGTTCTCAGCCGGAATGTGTAGTCCGCCAGAAAGTCTTTAATCAGCTGGACTATTTTGTGATGAATAGCAGGTTGATTTCTGAATCTTGCTTCTCTTTTGGCGGGATGAATATTGAAATCTACAAGATGAGGATCCACATCAATAAATACGAAACATACAGGGAAGACTCCTCCCGGTAATGCATCATTGTACCCGTATTGAGCAGCCTGAACAAAAGAATATTCGTCGATCCGTCTGTTATTGGCAAATATCTGTATATAACGGCGGTCTTTTCTATTTAGTTCCGGTCTTCCAGCTACAAGAGTTATGCGGAAACCTTCTTCCTCCCCTTGTAACTCATGGAGTAGGGAAGGATTGAAAACTCCTTTCCAGGCGGCGAGTATCCTTTCCTTTCTCGTCGATGCGGGAAGAAATAATTTGAGTTTATCGTCAGTATATAATCGGAAATTTATATTGGGAAATGGTAGCGCTTTCTCCAGAAATGTTTTAGTGCACATCGACGTTTCGGCAGAAGATCTTTTGAGGAATTTTTTGCGTGCAGGTATAGAGTAAAATAGCTCTGAAGCATCGATGATGGTTCCCTGGCTGCCACGCCACTCTTCGACAGCAATTTCTTTGCCTCCATGAACGATAAGCCTGAAGGCTGTATCACTGAACTCGGGGCGGCTGATCACTTCCATACGTGTACAGGTCGATATACTCGAGAGTGCTTCTCCTCTAAAGCCGAGGCTTCTTATGGAGAGAAGATCTTCTTCTGATTCAATTTTACTGGTTGCATGGGGCAGGTAGCACAATTTCAGATCCTCAGCAGACATGCCGCAGCCGTTGTCAACAACTCTGATTCTGCCGATCCCACCGTTTTCCAGATATAGGGAAATTTCAGTACTGCCTGCATCTATGGAATTGTCCAGAAGTTCCCGTACCACAGAATTGGGTCTGTCAATCACTTCACCGGCAGCTATTTTTCTTGCGACAGAGTCCCGGAGCATCTTAACTGCCCGGGACTTTGGTTTTTCTCTACTCATGCAGAGATATTACTTTAAAAATGGATCCTTGTCTCTATGCTTATGACCGGTGCAATTTCAGGAGTATCGGTTCCTGTTACCATTATGACATTGCCCTTGTCATCAGTTAAAATTACCGTAGAGACTCCAACTGCAATGTCCAGTGTCGGTGCGATGGGGTAGATCAGTTCACCGTGAACAACCGTATTGGCATCGAATAATGTCAAATTACCATCACCCTGTAAAGTATCGATCAGGTAAGCTCTTTCGTAGGTAATACTTCCCCGTATAGGAAATCTCGGTATGAGACCATCCATGAGAATAAAACTGATACTGAACATATCATCTCCATTGAATGATACAGAACCATCATTGATTTCCCATGGCCAGTAATAACCAATAGTCAAAGCGAATTTGTCTTTAATAGAGTAACCGCCTTCACCATAAATCCCCATGACAGTACCTGAGTCAGATGGAGAATTGAGGTATTCGATTATTTCACTCAAGTAGGAGATCTTATTTCTATCATAGAGAGCGTTGAACAATGAAGGTTTATAAATTCCGTTGCTCAGTCTGTACTCGAAAGCCCATGTGAATTTGAATATGCTTCCTCTCAAACCGGCTACGACACCGAAATTTTTCAATGTTCCACCTTCCAGCCAAAGATCCGGAGCTACACCGGCCTCTATATTGATGCCTTTGTAATTGGTTTCCTCTCTGAATACAGGCATCATCGAGGAAATATCTCCGAAGAGTTTCATTTTGAAGTTATCCCTGTTTATTTTAAGTAACTCCACATCCAATCCGAATGCCAACAGCCAGGGATCACCGTAATCCGATGCGTTTTCTACAATTCTAGCAGGGAATAAATCTGCTATACCGGAGACACCGAGCTGAAAACCATCATAGCTGCTGATGGGATTTATAAAGAATCTCGATCCTACAATGGAAGGATCAGCAAGATTATCACTGACGAATTCCATCCCGATTTTTCCAAGAGCAAAACCTGTGTTGAGTCCGATTTTTCTAATGGCCGGAAATTCGGAGTCATTGGCATACTTGTTCATTACCGTTCCGTGACCAATTGACATATTGCTGAGATTTCCCACTTTGAGGTAGAAGGGATCCCAGCCCTGATTTCCATATTCCACATATTTTATCTTGAGCATGGTATCTTTCAATATATCGAGGACAACATCTTCAAAATTGTTTTTCTGATCTGTACCGAATGACCACTCATCATTACCTTCAGGTTTGTAATACTGACCTGAATCGAAGAAATTATCCACATAGATAACAGGTAGGTATAATCCCATTTTGAATTTACCGAGATCGATTGTCGGCTGTACAATAATTTTCGAATAGGTATTTCCATCAATAGTTGTGGTACCGATCTCCATACCGAAAATATTTCTTAATATACCGGCAAGACGGGAATCTCTGCTCTGGCTGGCAGATTGACCCCTATCAGCATTCTGGGCATCTTCCATTTCTGCTTCAGAAAGTTCTGCTGCTTCAACAGTTGTGTCTTCACCTTCTGCTTCACCGGAATCTTCTCCCGGAGGAAGTGGTGAATGACCGGGGACATCTGCAGGGGACAGGGCTTTAAATCCCATGGATCTGAACATAGAATCAACCTGATCCTGGGGAAGTCCAACAGCCTGCATTACGCTTGCCAGCGTGTTTACAGTCTGGTTTTGGGAAACCGTAACCGAAGAACCGCTGAATGGCATGACTTCAACCAAACCCTGTCGAACAACGACATTGGAAACGGCCTGTCCGACTTCATTTATAAAATCAGTCCCCCTAACGCCCATTACAGCGGAGGGAGTGCGCACATTGTAATAATTAATCCCCGATGTCCTCGCGGCAATTGTTCTCATTTTTCCCGCAAGCAGTGTGAACTCATTGGACGGGCTTCCCTTGTATCCCTGTAGATTGGTTATGGAAAAATCCGTATCTTCTGCCAGTTTCACTATGGTGCCATTGGGGTTCAACCGTATTTCGGCTATACCTCCACCAGTACTTATGGAGAATCCCGGAGGGAGTATCTCTCCCATATCAAAATATTCAAGGGCATTGCCCATTTCATCAGTGATGATCATCTCTCCGTAGGGATCTTCAAAGTATTCGAGAACCGCAGTCGGATCGTTTTGCGCTGCCAGAGATGTGGGCAGCATCATCAGTATCAGTAAAATTGTAAATAATATCTTTTTCATATATATTTCCTCAGAACTGGATTCCAGTTTCCAGCTTTGTCGTTACATCCCAGTTGTCCGGAGATCCCGCATCGTATTTAACATCGACCTGCAGTGAGAGGACAGCCCCCTGAATCCTGTAATTTACTCTGCCTCCAATGAGTGCATTGGTTGGATCAAATAATGAATCAAGAGAATCAATTCCCTGTTTGTCATACCAGAAACTCACATCAAAATAGGGAATAATGCCCTCATTAATTGAGAACAGAGCCATCAGATGGGGATATTCCCAAGGAGCATCGAGAGCATCTTCAGTCGGTTTGTCAAAAGGACCGGTGACCTGTGTTACAAAGGATATTCCACCACTGAGAAAATTGAATCCCAGAGACGTTTTGTAATCAATTCCCGCTTCCTGTATGGGAGTACTGTGATCATTTTGATAGAGAATATAATTGGTCGATCTGTCCAGGTCATAAGTGCGGTCGAAATAACTGGGAACAAAGTCATCACCTCTGAAGATAAGACCACCGTTCCAGGTCATGAATTTTATAAGTGTTCCACCGAGTCCAACCGATCCACCCATTGCGGGATCTGAAAGGCCCTGGAGAACATAATCACCATAGATTGCCATGGTAAAAACACTTACATCGAGCAGCGGCTGCATTACATCGACACCATAAATGACAACAGGTTCAGGATCGTCTGTGGTCACGAATAATGTGCTGTAATTTTCAAAGGCCTCACCGGAATCGGCGATGTCGTAAATCCCATTGGAATCATTATCTTCGAGGAAAAAATAGGGATTTCTGTCCACTGCAAAAGTAATTCCTGTTTCCAAACCACTGAATACGGGGGATTCTATTCCTCCTAGAGGTTTGGCATAGATTCGCGTGGCTATGAGATCAAGTGCTGAAACATTGGAAACGAGGATTTCAATCCCCATATAGGGCCAATTGAACAGTGCTGTGTCCAATTCAAACCGGGCGCCGGTATATTTTTTTACTGGCTTGAAGCTCTCATTTGTATAAGCTCCGACAATGAATCCGTTACCGACAGTCGCACTTTTTATAGAACCGAGCTGAGCGTAGAGATCATCACCTGACTCTCCCCAGCGAATGTAATCAAATTTTGATAAATAGAGATTCAGATAATCTAAGAAATTCCCATCGGAGAGATACCAATCCGGTTCATAAACTTTAAATGTCGTATCTCCATCATCTCCGGAAAAGGTGAATCGAAAATCGACATCGAGGGCGATTCCAAATTTTCCGAAAGACAATTCCGGGTTGAGTTTTATAGTATTGTAAACTGTTCCATCGAGACTGACGGCGCCGATTCCCAGACCGAATCCGAAATCCACTTCACTTGCACTAGCTGTTTCATCTTGTGAATACAGCGGTAATTGAAGGGCAAACAATAATACAACATATATTAATATAATCTTTCTTATAGGCATATATTCCTCCTGCTTCAATAAGCATTATATATCATTCTATATTAAAATTCTTATTGGAATGATTGTTCCGGAGGTGATCAGAAACTGATTTCTAATTCAAGACCGGCTTCAAATCCAGCCTTAAAAACATCATCCTTTCCATAAAACCCAAGGGTTAACCATGTTTTAAGGGCTCCAAAATCGGGAGCAGTTACGGTGGATTGGTGCTTGACTGTTACAGTCACTGAAGAGTTGTTGTCATCCTTGTCCTTATAGGGAGCCGAGAGATCGAATCCCAGTGTCTCTTCGTGAGACCAGTAGTGTTCTCCCTCAATGAGATTATTGAGGTAGGTGATATTAAAATTTTCCTTCATCGGCTGGCGCCATATAAATTTTATATCCAGGGAATCGGAAATCAAATCATCTTCAAAGTCATTTTCAAATCGATTTTCAAAAGTAAAGGCTTTGTTGTTATTTCCGTAAAAAGAGAGGTAACTCTGATATACCAGTTCTTCTAACAGGGGGATGTTCTCTCCTTCTGCAGCGAAACTGAGAGAAAGGGAACTTGTGAACTCATCGGTATTGTAAAAGTTCAAGCGGCTGTAGGTTCCGAATTCACCAAACATATTGATAGCTGTCTGTCTTATTGTAATATCCATATTATTGCTGTTGGATAAAGTGTCATCGCTTTTATTGAAATTTCTGCTGTAATCAATATTGAAATAATAGGGGAGGAACAGGTCATAGAGTTCCGATCCGAACTTTCTTGAAAGGGCAATTCCCATTGCCGGTGTATAACTGGCGTCATTAAATTTCACGGTCAGGTTTTTAAAGTCAGAAACCGGAGAGAGTGCAAATAACTCATAAATGGGGATAAAAGAGGTGAGAGGTAGCCATACTCCCAAATCGTGCGAGAGATTGTTAAAACCATCTCCAAAAGAGTCTCCATTTGATTTTTCCGATGTCTGAACGAAGGAACGGCTATAGGACGGTGTTATGGACCAATGCTCTCCAGAGCGATTTGTGAATTTCAAAGGTACTGAAAAGTCAAAACCGCCCTTGTTTGTCTGTTTTGCCGGACTTCCTGTTTCTGTTTCGAAGGATAAATAGGGGTTCAGGCTGAACTCTATATAATCAAACTCCAGACTAACGTTCATATCACCACTGACTTCCCGGATGTCCACATCACTGTTTTCAGGAACGATCAGTCTGAAGTCATCAATCCAGTTCATCAGATAATTGTCCTGATCTCTGTAATTCCATTCTGATTGTTGTTCAAACAGGAGAGAACCGCTGAATTTAAAAAGAGAGGGACTCTTCCATTGAGTTTTGCCCCCCCAGGATTGAAGGAGCAGATCGCTATCATCGCCATCGGCACTGACCGATAATGTGACAGATCCTTTGTCGGGCATATTTACAAGCAGTTTATTCTCTCTTGTCATGACACTTGAGTTGTTGTCTCCCGAGCGGCTGTAAGAATCATAAATATGACCATAGGGAAAATCTGCCGGGAAAGTGAGAGCATGACTGCCGGATAGTTCTGTTTTACTGTCAGACCAATCCACTTTCACATTCCCTTTAATCTCCAGCATTAAGAGTTCAAGAGAAAAAGAGCTGTCATTTTCAATAGCGTGACTGCCATCTGAGGAACTGGTCAGAACCTTGCCGCCACTGTAGAGCAATTGATTGTAAAAGGAAAAGTTTGAAAGTATGGGAAATCCACCGGAAGAGGTTATTATATCTCCGGGATATTTGTAATCTGTGATTAATTCGACTGTTCCCTCAAGAGTGAAGGTCGGATCCGAGTAGTGCAGTTCGTCGAGGTACATGGTTCCTGAAGTGTCGGGTCCGGTACTGGTAACCCGGAAAAGGGTCAAAGAGCTGTCTATGGGATCAACAGTTGCTTGTGCTACGAACGAACCATTACTATCGCTTACGGCACCGGATGCAAGATTGAGATTTAGTTTTACCCAGCCGATATCGGACGTCGAGTATGGAAAACTGTATCCTTTTTCGTCACTGTTCTTGAGTTCAATGGTATAAGATTCACTTATATCGCTTTTAATATAAAACGAAAATGTCTCATAAGAGTTTATGGGTACGGCTTCTGTGTATGTCTCGAGGATCCAGTAATCTCCGTCTAAGGCAGAGTTCGTGTTGTCACTTAAATCCCACTCAACTTTAAGGGCTTTCTGAGTTTCTCCCGATGAGTGAAAGATATCGGAAATCTCATCAAAGGCAGCTTCCAGAGATGATTCTTCTACTTCCGTAACTGTAAATATTTCCTTGTCATAATCTGTATAAGCATCAGTCATCTCTTTATCGGGGTCTGGAAAGGAATTCATAATTTTAGAATCGAATAGGGATCCCTCAAACTGGACATCAGCCATGAGCAGGCGGCCGGTTGCAGCGGTTGCATCAGTATCTACAATGACTCGAATAGCACGGCTTTTGGTTAGTAGTTCCTTTTCGGAATCAGTAAATTCATGTTTAAAGGGGTACCATATTCCATCTGATGCGATTGTAATTGCACTATTGGTAATCACCTCAGAAAAGAGGAGAGAAGTATCTTCATCGGATGTGAATCCGTCATCATTCCAGTCTTTTCTTTCTCCGGTCTCTCCAATAATGATAGATATATTGATATCATCTATATTACCTATAACATCAGATGAATTGAGAGTTTTAAGCTTCATGGACACAGAGGTGAAACGCGAAAGATCAATAGGTCCGTCAGTTGAGAGTAGTAAATCTCCTGCGGACCACTCAGTCGATCCGAGATCATATTCCATCACCATCACATTGCTGTCAAAATCATCTCCGGAAACACCGGCAGCTACCGATGGGCCACTCTTCTTTGCATCTGCAGTTGCTCCGGTCCAGTTATAACTGTTGAGGTAGTATTCGCCATAGCCATTGGTGGAGAAATAATCTGTATAAGTGAGATCCGCCCGTGTTCCGGAACCGCCGTAAACACTTTCCGGAGTCTGTTTCAATAGCGATTCACTGATGGAAAAGCTGTAACCGCTGTCCTCCATACCCTGGACTCGGAGAATTCCCGATGTGTCATCGGTCTGCAGACTCACAGTGCTGTTCAGTTCCAGATTGAAATTTTTAGCAGTGTATTCCATTCCTCCGGCGACTGTGATTCCCCCTTGTGAGGTTTCATCCAGTGATGAAGATGAACTGTCTGAAGAATTCCAGCGAAACATCTCAGCTACGTAGAACTGTAGATTGTCAGCGGGGTAAAATCGATTCCCCTGGGCAAAGAGGAGATCTCCTCCTGAAAGATCCACTGTTTCGGTTCTATAAGTCACTTTTATTCTGTCTGATGAAAAAATATACTGGCTGAAAGTCAATTTTCCCGTGTCGTAATCAACCGAGGCTGAGCTGGACTTGTTCCCGTTGATATACACTTCCACAGATCCCTGAATAACACCGGAACCGAGGTTGTAACCGCTACCGGTACTCTTTGTAGATAAGAGAATGTATCTTCCTGTCAGGTCATCATCAGTGCTGGCGCTACCGTATATTATTGAGTAGTCATCTGCCAGAGGATAACGAGTCCAGGCGAAGCGAGCAGCAGTATCTTCATTACTGAAGACTGTGATTGTTGAATCATCTGTATCTATATGGTAAAGAAAATCGTCTGAATCAGAAGATTCAACGAAACTTTTATCGACAAGTTTCACGGAGTTTTTCCAGGAATCAGTACTGAGGTTGCTGCCAACTTTATAGGTATTGAAATATTCAAAGGGTCCGAATTTGAGTGGGTTGTAGACTTTTAGGGCAGCGACTCCATTAACTGTAACCTGTCGAGAGATTGCATAAGTTTGTCCTAATGAATCCCATGTATCTGGAATGGTCCAATCAAAGTGTGTAGCACTCATCCCGGGGTCAGGTTCTCCATTGGTCAGAGGAACAATAAAATCACGGCCTAAAGTAATATCCCCAACGGCAGGAGTCCCTTTTTTATAATAAACCAGTACATCAGTTTTTGATGCATCAGTCAAAGTCACTGTACCATCGGTAAGAGAATAGGAGGCTTCATTGTTTGTCGCTTTCCTATAGGTTAAATTGTCCGATCCTGTATAAATTCCATCTTCGTCGGCAATGTAAATTGTAATGGAATCGATATTCTCGTCGGGAAGAATAAAATACCGGCCCCGTGTATAGGAGCTGAGATCCAGGGTTTCTTCGGTCACTTCATATTCGCCGAGGAATACTTTGGATTCTTCGCTCGTGGGGTCATAGCGCAGCATGACATCGTGAGTCGAAAAATCAGTTTGAAAGGAAGCGCTTATTCCCGGAGTATTGTAATCGGCTGAGGGAACATTTATCCCCGTATATTCGTCTATGGCTATTTCCGAGTTCCCGATTCTAACTGTTTGTATTGGTTCGCCTTCCATGCCGCGATAACCCATGGCGTATGTATTTTTATCAAATCCCTCTAAAAAAGATGCTTCCAGATAAAAACGATTCATAAGCCAGAGGGAGATTGTCAGATCCGGTTCCTGATAAAAGCTGAATTGGGTCAGTCCCGGGAAATCGGCGGGGAAGGTTATGCCGTCAGAACTCGATTCTATGGACAGTCCGCCTATGAGTCCCATTTTCCAGTAACCAGCCAGGTAGAGGTCCACATCAGTGTCTCCGAGATTCATATCCCATAGAGTCGCCGGGGCTTCCTCTTGCTCTAAAGGAAGCGTCTCTTCACTGTATAAATTAAATGAAGCGATAAAAATGAGTATCAAAACTGAAAAAATCGCTGTAATATATTTCACTGTGTATTATTATTTACTTTAAACACATTTGGTGCAAATACAAAAAATAAAATTATGATAACAGAAAACGAAAAAGCAAAACAGTTCATTAGCAAACTCCTAATCAATCCCAGCCTGGGGGATCTGACAGCTCTTCAGAAAGAGGAACAGATCATTCAGTTTCTCCACATCAATGGAAATAAATTATATCCCACTCTTAGCTCATCGGCTTTTTTTCCGGGAAGAAATCTCTCGGAAGTGAATAAAATTCTCTTAACCAGTCTTTTCCAGATTACTGATGCGCAACTGATTCCTGAATTGAGAACAATCATTTATGAAAAATTGAACTACTCATTTTTCTCATTTATGGGTGCGGGGAATCTCAATGAGGAGGGAATCAGGTTTCAACTTTTTAAATTCCTTGAGAAGATGGTCAAACGACCTATAATCCGAAGAAGTCTTACGGGTCCTCACCGGGCTATTACTTCCGGACTTCCCGGTAAATACCTCTCTCCTGTATTTGACAGGCGAAAATATGTTCTATTCGAGCTGACTAAAGTTCAGCGTTTGAAAATGGCACAATCGGATATGCAGGATCTCATTTCTCTATCAATGCTTCTCAAACCTGCTGTTCACTTAATGGAAGCACCGGGAAAAGCCAATGGCCGAGCTTCGAATTCATCAATGGTGCAGACTCATTACATCCAGAAAATGACTGAGGGATTAAAAATTGAGCTCTCTATGGTTCCCGAGACCGTTATTTTAAGTGGAATTAATAGTAATCTCTCCTTTCAGGATAATAAACATATAGAAGCAACCGCGAGGGTCGCATCTCTCTTTTCTTCGATGGGCGTTAATTACAGACCGTCAATGAAAGTCGATCGAGGTGCCGTTTCCGCTGACAGCAGCTGGTTCAATATCTCCAGGAAAAATTTCCGCTTTAACGGATTTGATAAAGATATGCTCAGTGAATTGTACAATATCTCAGTAGAGAACGGGTGGTAGACAGCATATGAAAATGGTAAAGCAGTTTTTAGAAACACTGGTCATGGTCGCCATCACGCTGGTCATTGTTTTCACTTTTGTTGAAGACCTGGCCGCTTATCTCGTTTGGGATTGGAATATCAGAAAAATTCTTCTCTATGTTGGATTTGGATTCGACATCTTTTTTACAGTTGAGTTTCTCATCCGCTATTTCTCTTCCATAGCCCGTGGCGATACAGGGGAATACCTGGTACATCGTAGAGGTTGGGTTGATTTTATCGCTTCAGTTCCGCTTCTTCTGTTCAACTCCGGTCCCTCAGTTTATTTTTTACTGAGCGGCGCCGCATTTGCCGGAGGCGTGGGAGTTCTCAACATCCTTAAGGTTATTAAGGCTGTTCGTGTTGCGAGAATCTTGAGGATGCTCAGAGTGCTGAAAATCTTCCGCAGTATAAAATCAATAGATTCAGTCATGACTCAGCGTCATATGACCAGAATTATTTCCACTGTGGTAGTTTCTATAATAGGAATCATGTTTGCCGGGTCGATTTTTTTCTCATCTACTTTTTTCTCTTCACCTGCAATGAGACGGAACGAAGAAACTCCTGAGAAAATTGCTCAATTCATCGATAACAGAGGCGAGAAGGAAGCAGACGAGATTATGGATCTTGTTAAAATCCACAGTGATATTCTTCTTATTAAATACAGCTCGAGAACTCTCTATTCCCGATATACAGATAAACAGTACAAGGAAGATTTCGGACCAGGTGACTTTCACTATGTTCAGTCAGGGGATACAGATGTATTTTTTGATCTGAGGTTTGAGAATGCCATGAACGCCCTTCCCGGAATGCTTCTTCTCCTGACCATAGTCTTTTCGGTTATAGTACTCATGTTTGTTTACAGTCCCCATTTTGCCATGACAATATCCGATCCCGTGTTCGTAATGCTCAAGGGGATGAGAGATGAAAATTACAACCTGGAAGTTGAAATCCCCTCCAGGTACGGCAATGATGATATATTTAAACTATCCCGGTTATACAACGATAAGTATCTCACACTTAAAGCTCGGGAAGATGAAGATAACAGCGATAGAGAAAGTATTATCAAACTCGAAGACCTGAATGATCTGCTCGGGGATTTGTAGAGTTTACAATTCCTGAATCTTTATTTTTTTCTCTTCAATAACCATTGCAGTTTCCCTTGGCGTTATGAGCCGGACTCTTCTGAGCGATTCTGTAAAGCCGTCAACTACTGGTCTCGTAAAAACAGTATCTGACTTGAAGGGCAGTTCAAAAGAGATCTTTGAGGGTATATCTATGAGAACATCGTATTTTCCATGGGTGACTCCTGTTACTTCGGATATCTTTTTGTTCAGCAGTGTTTCATAATCTCTTTTATAGGCGGGATCTGTCAGTTTATTGTGTAATTCGCTATTTTTATCGAAACAGACATCTTCAATAACTTTATATTGCCAGGGCGTCTCAGCTTTTACAATCAGCTTTAATACTTCTTCATCACTATCCAGACAAAATTTGTGAAAATCATGATCATTCATTCTGTAGAGTTTTTCTTTGTCGATTAAATCGTATTTGAGTGCTTCAAATAGACCTTTTCTAATCAGTGCTGTAGAGATTCTTACTGATTTATGCCAATAAACTGATTTGTACATGAGGTATTTAGAAAAGAGTACATTTTCCAGTGCTGAAGTCCCTTTCTTGCTGATGGCTATACCGTCTCTAGTGGGATAGATTTGAGAAATGACAAAATCGATATCCTGAACACCATAGGGAACACCACAAAAATACGCGTCTCGGTTGAGGTAATCCAATTTATCGGGATCCACGGGAGATGAGAGCAAATTCCTGAAGAAAATGATTTCATGGTTTCCCATATCATCACTATTTTTATCAATAATCGCCGCAGTCATTTGGGGATCTGTACCAGCTGCATCGCTAATCACTTTTTTTATTGAACCGTCGCGAATAATTTCTCCGGATAATTCTTCGTGATCTTTCAACGGAAAATCCTGTAGGGTATGGGCATGAGGGAAATGACCCAAGTCGTGTAAAAGTGCGGCACAGAGAAAAGCTTTTACACCATCGAGCGTAATGGGAGGGCAGTCTTCTGAAATGACAATGGCTTTTATCATCTGTCTCGCCAGATTAAACACTCCTATACTGTGGTTTAATCTTGTGTGAATTGCTCCCGGGTAGAGATTGCTGGCTGGGCCTAGCTGTCTCAAGCCGTCGAGGAACCTGAAGTCAGGGTGATTGATAATCTCCCTATGACCCTTTGTCATATATATGTGTTTCCATAAGGGATCTCTTACCGGTATTGTAAATTGATGGTCGAGATAATTCAGAATTTCAGATCTCATATTTGTCTCCCTCGTTTCCTATAATAAGAGCCATTAGGGGAAATTACCAGTACTCCATTCTTGACTGTACAAATGCTCTGGGTTCATAATGAACAATATGATTCAAAAAATGACTTTTCTGCTTATTGTAATTGTGACTCTTCTTTCATGTGCTCCAAAAAAAGAACCTTCTGGTTCAACGAATGTAATTGAAAAAAATCAAATAGAACTAAATGTCCAGAATAACCACAGGGAGAATAAGGTGTCTGACGCAGAGTCTATACCACAAGAGAATGTTTCCTCTGAAGATAGTATATTTTTTCTCAATGGCAGAACTGAATTTTTATCTCTCAATTCGGAAGGGAATATTACAGCGGAGGGATTCACAATCGGCGAATTGTTTGTTGGTAAAACCTCTTCTTCCACAGAGCGGGAAATTATTGAAACATGCGGTCTGTTCTTTCAATCTTTTGATCGTGAAGAGAGTAATCCTTATGTTGATCCTTCCAGTCAACTGGAAATTTCCGATTACTATAATTATTTTTTCCGCAATAAAATACAAATTGATGAGTCTTTATTCGGCAAACCGAAAATAGGGGGCAGAGAAGCTGTGGTGGAAATGATTATTTTTCCAGAGGCTATACTCGTATCTCTCTATCTCTCCCCAAAGGATGGTGTTTGGTTTATTACAGGTATGGAAGCTGATCTACGAAATAAAAAAAACCGGGAAATCGTAATAGATAAATGGGCTCCCGTAATGAGTTCTTTAACGCCCGGCGGCTATTGATTAAATATGAGAGCATAAAAAAACCGGCCAATGCCGGGTTTAAAAACGGGGGAAAATCATCACTCTCCGATTGTTATCCCTTTCTGCTTTTTGGGGTATGTTTTTCCTACGGCGACACAATTGGCTTTTTCTGTAAAGACGACACCTTCATTCCAGAATTCGAGAGCAGCGAACATGGCGTTTCCACCATCGTGATAGTCGCTCTCTTCAGTTGTGTAGGCAACATAATCGGCTAAACGTTCAAAATCATTATTTTCAAGACAGTCCTGTCTTTTTGAATTAAATTCATTCCATTCATCTATTTTGGTAAACCCGGCTCCTTCATCTTCAACAACGAGTCGAGTTTCATCTTGAGAGAAGAAATACCATACTTTTATTTTCTTTTCGGGATTGCTCTTATTTCCATGTTTTACAGCGTTTTTTATCAGCTCGCTTATCTGCTGTTCAAGCAGGTTCAGTTCTTTAATCTCCGGTGGAGCTTTCTGGACGATGAGAAGTGTAAAATATCGGATCTGACGGAAATCACTGGGGAATTCCTTGTAGAACATTTTGTCTGTGTTGAAGAGCTTGTGGTCATTATCTTTTAATATTACTTTAGACATTTTTTACCTCAATTATACATTTTTTAATAATTCAAGTGCTTCCTGCACTGTTCCCGTCAGAGGGAGATAACCAGTGAGTTTGGTCAACTCGATAACCTTTTTAACAGATCCTCTGATATTGCTGATATAGAGGTTCAAGTTGCTTTTCTTTAAAGTTGAACAGATAAAAATGAGTGCACCGATTCCACTCGAGTCAATATATTCAACATTGTTCAGATTGATGATGAATTTATTGACTTTTTTGTCGAGCATTTTTATTACGAGATCTTTAAGCTTATATGAATTGTAGAGATCCATTTCACCATTTACATCAATGATGTAAATGTCATTGCTTTTCATGATTTTTAATTCCAAATTGGTATCCTCATTTGATTAAATTTACTTATGCCATCGAGAATAATCGGCTGATGTTTTAATTTTAATTAACTTGTGGATTTTACCATTGCTTAAAAGTTACAGTCAAGAAAGATTTATAGCTTCAATTGCTCTTCAGGACTAATTTTATAATAGTGCCCTCTTTTTGGGGGGATTCTTTAGATATAATTTCTCCAGCTGCATTGTAAAACTGGAGTTGAAAACTATCAAAAGTTTTCTTAGCATTGAATAATCCTGTTCCAAAGCGTTTGTAATTGTATTTTTCTCTGTAAATCTGAAATTTTTTGCCGTTAATATCAATAGCGGATACGGGATCGTCGAGATTAAAGGGAAGTTCTTTTATGTCAAATCCTTTTCCCCGGTCTTTTACGGTGATGTGCAGATCTTCGTTTTCTATGGAAAACCTGATTTGAACGGGAACCGTTATGTTGTTTTCATTATGAGCGCATATTGAATTGTTTATCAATTCGATTATAGAATCGAGAAATACATCTTTTTCAATAGTCAGGTCGGGAATATCTATCTCACTGATTTTACTAAAGATTGAGCCGAGTTCCGACTTGCTGTTTATATTGAAATTGATCTGTTTGTACTCTTTTTCATTTATCAAAATGTGGTGCATATATAAATATATAATCAATTATCATGGAGAGTTCAATCAATGTTTTATCTGCAGGTCGAAATAAAAAATTATAAGCAGTTAAAAATAATAATTCCCCAGATTATTGAGCCGCTGGTTGTGAATATCGAAAATACTTTATCCAGCTCAGGCGGTGAAAAACATATGACAATCACTGGGCTTTACTGTTTTCATTCGACTTTCCGAGAGACCTCACTTTCTGTGGTTGACAGTGCCTTCGCTATTGCCCGGGTTCTCAATGAGGTTTCTGATAAACTCTATGGCTATTCGATTATAATTTCAGATTCTGATTGGAACGAAGAATCACTTGAAAACAATATAAAAAACTTCATTTATCAGATTCCGGAAGAAAACAGTCTGTGGCTTTATGAAGACAGAAAAAATATTTTTGACAATCATATTGTAGTTCAAATGAATAAGGGTCTGAAGCAGATAAAAGAACAGAGAGAAGAAGCTCCCGGTACTGAAGAACGATTGAGGAGATTCTGCCGAAGAAATGCTCATGTGGAAAGTATTGTCGATGCTGTAAATGCCATCGGTAAACCCCTTTCAGTAAACGCGGTTCTCCATGTAAGTGGACCCAGATATACAGGGAAAAACTACAATCTCGATGAGTCATTGAAAACAATTTGTAAAGATGACGCGGTTCCTCTTCTCTTCCTGAGTTCCTGTAATAGTCAGAATCCACTTGACCCTTTTATCTGGAGTATCAACAGCAACATTGAGGATAATGTTTCTCGTTATCTCGATGCGGGAGAATTGGATCAGTGGCGGGCTATGTCTTCAGAGTTAAAATTGTTTAAAAACTCCTGGGATGCGGAGCAATGCAGCGACTTTGTAAACAAGGATTTTATCTACCTCTATTCTCTCTACCTGAAAGCCTATATTAAAATCAGAAAAGAAAACTCTCTCCTCCCCATTATTGTCTGTAAAAATATGGATCTCTGGAAAAGCGGAAGTGTGCAGCTCCTCTATAAATTGTTCCAGAAATTTGTCCAATCGGAAGGGCTGTTACCGATCTGTACAGGCAGCGATCCCCAATGGGTTGAAGAAATGAAGGATATTAAATCCCGGACTATTCATTTTAAGCCCTATACACAAGATGAATTGAAGAAAAGAGTGGAATCAGCATTTACGGATATTCATCTCGATGATAAGCAATTGTCAACCATTTATAAAAAAAGCGGTGGTCTGACACTACCCATGTTTCACTCTTTGCTCACCTATATAGAAACGGGTTTCGTCAGTGAGTTTGGAAACCCCAGCGAAGGAGTATTGAGGAGTTTTGACAGTTTGACTTTAAAACTGCTTTACCTGATCCATGTGGCTAAAGGACTTATCCCCAAAGAGGATTATTTTGATTTTTTTGAGATACGGGATAATAGCCGGGCGAAAGTAAATGAAAGATTGGAACATCTCTTTCTTCTACGTCTAATTAACGGCAAAGAATATCCTAAACCGGTATTCACAGAACAGCGGGAGGTGATCAGGTCAATGATCACAGGTCCCATAGATGAACTGGTCAATAACTTTACCAATCACCTTTTTACTATGTGGGAAAAGGGAAAACAGCTCAATATTGAAAATCTTTTCAGCGTTATACTTAAATATGGTCATACGGGGAAGAGTCTTCAGATTTACCTGGTTCTACTCGATAGATTTCTCAATAAAAAGCAGTTCATTCTGGCGAATTACTACCTCAACGGCTCTTTTTACAACAGAGAAAAATTGTCTATCGGGGAAAACGATGCCTTGAGTAATATCATTTTCTCTGGAAAAATAAGGGCAGCTCTTCTCGAAGAGAATTACAAAGAAGTTCAGTCCATTATCAGCGAGAGTGAAATAATAAAAGTACATAAAAAATCGACATATTCCTTTCATGCATCGCTTCAGTATTCTATTTACATGAACAGTCTTGGTGATTACAGCCGTGGATTGAATCTGGCCAAAGAAGCACTTTTCGGGTTTCAGCAATCCGGAGACAGTGCGGGAGAAGCGAAGGCCAATATCGAATTAGCAACAGCATTGCTCGGCCAGGGGAAAATCAGAACATCGCAGGATTATTTCGAAATATCCCGCAGAGCCAGTTTTCAGTCAAAAGATATCCTCTGTCAGATACGAAGTTCATTCTTTAAGTCATTGTCTGATTTTATTTTCGGTAATATACCCATGGCTTTGAGAGGGGTCAACGATATTCTCTCAATCGCTGAAAAAGCAGGGAGACGAGAATGGCAGGTCATGCTCATACATCTCAAAGGTCGGATTCTTTTCGATCTAGGACGGTATAGAGATTGTGAGGATAACTATAAAGAGGGGCATGAAATCGCTCTGAAGTACTCAATGGACAAAGCTGCAAAAATGATGAATCGATGGATTGCCAGATCGCTTGTCTACAATGAAAGGTACAAAGACGGTATTGAAATACTTAAAAATGTGGAACAATGTGATGAATCGCTCTTTTTTCTGGCTGAAGCGGCGTATTTCGGTCGTAGAGAAGATAAAGCTCTTGAGTATATAAGCACAGCCGGGGCTCAGTATAGAAGAATAGATAATATTCCCGGAGAGATTCCGCTTTGGAGAGATGGTTTTTCCTCCATTGAGGGATATTCTCTGTCCAGAGAGAGTGAATTTGATGTTCTTATGAACCAGATCCACGCTTTTCGTCTATTTTTAATGGGCTTGAATGGAGATCTTAATAATTCTGTAATGGGATTTTCTGAACTTACCAGCCGTTACAATACTCAAAATGCCAATCATTATTTTTACAAGTACTTCTATTTATATTCATCAATACTTCCAGATTCTTTTATTGATGACGAGAAGCATTTGAAAATACTCTCCAATTCTGTAAGACTTCTTCAATCCAGAGCCGGTCGATTTGATGATCAGAAAATGAAACACTCTTTTCTCAATTACAATTACTGGAATAAAAAGATTACTGATGAATCGATAAAAAGGAATTTTATTTAAGATGGATGGACAGCAAATTAGCAGCACGAATCAGGTTGAGGAATTCTTCCGTGAAAAAAATATAGAGTATTTGAAGCGCAGTCGTATTGAATGGAAGCCTCTGCTTACAATGAAACTCCACAAAAGCCCTTATTACAAAGAAAACCGTCAGGAGTTTCTCAACCTCGATGCCCGATATGGAAAAGATATAGATTCCAGCAGGATTGCTCCTGTGTACATTCAGAAAATTGATGATAAGATCGGATACGGTCTTTTTGCATTGAAAAATCTAAAAAAGGGTGATTTTATAGGAGAATATACTGGTGTTATCAGAGAGTGCGAAGAGGTCACCGAAACTTTTGATGATGGTTCCTATGAAACGGATTTTTCCTGGGACTATCCAGACGAAACAGGAAAAGTGATCCTGGAGATTAATGGCCGTCTCAATGGGAATGAACTTCGTTTTGTCAACCACGATAAAAATGACAATCTCGCTGTGGAACACACCCTTCACGATGGTCAGTGGCTGATTTTTTTTGTCGCTAATAGAGATATCTCAACAGGAGAGCAACTCCTGGTATCATACGGGGAAGAATACTGGAGCGGAGGATTCCGCCAGGTCTCCGAAGGTTATGCACATGAGGAGAAAAGCTGATGAAATTTCCCGGTAGAAGAAAAACTAAGCACTATTTTCCTGTTGGCGATAAAGGACGGGTCCCTCTGGATCTTTCATTACAGAAAAATGACAAGAATTATATAACCGGCATAGAGCAGTTACTCATCGATGTTGAGGTTAATGTCAGTTTCGATTTTCTCGAGAATTTCGGCATTACGAAGGGCCAGTCAATGGTCCTTGAAGACTCACTGGTGGAGGATATTTTCTCCTCCATTCAAGATGATCAGATCGTTGCGGAATTCGCCGGTGGAACCATCGGAAATACCCTGCACAATTACTCTGTATTAACCGATGACCAATCAGTTTTACTGGGAACTATTTGCGATACAATGTCAGTAGGTGATTATGCTTTTAAGTATGTGTGCAGCACAAGCAGTCACGTCAGTTTTTCCTATGTCCAGCCCATGAAGGGTAAAATGGCCAGGGCGATCTGTTTCATCACTCCCGATAAGGAGAGGACTTTCTGCATCAGCAAGGGAATTATGAACGATCTCGATCCGTCTTACATCAAAGAAGATCTTATCAGCGGGAGTTCCGCTCTTCTCATCACCGCCTATGTTCTCCGCGATGAAAAGGCTCCTATTTTTCATTCCACA
>JADGDJ010000287.1 GCA_016744925.1 Spirochaetaceae bacterium
CCTTCGTATTTATCGATAGTGCCTTTTTCTTCAAGAATGATATCACTCATTTCCGTCAGGTATATATTGAGGAGTGTTACCAGTTCGCTCGGGGTAAGTTTTTCCGAGATTGTGGAAAATCCCTTCACATCAGTAAAAATTGCGGTTAATTCCCTTTCTTCTCCACCTAGCGCAAGTCGACTGGGATCATCGATCAATTCACTGATAACATCCATAGAGAGATAGTGGGAGAAGGCGCCCCGTATAAATCCCTTTTCCTTCGATTCGTTGAAAAGGTTGATGATAACCGTGGCGAGGAATGCTACAAATGATGCCAGTATGGGGGGGAGGATATTGATATAAGCCCCTTTGTAATAGAAGAAGAGTGCCGGGAGTACAAAGGACAATAGGGTTAAAAACACACCTGCCGCCACACCTATTCCCGGTTTCAATCTGAAAACAACAAGGGTTGTTATCATGGCCAAAAGAAGAGTGACAAGAGCGCTTATCCACCAGGACATGTCCTGGAGAAAATTCCTCTGGATCAGAGTATTGATAACAGAAGCGTAGAGCCCCACATTCATATAACCCTCTTCAAAGGGGTTCACTCCGATATCTGTTGTGGATGTTCCCGAATATCCCAGAACGGCGATGGAGCCGTTGATTGAACTATCGAGATCTTTTCTGAGGGAAGTGAGAATTTCCAGAGTTCTTCTGCTGGCGGAGAACACATCGGGGATAAAGGAATTCAGCTGATCTATTTTAAATATTTCATCATCGGTCAGATCATCGTATTGGGACAGTGTCTGTACATCCTCGAGGATCATAAGTTCTCCCTCTCCCTTGAGGAATGAACTGACTTCTTCGAGTAGAAAATCTCTCGCCGCTCTGTAATCTTTTGAAGCTGAACCGTCCCCTGCCAGGACAAACTGTTCCTTCATCAATTCCAATTCTCTGTAATATTCCATAATATTGATTTCCCCCGAATAATAGGGGTAACCTAGGAGACCTTCCTGTTCGATCTGTTCGAGGTTGAAGAACAGATCATTAAATAGATTGTCGTGCCTGTAGAGGTCGTAAAAAGAAATATGACGGAAACTGTTTATATAATTCGCCTTGGGCCAATGGATAAACATTCTTCCGTCCTGAGTCAGTGGAATGTTGATCTCTTTGCCTTTGAGGAGAAGCGAATCACCCTCGGTTGACATGGTCGGCCGGCCTATCATGTTCCAGAATGTCATAAAACCCAGCTGTCCGTAGTAGTTCCCATCATTCTGATAGATCAGATCCACTCTTCTTCTCACACCGTCGGGATCAATTTTTACTCTCGGAAAACCGGCCGTGGTAGAACGGGAGATAATCTTCATGATAGAGGGTTTTATCTCTTCGGCTACAGAAAAAGGATCATAACCATCTTCATCAATCTCCAGCTTACTGGCCAGGGAAAAAGTATCTTCTGTATATTTTCTGTGATCGTCGGTAATAGTAGGGTCTTTTTCATCCATCATATTAATTGTGGACGTTATATTTCCGAAATATGCCAGTGCCAAACCGAGGTATTCATCGTTATCCCGGGCGATCTGCTGAACTTCGCTGTAGAGGCGCTGTTCTTCACTATTGGTAAAATCCGAAAGCTGTTGGATAACCGGTCCCGCTTCTTCCAGAGGAAAGCGTCCCTCTACAAGTGATTGAAAGAAACTCTCCTGATTTACTCTGATATCGGAAAAGGTTCTGCTGAACTCATCGGGTATCTTTTTATTCATAACTGAAAGATTAATCCCCGAAGGGCTTCTGTCTACGAATTCAATATCGAGTACCCCCCAGTAAGGATCAAACTCTTTCATAAGTACGATTCCATCGGCAAAAATATCTCTGCTAAGGGGATACATATTGATATTGGTAATGGTCAGGTCGTCTATATCGACAATGAGAAGTCTTTCGTCCTGTTCCACTCCGGGGCGGATTCTGAGCATAAGGTCGTAAAGTTTACTATCGAGCCCCTGGAAAAACTCCGTAAAGAGCAGTCCTGAAAAGAGAAGGGCCGAGAGGAATGGTATTATTAAAACTGCGAATACTTTTTTCATAAGACAATTCTAAACCATAAAGGGGTAATTTTAGAACAATTTTATTTTTGAAGCTATATTGCCGTAACAAAAGAGTCAATAAGTGACATTCATTTTCATTCAAACCGGATTTCTTAAATTATTTAGGATAAATTATAATAAAGGAAGGCTTATTCTCTTTTGTTAGCTTAAGCTAATAATAGTATTCTTTTCTTTTTGTTGGAGGATTTATGAAAAAGATGATTATTAGCATATTAGCCCTCATATTAATTATCTCGTCGTGTAGTGGATTACTGTGGAATGGAGATAGTTCTGATCAGTTGAAAATTTCTATAAACAATCCTTTTTATCAGGGGGGAAGTTCCTCCTCTTCCCGTGCTTTGGCACTGCAGGGGAAATATTTATACATTGAACTGGCCAGGATTGATAATCAATCTTCTTATGATGCATGGGAGAGTAGTTCCGCGTTTACATTGACTGGCGATGGGGTTTGGGAAGAAACTGAATGGGGCGGTCATGCTGTTCTGACATTTGATATAGTAAATATTGATCAAATGATTGCTATATTCAAAGAGATTCCTCGTGATCAGGATTTACAGGCAAGGGTTTTTCTTGATTTAAGTAAATCTGCATTAGAAAATACTTATGAATTATATGGCTCAGATGGAGACCCCATTTGTATGACCTATAATGCCTCTGGTCAAAACTTTGTTGAAAAATCCTGGGTTACAGTCAATAGAGCTGCTTTAAATGATAATTCAATTATATTACCAATTAGACCACCGTACCTAGATCAACCGAATTGGCTTACTGCTCTTAATTTATCTGATGAGTATCATTACGGTCCTTTCAATACAAAACCATCAGTCGGTGAAACATCTTTTACAGAACTCAATCCTGATATCTCATCACTTAATATCAGAGATTTAGGTTATTTTTCTAATATATCAGGTGAGGTTGTTGGGACCGTTGATACTTCGCTCAGAAGTGTATCAACTTTACATGATACAGATGGCAATACTTTTCCAAACTCTGCTCCCGTATTAACGCTAGTTGCAGATGCTGGTGGAAGTGGTCTTCCAGGTTATTTATATCGATCACTTCAAGTACAAGCTGTCACACGGCCAGATTATACCAATCCTGGGTTTTTTATGAGTTCAACTTTATATACAGATCCTGTTACTGGTGATTCTGATGATTCGTGGGAAGTTAGTTACGGGATATTATATGATTCAACAGCCAGTGCAATTAGCGGTACTGTCTCCTGGTCTTTGCCTTCAGGTCTTCAAATCGGTGACCTTGAGTTTAGTGTTCTTCATATTGCAGATTTAGGAGTTCCAGACACAGATCTTGATACAATCAACAAAATTTATAATTCTGGATTAAATATCGATGTTGATACAGAATGGAATCAAACACTTCTGAGTTCTAGTACTTATACTAACGCATTATTTAATACAACAAATGGTTCCTGGGCTATCGTTTTAGCACGTATTGCAGGATCATCACCCTTTATATTTGCAAGATACAATTTGGGTCCATAAAGGTTTTGATTAGTAATTAGTTCATTATTATCGAAATAGGAGTACTATGGATGCAGATGTAAACTTTTAGCTATAATCTTTTAGCCATTAGAATCTGTTAATGAGGTTCCAATGGGGATATAATCGGGATTTAAAAAGTTGAGACTTGGACGCATTGTCCCTTCGATCCGACTCAAAATAGTATCGAAGTAACCTATAGTTGAGGGTCTAAAATCTATCTTTCAAAAAAGTTTGTTTTTCTGTTGAGAAACACGATAATGAATGGTTAACAAAATAAAATTATTTCGGGAGTATTTTTTAATGAAAAAGCTTTTTTTACTACTTACAATTCCGATATTGTCAGTTTTAATTTCCTGTAACGGGCTTTTGTGGTCCGGACAGAGTCAGAATGATCAAAGCAACATGTCCATAAGGATTCCAAATCCTATTTCTGATTCAAATTCCGTTTCTAATAATCGGGCGGCAACTACTCCAGGCCAATATATTTATATAGAACTTGCCTGGATCGATGATGCTGGTATTTATAATAGTTCAACATTACCTAAATCCGGTGTTGGTACATGGATTGAAACCGACTGGGGTGGCCATGCAATCCTAACCTTCAATCTGTTAAGTACAGGTGAACTCTATGCTTATTTCCGGGATATTCCTCTCGATAAGGATCTTATCGCAAGAGTAATCGTAGAGAATTCCTATTCAGATTTTTATACGAATTGCAGTAGCTTTTTTTATAATAACAATTCCGATTTTGACTCTTATTATGGGGGGGATCCAATACCTCAATTTCAGACACGCGATATTAATGCAAATACTATATGGGGAGATTTTGATATTCCAATATCTGTTGAAGAACTCAAAACAGGAGTTATCAATTTAACTCTGGTAGTTGAAATACCATTCTAAGAATAAACAACTGAAAGGAATAATAATGATTAAAAAATTACTAACATTAACAATTTTAATATTTCTCATCTCATTGTTGCCGGTATTCTCCCAATCAAACGAAGAGCTGGACAGATTTCTCAGTCAACAGAATGCCGATGTGTCCACAAGCGTGTGGTTAATCTATTTATCAACAGAAAGACTGCCCTACGATGCAACACCGGAAGAAGCCATGAATTATCTTATGAATTCCGACCAGGGGAAATATTTTTCAGAAAAATCAGCAGAATCGAGTATATCCTATAAAGAGTTTGCTCTTATCGCCATGGTTGAAAACGAGCTTCCCGGCGGACTCATGTATAAAATCTTTAAAAATCCCCGATACGCAGCCAGAGACATGTCCTACAATCGCTGGATGCCCGGGGATATTAAACCCGATTCAGATATAACTCCCTGGGATGTGACAACGGCCATATCTCAGATACTCACATGGAAGGAGGCAAACAGATGATGAAAAAAGCAGCAACAATTATTCTATTGGTTTTAATGCCACTCTCTTTCCTCTTTTCATTAGATTTTGATTGGGGAGGAGCCTTCCAGAATTCAACGGACTCATCTGTCTCTCAGACTAACAGCTTCTCACTCTGGGCGGAGATCGATGTTAATCCCCTGTTGAATTTTAAAGTAGCCGGTGGGTACCAAATTAGCAATGGAGAGATTACACATCTCCCTGAGTTCGGAGCTCTCTATGCCTACGGA
>JADGDJ010000288.1 GCA_016744925.1 Spirochaetaceae bacterium
GACCTTCAGTATACAGCTGATAGAAAAATCATTGTTTTTCATGATAAAAGCTGGTCCCGCTTAACGGGAGAAGATGTTAATGCCCGGACAAAAGAATATGCGGAACTTTCCCTTTATCCACTGAAAAATGGCCAGCCAGTACCTTTACTTGAAGATATTCTTGAGCTCTACGGTTCTAACATTAAACTGAATCTGGAAGTTAAAAACTATCAGCCTGAATTGGTGCATGAGTTTATGGCTGATCTAATTTTTCTCCTCGAGACGAAAGAGGTGACCGATAATGTTCTAATTTCGAGCCTTGACTATTCAGTTCTCGAGATAGTTAATAAAACTTCAGATATTGCGACAGGATTTATTGCTTTGTTTTTACAGGAAGATATTTGTGAATACGAGTGTGACTATCTGATTCTTCTCGAATGGGCATTGTCTCCCCAGATTGTAAATAAAATACATCAAAATGGAAAATATGTTTATGCCTGGTCTTTTGATAAGTCATACGATATAGAGACTCTATATTTATGGGGTGTGGATGGTGTTATTGTCGACAATATTACTGAAACAATAGAATTGGTTCAGAAATTATCCTCCATACCTGTTGGTGAACTTCATCGGGAAATACTTTCTCGAACAGTCTTTTAATTGACCCGTAAAGAGCTTTGAGTGTTTGTACATATGTTCTACCAACAGTACTATCGGAAGAGTTTCCATCTCACCCGTCTCATGTCTATACTTTTCTTGATGCCTCTTGATGAATGTATCGTCTAAGAGGAGATCGAGAAGTATTTTATTAATCTGAAGTTCAGTGGTTATCAGTCTGATCATTAGATTTTTATGCTGAAATTTTCACAGGTAGTTTTTTAATATGCCACCTTGCAAGAAAATATGAGCATGGACCTATTACAAGAAGTGAGATAGAAAGGGCTGCAAATATCCCTCGAATACCGATAATTTTTGAACCGGATAATGCCAATGGTATATAGAGGATGAACATCTGGATAAGGCTGATTAGTGCTCCTTGAACAGGTTTTCCCGTAACCGATAAGCTTGTAATTGAAAGATCCATTAAACTTCTGAAGAAATAAGCCACCGGTACAATACTTAGATATATAACAACAACCTCTATTACTTTCGTGTTCTCATTGAATAGTCCCCCAAGAAAGCCACCGCAAAATAGAAGTATGATGTAGATGGCTATGCCGTAGATCAGGGAGAAATACCCGCTTAGCTTAAGTCCTTCCAGTACCCGATCCTTTTTTTTCGCACCGAGGTTTTGTCCAATAAATACGGGAATTATAGAGCTTATTGCCATAATCGGCATGAGAGCAAACATTTCAAGCTTTCCGGCTACCCCGAATCCTGCTACTGCTTCACGGCCATATGAGGCTATCAATTTTGTTATTATAACTGCTCCCAATGGAATAATTAACTTAGTGAGCATATTGGGTACTGCTACAAATAATAGTTCCTTCCAGACTTTGATAATCTTAGAAGGTTCTGTAAAAGAGATAATCTTTTCACGTTTAATAAGGACCCAAAGGGCTACGGTAAAGGTTATTCCCCGAGCAGCAACTGTGGCAAAGGCTGCACCCCTGACTCCGAGTTCTGGAAAAGGGCCAATTCCAAAAATTAATAAGGGGTCAAGAATGGTATTTGTAATAGCTGCAACCAGCATAACCATTGAAGGGATCCTCGTATCTCCAAGGCCTCTGATAGCAGAATTACCGACCATTGGTATAACAACAAATACAGCTCCAAAGTACCAGATCCTCATGTATTCTTTGATAACAGGGAGTGTTTCCTCATCCGCTCCAAGAGCTTGAAATAATGGTTCAATCGTTAGCTGACCAATGATAACAACAAAGGCAACAAGTAATATTGATAGTCCGAGTCCCCAACTTATTAAGTTTTTCAGCTTTTTTCTGTCGTTCCCTCCGGCGGCTTTAGATACTGCTGCAGTCATCCCCACTCCCAATCCATGAGAAACACTGCTTACTATAAGAATGACGGGAAAGGTGAAAGACAATGCTGCAAGCTCAACTGTCCCCAGCCTACCCACAAAGAGAGTATCCATTATATTGAAGATACTCATTCCGAGAATACCCAGCATCATAGGTGCGGCAAGGCTCAATAATACAGATGCTTCTCTATCATTTGTAATCCTAATTATTTTATCAGTCATTATCATTCCTTATTTCTTTCACTTCTAGAAGAATATTATTAAGCATTAAACTGAGCAGTCGTAGAGACTGATCGCATTCATCAGAACTTAAGCCATTCTGAAGAATGCATCGAGTTCCTTTAAGTATTCCTTTAACTTTGGGAAGAATGCTATTTCCTTTGGTAGTCAAATAGAGGTTGTTGTATCTTTTATCTTGCATGTTTTGTTTCTGGGTGATGTATCCAAGTTTCGTGAGCTTATGTACTGCCTTTGCAGTTGTCGCCTTATCGATTGCAAGGCAAAGGCTTAAATCTTTTTGATTGATTCCTTCATTTTGTGCGATATGGATGAAAAAGAGATATTGACCGCTCCCGAATCCTATATCAGAAAATTGATTATTCAGATAAATTTGAAGATGTCGGTAGATGGATGAAATATAATGACCATGTGATTTTGACATATTGTCTCCGTTTTTTAAGATTTAGTTGCTATAGAAACTAAATAAAAAATATAGGTGGTTATTGCAACTAAATCAAGAGGCGTAGTGACATTTTAATATGCGAAAAGTAATCCAGATAGAAAACATTGCATATTTTCGGTACCTCGGTTTTTATGAAATTTGGATATGCAAAATATCTGCATAAATAATGAGAATAAACTGTAAATTGAAGTTTCCACAACTATTTGGAAACACTTGTCCTGAGGCTAATGACGAAAGATTTCCATATTAACTTAGCTAGCTCTATAATAGTGGTTGTGGATACCGTAGAGGATGGGCTTATCTTTATCTTACCGGAAACATCTGGTGGTCTACCTTCAGGGATGGCATTAATACCTTGATGTGGGCGAAGTTTATTATAATATTCCATGTAGGATTTTAGGATATTCCTCAATTGCTTCTCTGAAAAGATAGTAAACCAATCTAAACATTCCTGTCTTATAGACCGGATGAATCTTTCAGCATATGCATTTAAATTCGGGGAGTAGGGAGTCGTGGCAACTCCTTTGATTTCATATTCTTTGTACGGGAAATATTTTAGTTCACCCGAGTTATCGTGAATTAAATATGAGTTAGGATACAATTCTTCAAAATAGCTGAATTGGCTTCTCAGGAATCTGATATTAGGATTCTGAGTTACATTGTAATGGACAATCTTTCGGCTTTGCAGTTCTATTATGAAGAAGACGTAAAATCTTTTAAAGCCAAAGATATCAACTGTAAAGAAGTCACATGCGAATAAGGACTGCCAGTGAGATTTTAGAAATCTACTCCATGAATAGTTGGGTTTTATGTCTCCTGATTTTCGGTAATACTGAATTACTTTCCTAATTGTCTCTCTTGAGATATCTAAAGAAATTTTGCTAAACTCATCCTATATGCGTTTAGAACCCCAAAGATAGTTTTCAATCTTTAACTTTTTAATCAGTAATTTCATTGCTTTAGTAATTGGAGGTCTGCCTTTCTTTCTGGATTTGGGCTTATCATAAGTCCAGTAATCTCTGATAGCTTTCTTCCATCTATAAAGAATTGTTTCAGGTGTTACCAGTGTGAATAATCGTCTTGCTTTAGGATTGCTGATGAAAATACAATGGATAGAGAACCTGGGGTTCTATGTTCGGATAGGTTGCGGCTCTGCCGCTTGAATCCATAACCTTCAGTTACAAGTAACTTTCGGTTCTCCGTATAAACCATTTTTCCTGAATTGAGAAGGGGAGTTTAACATTCTTATCATTAAAGTACCGTTTGTGTCTCTGATTTTCCTGCCAGATCAGAGCAATCTTTGGGATTATTACTCCCTGTTGATGATGTAGAATAAGCAGAATTCGAGTAGATGAAAGAGTGATTTTAGTAAAAGCATTTTTATAGAATCGGGATGTTATAAAGTCGGAAAAATCGCTGAATTTTGTTTTGGCGGTAATTTATTGTTAGTAGCAGACACTTGATGATGAAAAAATGACGTTAACAAGAGGTCTTTATGATTTTAAAACGTCATTCAAAAGCAGACTAATATCTGAAATATTGTAGGGTTTATTTATGAATCCTACTAAGCCCTTTTCCATTAATTTGTCTATGTTCTCATTTTGTGTATAACCAGAAGCAATAATTACTTTGCAGCTATCATCTACTTCTTTCATTTTATGAAAAGCTTCAGAACCATTCATTTTGGGCATTATCATATCCATAATTACGATATCAATTTCAGAGTGGTTTTTGCTGAAAATTTCTATTGATTCCTGTCCATCTTCAGCTAACAGTACTCGATATCCAAGAGACTCAAGAATCTCTTTATTTAAAATTCTATTAAATTCTTCATCATCAACAAGCAATATAGTACCAGTTCCAGTTAATATAGGATTTTTCTTTTCAATATGTTTAACTAAATTTTCAGAGCAAGGAAGGAGAATAAAAAACGTTGTCCCCGATCCTTCTTCGCTTTGAACCTCAATACTTCCAAGGTGATTTTGAATCGTACCATAAACAGCTGATAAACCTAAACCTGTGCCTTTGCCCTGTTCTTTTGTTGTATAGAAAGGTTCAAATATCTTTTGTAGTTTCTCTTGTGAGATTCCGCAACCAGTATCCTCTATTTCTATTTGTAAATATTCTCCAGGTGTAATTTCAAATGAACTTGAATCACAATATTTTTTATCCAGGAAAGTATTTTTTGTTTTAAATTGTATTTCCCCACCATCAGGCATCGCATGGCTGGCATTAATACCCATATTGATAAACGCACTTTCAATTGCCGAAAGATCGCCCATTAAGTTATATTTATGAGCATCTCCTGAAAATGAAATAGTAATTTTTTTATCTATTGTTCCATTTAAAATATCAATGGTATCATTCAGGATCTGGTGTATATTAAGAGTTGTTGTAACTACATTACTTTTACGACTGAAGGCAAGTAATTTACTAATAAGGTCAGATGCACGAATTGAAGATTGAGTAATCATATCAACATACTTTAGACTTTTTTCATTGAGTCCATGTTTTGGTAATTTTAAAAGTTGGGAGGCGCTCAATATCCCACTCAATACATTAT
>JADGDJ010000289.1 GCA_016744925.1 Spirochaetaceae bacterium
GAAGGTGATATTACGGATATGAAAAGTGGTTATATTATCCGAAATATCATCATCCCCGAATTTCGACGTGGTGATTTCGGCGAAGGGCTTTCTAAGGGTGTCTCTGCCATAAACGGCATTATTTCAAATACATCCGATATTAGCGAACAGGATCTCAGAGATTATAATACACAACCCGTTAGTTCCCGCTCGAGGGGTATTCCGCTTCAGTTTATCGTCTTTATCATCATTTTCCTTCTCTCTTCTGTTTCGCGAGGCAGGAGGCGGGGGCACAGAGGTCTATTTAATGCTTTACTTTGGGGATCTATCCTCAGTAGCGGAGGCAGACATAGTGGCAGAGGTGGCTTCGGTAGTGGTGGAGGTGGTTTCGGCGGCGGTGGTTTCTCCGGTGGAGGCGGCGGCTTCGGTGGTGGTGGTGCTTCCGGAGGCTGGTAAGTTTTACAGTTTTAACTGAGTTTGAGAGATCTGAAAGTGATAAAACTTGAAGGTTTCTCTTTTTTTTGATTGTGCCGACTCCCTTTGGGGAGCTGCTTTTTTCATCTATTTGAGTATTTAACAGATAGAGCAAAGGTTCAAGCTTGCAGCTGAGTGAGAATTCTCTTAAAATTTCCTGTATGAATGCGAGCCGAATCATTGTTGAAATGCTTGTACAAAACAACTGGCAGAATGATTGGATAAGGCAGATAGATTCTGAGAAGCTTATCAATCTGGCAATAGACAATAAAGTTCTCAGCAACTTATCTCATTGGATCTTTGAGAACAATATTGACCATCATTTTAAAAGTACCAACACCTATCCACTTCTTGTAGAATCACTTTTACTGAATGAAAGAGATATAAGATCTTACAAAAAAGTCCTGAATCTTCTCAATTGTGAGTTTGCTAAATCGAGAATAGATATTTGCCTTTTAAAGGGTCTGAGCCTTAGGGGAAAAAGTCCCCGCGATATGGGGGATCTGGACATCCTGATACATGAAGGAGACCTGGAGAAAGTCATTGTAAAGAAAAGTAGCAGTCGGGATCGATGCTCCAGAGCTTCAGGTCCAACTCAATCCATATTTCCCATTCAAAGATCTTTTCAATTTATCAAGGACACAATAGAATAGGGGAAAGAATACAGAATTACTGAATAGTATAGACAGGAGTTTAAATGAATATTCTAGTTACAGGTGGAGCCGGATACATCGGGAGTCACACTTGCCTCGTTCTTCTCAAGGAGGGACACAATGTTATTGTTGTAGACAATCTATCCAATAGCTCTCTCGAATCTCTTAAGCGGGTTAAAAAGTTAACCGGTAAGGAGCTTGCGTTTTATGAATTGGATCTTCTCAATTTAGAAAGCCTTGAACGCGTGTTCATTGAGAATGAAATAGATTCGGTTATCCATTTTGCGGGGTTGAAAGCAGTGGGAGAATCGGTCTCCATTCCCCTTCATTACTATCATAATAATCTAACTGGAACATTCAATCTCTGCAGCCTCATGAACAAACACGGTGTTAAAAACATCGTTTTCAGTTCCAGTGCCACAGTATATGGTGATCCCGAAATAGTTCCTATCACAGAAAGTGCTTCTCTCAGCGCTACAAATCCCTATGGTAGGACAAAACTTATGCTCGAAGAGATCCTTCAAGATCTCTATGTCGCTGACAATTCCCTCAATATAGCCATTTTAAGATATTTCAACCCCATCGGAGCTCATGAAAGCGGTGAAATCGGTGAAGACCCGAATGGCATCCCCAACAATCTGGTTCCCTATGTGGCTCAGGTCGCTGTGGGTAAAAGAGAACAAGTGGGTGTATTCGGTGACGATTACGACACCCCCGATGGAACCGGTGTTAGAGACTACATCCATGTGATGGATTTGGCTGGCGGTCATCTGAAAGCTCTGGAAAAACTGAACAGCAAACCCGGTGTGGTTATCTATAATCTGGGAACAGGAAAAGGGTACAGCGTTCTCGATGTGATCAAAGCCTTTTCCAAAGCTGCGGGAAAGGATATTCCCTATTCTATCGGACCAAGACGACCCGGGGATATCGCTAACTGTTATGCCGAACCCTCTTTTGCTGAAAAAGAGTTGGGATGGAAGGCTGTAAAAAATATCGATGATATGTGTGTTGATTCGTGGAGATGGCAGAGTCAGAATCCTAACGGCTTTTCATGAGAAATCTTTACCCAATTTCGGCGTTAGCCACCTGCACTGCGGTGCTCATGTGCCGGGGCACACTCTGCTCCGCGGTTCGGTGTCTGTCTTGAACTTGGAAAAATCTTCTCTCATGACACTTTTATACGGATCTGATAAGATTATTTTACATGAATGAACCGATACTTCATAAAAAATATGTGAAAAAGGCTCTTCGTAAAAATTTGTTTCCCGATCCTTTTACGGTGAGCCGTTATCAGTTTTCTCCTTATATGGCTTGCAGCCACGGGTGTGCCTATTGCGATGGTAGAGCGGAGAAATATTATGTAGAGGGTGATTTTGACCGTGATATCGTTGTGCGGGATAATATAGATCAGCTTTTGCTGAAAGAGCTCTCGAACATAAGGGAGAAAGGGCCGGTATCTATAAGCTCCGGTGTGACTGATGCTTATCAGCCTGTAGAGGAAATAACAGGGTTAACCAGGAAATGTCTGGACGTCCTCTCCTATTTCGATTTGCCTGTGACTCTTTTGACTAAATCCAATTTGATCGAACGGGATTTTGATATTCTATCCAAAATTGCCCAGTCCAATAATGTCTCTGTCTTTATTTCCCTTGTCCATCTCGATGATAAAATACGCACTATATTTGAACCCCATGCGGCATCAGTGGAAAGTCGATTGGAGCTTATGGGGAAGCTGAAGGAGATCGGCTGTTCTGTGGGAGTTCTCGCCATGCCTTTTCTTCCCATGCTGGAAGATTCGAGTGATTATTTAAAGGATCTTTTTTCTGAAGTTTTGAGTCGGGGAGTCGACTTTGTAATGCCCGGGTCGCTGACTCTGCGGCCCGGTCGTCAGAAAGATTTTTATTTTAATAAAATTGCAGAGCACTATCCTGGACATTTAGATAATTATAGAAACCTCTATAGCAATAATCTACAGTCAGGTAATCCTCTCAAGAGTTACAGAGATGATTTTTATGGGAAGGTTGGTTCAATTGTCGATTCGATGAAATTCAATACTATGGTGCCCCATAGGACTTACAGAAAATCGCTTCATAAAAGTGATGAGTTGTATGTCTTGTTGTGTCAATTGAGAGAAACTTACGGATACAAAGGGGTGGATACAAAGAGACTCACCAAAAGTATTGAATCCTATACCTCATTTATGGAAAATGAGAAAAAAAATCTCGGAAGAGATATTGCCTTCAATACGGAATATCTCAATAAACTGATTCCCAGTCTGTGTGAGTCGGGAAAAATGGGCAAAATTTTGAATAATGATAAACTTACAAAATTTGTATCAGAGATATTTCTGACAGATACTCTCTTTGATTTCTCAACATTGACTATGGAAAGAGAATAAAAATAAAATTTTGCGGAGTTTCTCTGGACAGAAACAATTTCTAATATTACAATCTCCATAACTGATGTTACTATGAGGAGAAACGTAATATGACTGATTATTTTAAAGCATATCCCAATCAGGAGGGACAATTCGGAGAATACGGGGGTAGTTACATACCACCGGATCTTCAGGAAGAGATGAACAGAATCACTGATGCCTACTATTCCATTAGTAAATCACATCAGTTTATATCGGAATTAAGAAGTATAAGAAAACATTTCCAGGGAAGACCAACACCTGTCTATTTCGCCAAGACACTCTCCGATGAGTGCGGGGGAAGAATATATCTGAAAAGAGAAGATTTAAACCATACGGGGGCACATAAGCTCAACCACTGCATGGGAGAGGCTCTACTCGCTAAATATATGGGCAAGAAAAAACTGATTGCCGAAACAGGAGCTGGACAGCACGGAGTGGCATTGGCAACGGCTGCTGCATATTTCGGGCTGGAATGTGAAATCCATATGGGTGAAGTTGATATTGCCAAAGAGCATCCCAATGTGGTTCGTATGGAAATTCTCGGTGCTAAAGTTGTGCCCGTTACACACGGACTGAAAACCCTGAAAGAAGCGGTCGACTCGGCTTTTGAAGCGTATCTGAAAGATCCTATAACGGCAATTTACTGTATCGGTTCTGTCGTCGGTCCTCATCCCTTCCCCATGATGGTTCGTGACTTCCAAAGAGTTGTGGGAATTGAAGCGAGAGAGCAGTTTCTCGAGATGACCGGGGAACTGCCCGATAATCTCGTAGCCTGTGTGGGTGGTGGATCCAATGCAATGGGATTGTTTTCAGGATTTATCGAAGAGGAAAGTGTATCCATGTATGGAGTGGAACCTCTGGGGCGCTCGTTCAAACCGGGCGATCACGCCGCAACCATGACTTATGGAAAACCCGGAGTTATACACGGATTCAAATGTTATCTATTGCAGGATGAGAAAGGAGAACCGGCACCGGTCTATTCTATAGCCAGCGGTCTCGATTACCCTGGAGTAGGTCCGGAGCATTCCATGCTGAAAGACAAAGAGCGAGTAAGCTATGACACGATCGGTGATGAAGAATGCCTTGACGCATTTTTTGCCTTGAGCAGGAAAGAAGGTATTATTCCGGCACTGGAAAGTGCTCATGCCGTGGCTTATGCCATGAAGTTAGCCAAGGAAAAACCGAGACAATCCATACTGGTTAACCTCAGTGGAAGAGGGGATAAAGATATAGATTTTGTCGTTGAGAAGTTTGGTATAAGATGAGCTCCGATACTCGCAGGAGCGAACATGAACTCCCATATTCGGGAGTGATCAAAGCACCGAAGGTGCTGTCGTTAGTTTAAGCGAAGCGCAGTTTTAATAAATGCAATTAAACCCTCTTCCAACGGAGAGGGTTTAATTATTTGTAATTAGAAACTAGGTGAAATGATAAGGATTGATGGTTGGAGATATAATCCGCCGGCTACCTGACTATATAATGCTTCCAGTTCTAAGGTGAAAATGGGCCATCGAGCTGGTTTAAATGAGACTCCCACAATTCCCCCATAGAAAAAATCCTCTTTTCTTTCTTCGCTTTCAACAGCGCTCAAATTTGTTGTGGTATAGAGAAAGTTTGTATAATGAGCTTTTCCCCCTATTAAAAAACTAAAATAACCTTTGCTG
>JADGDJ010000034.1 GCA_016744925.1 Spirochaetaceae bacterium
ATCCAAACACTGCCCTCTCCAGTGGACTTGACCATGGCTTGGACAAAGCGAACACCCATCAAACCATCGTAAGAATCGGGAAATGTCATTGTCAAAGGATCCGCTTCAATTCCGGCAATACTGCAGGCAATGGCTTCTCCCGCATCTTTGTAAATATTGGCAAATCCCTCGGGAAATCCTTCGGGATGTCCGGCGACGATCCGACTGGACTTAGCCGAAAGAGCTAGTGTTCCCGGTCCGTTCGGAGTTCGTGTCTGCACGGGAGAACCAAGGGGTCTGAATGTGAGGATTTGAGGTATTTCCTGATGCCATTCAAGTGTACCCTTTGTTCCACTGACCCGTATTTTCAGGCAGTTTTCCACCCCGGCTGCGGCCTGGGTCACCCAGTAGCTCCCTCTGGCACCATTTTCCAAACGGATCAGGGCTCCCGCATAATCATCAACTATCCGCCCCGGTACGATAGCCCCGGCTTCTGCACAGACCTGAGAGACTTCTAACCCTGTGATATAACGAAGGAGATTGTGGGCGTGAGTTCCGATGTCTCCCAGAACCAGAGAAGGTCCCCCTCTTTCCGGGTCAAATTTCCACGATCGGGCACCGTCCTTAGGATCGGGTTTATTCTCGTTGGCCTTCCCCCCCTGAACGTATTCCACCTGAATCAGACGAATCGTACCGACCTCGCCCGCTTCAACCATGGCTCTCGCCTGTCTTGTCATGGGATATCCCGTATAGTTGTGAGTCAAACAGAAAATACGCCCTGTTTCCTTTACTCTTTTATGGATTTTTTCTGCTTCCTCGACTGTATTAGTCATCGGTTTATCACAGATGACATGAAATCCAGAATCGAGTGCAGCCATAGAATATTCGAAGTGACTGTCATTGGGAGTCATAATTGCGATGACATCGGCACCGTCATCTCTGGTCTTTTCCGCAGCCAGAAGCTCGGAAACCGAAGCATAGGCTCTTCCGGCCGGTATGCCTATGGCTTTTCCCTCTGTTATGGATTTTTCAGGATTGGAAGAAAGGACAGAGGCAACCAGATCATAGCGATCATCTATTCTTGCGGCCATTCTGTGCATACCGCCGATAAAAGATCCCGGAGCTCCGCCGATAACAGCCAATCTCAATCTTCTCCCTATTATATTTATAACCGGATTCTCGTTCATCATTAACTCCTATAATTACAGTGTAAGAAAAAAATTGAGCATCTCTTCCGCACTATCGAATAATTTATCTGCGTTGTATGTCATTAGCTCTTCTCTGGGATGTGCTCCCCATGAGACGAGAGCGCATTTCATTCCCGCCGCTTTTGCAGCTTCAAAATCGGGCTTTCCATCACCGATGTACCAGCAGTTCTTTACATCTGCCCCCATTCCGGCACAGGCCTGAAGCAATCCCGAGGGGTGAGGCTTTGGAAAGGGAACATTTTCCTCTCCCAGAATTACTTCAAAGTCGAAAGCATAGGAAAGACGAGCCGCCGCTTTGCGGACAAAAAGTCCCTGGTTATTGGTCACCATACCCAGAGCAAATCCCGACTGGGCCAGCTGATCGAGAACCTCTTTTATCCCATCATAGAGTTTGACATGTTCTACACCGACTCTATTGAGCTCTTTATAAAAATCTTCCGAATACTTTTGCAGTACAAAGTGATCCTTAATTGCTGTGTGAAATCCAAAGCGCTCTACTGTGGGATAAGCCATACCTGCTTTTACATCTTCTGCCGTAACTGGTTTACAATGGTCTTTTTCTATAACATTATTAGTACAAATGACAACGGCATCGATGGAATCCACCAGCGTTCCGTCATGATCAAATATCAGTGCTGTTTTCTTCATATACCTGAAGTTTAGTCTTTATTGCCAATTCTGAAAAGCAGGATATTCGTTCCTGAATAATCAAACAAAAAAAATACATAAGGGCTTATGCTTTTTCATTGCTCAGAGAAAAAATGCGGTGTAGTATTGAATTATTATTACTAAAAAGAGGGAACTGTATATGGGACAAAAAATTGTTGAGTGTGTACCGAATTTTTCAGAAGGAGCGGATCTTACAAAGATTGGTGAAATTACAGCTGTCATAGAATCTGTATCAGAAATAAGCCTGCTCGATGTAGATCCCGGTGCTGACACGAACAGAACAGTTGTCACCTTTATAGGCCCTCCTGAAAAGGTGGAAGAAGCGGCTTTTCTCGCTATAAAAAAAGCTTCCGAAATCCTGGATATGTCTACTCATTCCGGGGCTCATCCCCGAATGGGAGCCACTGATGTCTGCCCCTTTGTACCCGTTGAAGGTGTCACCATGGAAGAGTGCGTGCACATGGCACAACGAGTGGGAAAACGGGTGGGAGAAGAATTGAATATTCCCATTTTTCTCTACGAGAACGCAGCGACAAGTGAAGAGAGAAAAAATTTAGCTCATATAAGGAAAGGCGAATATGAAGGTCTCGAGGCAAGATTAAAAGACCCCTACTGGAAACCCGACTTTGGCCCGGCCCAGTTCAATCCTAAAGCGGGAGCAACCGGTATCAGTGCGAGAGAGTTTCTAATTGCCTATAACATTACCCTCAATACGAAAGAGAGCAAATACGCTACAGATATAGCCTTTGAAATACGGAAAAAAGGGAGAGTCGCCAGAACTGGCAATATCAGCCCCTTCTATTTCAAGGGGAAACTGGCCTACTACTCTAAGCAGCATTATCCCTGCGGAAACTGTACTTTTAAAGCTGAATCAGTCGAAGGACTTATAAAACACTACAACGATATCCACAATATGGATTTTGCCGCCCTTTGCATTCTGAGAGATATTGATATACGCAATATAGAGGGGCGTGGTGTCGTCCGGGCCGGAAAATTCGACCACTGCAAATCAATTGGTTGGTATGTGGATGAATACGAGAGAGCACAGCTCTCTATCAATCTGACCAATTACAAAGAAACTCCCGCACATCTTGTTTTGGAAGAAGCCAGAAAACTTGCTTCCGAAAGAGGTCTTGTAGTCACCGGAAGCGAAATCGTCGGCCTCATCCCCTATCAGGCTCTTCTCGAATCGGGAAAATATTACGTGAAACGCCAGGGCCAATCGTCGGGAATCCCCACTAAGGACATCCTTCAAACAGCTATACAGTCCATGGGTTTGGAGGATCTATCTCCTTTTGATATTGAAAAAAAAGTAATCGGCCTTCCCAGACAATACGACCATGCTCTTGTGGATATGCCTCTGAGAGATCTGATAGATGAAGTGTCCCGGGAAACACCTGCCCCGGGGGGTGGTTCTATCGCTGCTGTAGCCGGTTCCCTGGGTGCGGCACTTTCTTCAATGGTGGCGAATTTGACACAGGGGAAAGCCGGGTCTGAAGCTATAGACGAACTTATGACTGAAAATGCTGAATTAGCCCAGAGTATAAAAGACAAACTACTCATGGCTGTAGATGAGGATACAAATGCTTTTAACGCATATATGGATGCATTAAGGATGCCTAAAACAACAGAAGAAGAGAGACAACATCGATTTAAGCAGATGGAATCAGGTCTCAAAGAAGCCGTTCATGTCCCTTTTAAAACAGCGGAACTCAGTTTTCAGGCTATTGAAACAGCAAAAGTTTCAGCGGAAAAAGGCAATGTGAATTCCATAACTGATGCGGCTGTAGGGGCTCAAATTGCCTATGCCGGTGTCCGCGGCGGATTATTGAATGTTCTGATCAATCTCAAAGACATTAAAGACAGTTCTTTTGCAGATGAAATGGAGAAAAAATGCTCCGTGCTTGAGAAAAAAGCCACAGATCTTCTATTGGAAATCAATAAAGATGTAGACAACAAATTATCCGAAATGCGTAAAAGATAAGATCAATAGCCCAGGATATTATAATAGTCCTGGGTAAAAAAACTTAAACGAGACTACCAACTTTCTGCTGTAGTTTTTTCCGCCGCCTTTCAATTCGCCCACGATCAATTCCGAATTCAGCGGCTACGGATCTAATGGATTTTGAAAAAATTACCGGATCAATCCTCTCCCATAACTCTTCATTATTGGCATATGTAGGGATTCCAAGCTTCTGTCTTGTTCTACAGACATATGAATCGGAAACACTATATTCCCTGGCCAGATCGGAATCTCGAACTTTTCCCAACTTCTCGATAAACGCTTTATATTCCTCTTCAGACATTAGAGTTCTTTTTTCGCTCTCACCATCAGAACCTTGAACTCTCCTCCGATTTTTTAGAGATTGATTTTTAATTGATAATCTTCTCAATTCGTAGAGAAGTTCATCTACGTGTCTTTTTGAATCATTGAGCTCAATAGTAATATTGTCAAAATTTTTAATTTTACTTTCAGCACAATTCCGGCAATGTCCGGAGATGAGAACACCGTAGATTTCATTATTACAGACTACACAATGCATATTATTAAATCCTATGAATTATTAACTTTATCAGCGATCAGCAAGTTGTCGAATTTACATTCATAATAACAGATTCCTCCCTTTTCTCAAGCACTTTTCCTAAATGTTAACAAGCTTTATGAAGATTATTTCAAATTAAGATCTTATTGGCTTTATAGAAGCTGAAAAAAGAACCGCAATAATAGTGACATAACCATCATTTTAAAAAGATGACTCTCTACAAAGTTGAGGAAAATCAATACAGGGTGTTCTTTCCCAAAGATTTAAGCCCTATACCGGAATATAGACAGAGTAATTTGAAAAACGAGTCCCTGTGAACTAAAATGAAACAGGAGGCAACAATGAAAAAGACCTTATTTCTACTTCTGTTTCCCTTTCTATTCCTATCTTGTGCTACTGTATTACCGGTTGAACGGGCTGTTGAAGATATTGCCTGGAACACTCTGGATTTAATACCCGAAGATGATAGTCCTGTGATTGCCCTGTACAAGCTGAGAGATCTCACTGAAAATGGAGTGCTCAGTGAACTTCTTCTCACGAAATTGACCCTGGAACTGGCCAATCTGGCACGTTATGAAGAGAGAGACATTATAATTGTGAGTCGGCAGACCTTCAACGCAATATTTCAGGAGCAGAATTTTATACTTTCAGATCTAGCTGATCAGACAAAACAGATTGAGATCGGCCGATTTCTCGGAGCTGATCTGATTCTCACTGGAGATTTGATAAATACAGAAGGAGATACCTTTAATATAAATACACAACTGATCAATATAGAAACTGGAGAAATAATCGGTGGAAATACGTTGGATTTCTGGAGTACCCCTATAGAATGATGACTAAACCTGAGAAACGCTGTGATCCTCTTTAAAACTCAGATCAATAATTCCTGAAGTTTCAAATTTTTCCTGAGTCGCAAGATATATCTCATGAACCATGTCCTGGTTACTCGTAAGTTTTTCCAATCCTTTTTTTCCGAAAAAAGCATCTATTGCTTCAATAAGATTGTTGCAAATATCCACACCTTCGAATCCCTGATTGGAAATTATGGAATTTTTCACGTATTTATCACTGGTAAGTATTTTAACATCTTCGATGTTATTGGGAATCGCAATGAGAGATTTCAGAAGATTATCCAAAATATTTTCAGTCTCGTCATCAACGACCACATCGGACATGAGAAGCATTATTTTAGGATTGGATATTGAGTTGGCAATTAGCAGCTCTTTAATTTTCCATTGAACTAGATCCAGCTTGGTTCTGTTAAATCCTCTGGCGACCTCAACAAGAATGAGATTTTCATTAACATGAATATTGAGCTGGCAAGCCGTTTGGTCAATGAATATTCCTTTCCCGAAAAAGGATGATACTGTTGTGAGGAAATGATCTATTTTGAGTGGTTTTACGAGAAATCGTCTAACCTTAACCCTACAGAGTTGCACGATTCTCTCCTGGCTGAACTTTTTTGCAATGAAGACAACCGGGATCTCTTTAACATTGATATCTTCATTTTTCTTTTTGAGAAAATTGTTAACACTCTGTCTATTCAGATCATCATCCATAATGATGAGATCCGGTTGATTTTTTCTCATCTGGTTCAGTCCGTCAAAGCCGCTTCGCGCAGTTAAAACTTTGTAACCGTAATACTCCAACAGAGAAATAGAAAATTTTCTAAAGAGCGCTGATTCGTCAACGACCAGAATTTTGTTCATTAAACTATATTGTACTAAAAGAAAGGATGTTTTGTACAGAATTTATTTAATTGATAAAGGCTGTCTTCCGAAATTTTGCCGGCCCGGTGCTATATTTTTTAATAAACATCCTACTGAAATAGGATCTGTCACAGAATCCGCTCAGAGCGGCGATCTGTTCGATGGAATAATTGCTATGGTGAAGCATATTACAAGCATGGTCCAGTCTCCTCTCTATGAGATAGTCTTTGGGCGAGGATCCTGTATTTTTTTTAAAGAGCCGGCTAAATCCATTCTCTGACATGGAAATCATATGAGCAAGTTCGCCGATGGATATTTGATTGAAAAAGTTCTTCTCGATAAAGTCGAGAGCTCTTTTAATCCTCTCATCGACAATTTCTTCGGGCCAGTTGTTCTCGGGGATGTGAATCAACAGGAGATTGATAAGAGCCCGGATAGAAAAGACCGACTGCATATCCAATTCTTTTGAAGGGTGAGACAATTTTTCCTTCATATTGTTCAAAAGACTCTCTTTCTCCTCGTTGAGTGGAATTTGATAAATAGACGGAGTTAGTCTGTCACAGGGAAATCCCGCTGTAAAATGTATAAAAAAGTGTTTTAAAGAATGCAAAGAGGAAGTCGGTTTCTCTTCATCATTGACTGAGCAACCCATAAGGAAATTCTTATCAGATCTCAGTGCATTCAATTCCATTTTTGTTGAGTAGTCCGTATTGGGAGGTATGAGGAAAAGAGATTTACTATCCATTTCAAAGAGATTGTCTTTGAGCCGTATGGAAGCCCCGCTTCTATCGTTCCAATAGATTCTCCAGTAAGGAGCCATGAGAGTTTCATGCTGCCAGTAGTAAACATTCCAAAAACTGCACCGGAGGATTTTAAGATCGATTTTATGATAACTCCGGGAGAAGGGAGGAAGCCCCCCCTCCCGGTAAATTCCAATTTCGTCCATTGAACCAAGTATAGATTTATATGCTTTATCTGACAATTGAGAAATCCATTAGCCTCGTAATTATATGAGATATAAGAAAAACGAGCTGCGATTGAACTTTGTACCAGATCAAATTTTTGATTACTCGCCGGCTCGTATTCTTTGTTCAGTCCTGGCATCAGGACTTTATGAGTCTCGCATCTACATATACAGAGGTCCCCAATTGCTGCAGGCTCTGAAGTCAGCACCTTCTTTACCCATACCGAAAGATGCCCAGGCTGATGGTCGGAAGATCTTCTCTTCGTCTACATTATGCATGGATACTGGAATTCTCAGCATAGAAGCCAGAGTGATAAGATTAGCACCTATATGCCCATAACTGATAGCTCCATGGTTCGCGCCCCAGTTTGCCATAACCGAATAAACATCCTTAAAATTGTCCTCACCGGTTAAGCGGGGTGCAAACCATGTTGTCGGCCAGGTGGGATTTGTTCTGTCGTCGAGAACATCATGAACTTTCCCCGGGATCTCTGCGGTGTAACCTTCGGCGATCTGAAGTACGGGACCAAGTCCATCAACCAAGTTCATTCGACTCATGGTTACTGGCATTCCCCCTTTTGTCAGAAAATCTGTTGAAAAACCGCCACCTCGGAAATATCCCGTATCGGCAGGTCTGAATAAAGTGGCATCGAGGCATTTCCCGGCTTCTTCGGCTGAAATATCCCAGTAAGGTTTCATGACAGGTTTACCATTTTCGGTCATCTCACCAGTACCATCGAGACAGGTTGATCCAGAATTGATTAGGTGAATCAATCCATTCTCAGCAAGACCTTCCGGTTTCCACCCTGTGACCCGTTCAATCGCTGAAGGGCTCCAATAAGTCCTCACATCACTGAATATCTGAGCTGTGTCTGTAAGAAGATGACCGAAGAGCATAGGAACAGCATTTAAAGAATCATTTTCTGTAGCCATAACAAATGATTCGCGAATCCCATTCCAGTCAAAAGAGGAGTTCAACATGGTTTCCATGAAATCCCCATTGGCTTTGTAGTCAGTCCATTGACGCTGCCCTTGAAAACCAGCTGCTATGGCATTGTGTCCCATAGCCTCTTCACCAAAACCAGCTTTTATCAGTTCGGGATTTCCGATCATCAAATCCCTGGCAATCAAAGTCATTTTAATTGAAACCTTCCAGTCTTCCTCTTTTTCAGCGGCAGATCTCATTTTATCAGCGGGGTTATCATCTTCCCCTTCATTACAATTTGTTTTTACCCATGCAAGAGCTTTTTCATACTCGGCACTATCAAAGATCCCTTCATCAATTCTTCTCATGAACTCGACCATATCAACACATTCGGTTCGCATACCAAGGTACTTCTGGAAGAAATTCTGATCCACAATCGAACCGGCAATTCCCATAGAAACACTACCCAAAGAGAGGTAAGACTTTCCTTTCATATAAGAAACAGCTAAACCGGCTTTAGTAAAATTGAGGAGCTTCTCTTTGACATCATCATGGATCGATGTATCATCTGAATCCTGAACATCCCGTCCGTAAATTCCGAAAGCCGGTAAACCTTTTTGCGTATGACCGGCAAGAACAGCTGCCAGATAGACAGCTCCCGGCCGCTCAGTACCATTAAACCCCCAGATTGCTTTAGGAATCAGGGAATCCATATCCATAGTTTCAGAACCATAACACCAGCAGGGAGTCACAGTCAGGGAGACACCGACATTCTCTCTTTGAAATTTTGCTGCACATTCTGCAGCCTCGGCAACACCACCTATAGTCGTATCGGCAATAACACATTCAACGGGCAGGCCATTGGGGTGGGTCAAATTTTCACTGATCAATTTTGCGGCACTCTTTGCCATGTTCATTGTTTGAATTTCTAATGATTCTCTAACGCCATTACGTCGTCCATCAATTGTTGGTCGAATACCAACTTTAGGCATACTGCCCCTGAGTCTATTTACTGGTTCTATTGTTTTCATAATTCAGTGCTCCTATTCTTAATTTCTCTGTATATATCTGCTAATTCTTTATTATTGCTATTATTGACGGGAAGATAAGTTTTCATGTCAAAACTGGCCGAAGCTATTTTTCTGATTTGATCGGGAGTATCAATATGCCCCAGACCATAGGCCTGAACCAGACCATTTCCCAGTGCCGTTCCCTGATCAATCCCGGCAATGACTTTTACTCCACACATATCTGCGGTTCTCTGACAGAGGTATGTATTCTTGATACCACCACCGAGAATGTAGAGCGTATCCAAATGGGAACCGGTAATTCTCTCCAGCTTTTCCAAATATACTGCATACTCCAGTGCCAGACTATCCAGCAGAATTCTCGCGTACTCACCTCTTTTCCCAAGCATATTGTATTGATTGGCCTTGAGGTGCCTTTCCAATTTTCCTGTGATGTCTCCGGGGCTCTGAAAATCAGCATGTTCCAGATCGACCAGACCGGAAAAATTGAAAGAGGCAGCCTCACTGCACATTCTTCCATAATCCCAGGGATCATCTGATAAGTCCCAGGATCTCTTTAATTCCTGGAAGGGATACAATCCCGTAAGGTTTTTACATAAATACCACGAATCGAGCGATGCTTCATTGGTAAAACCAGCATTTAGGATTTTGGAGTCAGTTTGTGGTTTATCGAATATTTTCCCGAGAATGCTCCAGGTACCACTGCTCAAAAAGGCTGAATTAGATGCTCTATCTGGGACAACTGCAGCGACGGAAGCCGTGTCATGAGAGCAGGTAGTAACCACTTTAAGTCCTCTATGACCTGTTTGTCCGGCAATATCATCTCTCAAGGAAGAGAGTATCTCGCCCGGTTTTATCAATTGAGGAAATATGGACGGAAGATTAAATTTTTCTATAATCTGTTTATTCCACTGTTCCTCTTTTCCCATAATGAGTGACGTACTGGCAATGGTTATTTCAGACCTCTTTTCTCCGCACAGCAGAAAATTAAATAAATCGGGCATATTTAAAAAAGTCCGACTGCAGTTGAGAGAAACCGATTCTTTTATTTTTAATGAAAAGATCTGGAATAGTGAACCTATATTCCAGGGAAGACCTCCGGTTTTATCAAAGATATCCTCATCTGATAAAAGGCTGTTTTCCTTTATTTCAGCGGTTCGCTCATCTCTGTAATGCACAGGGTTTCCGATCAGCTGATCATCGCCATCGAGAAGCCCAAAGTCGACACCCCATGTATCTACGGCAATACTATCGAGCTGAACACCATTAATTGATGCTTTTTTTAAAGAAGAGATCACCTCTCTGAAAAGATAAGGGAGATCCCAATAGAGAGTTCCGTTCATCATTGCAGGTTTATTGGGAAACCGGTGTATTTCCTCAAGAGTCACTTGCCCTTTTTCGAGAGACACAACAATGGCTCTACCGCTTTCAGCACCGAAATCGAGCGCAAGATATTTTCCAGATTGATTTTTCATGAATTAATGATAAATTTACACAGGCAAACTGTCGATTTACAAATACACACAATTTGTGTGTAAATCAACCAAACGAATCCCGGGACTCATGAAATCCTGATGGCAGGACCGAACAAAAACTGCCAGCAGGCGAGTAGTTAACAGCTGAACAATATCCCATAAAAAACCGGTTCCCAAAGATGGAAACCGTTGTATAAACAGGAAATTAAATAGATTTAGCGTGTTTTAATAAATAGGCTTCCGCTTCATCTGACCAGAGACCATTGTTTTTATCAACAAGATCAGCAAGATCTTTGAATAAGCTGCTGGATGTCCCTTTCTCGCGGAAATCAGAAATAGCTGTCATATCCATTTTAATATTTGTATAGACGAGTTTTTTACCGCCAGGTATTTTAGGAAGTTTTTTCGTAGTTTCCGAAACAGAATCCAGTCCTCCAATATGTGTGATCATTGCCGCAGGATTAATAAGACCTGCAGCCATCATTTTTAGAGATTCCTTCATATCATCAGTATTTCCACCGCTTGTTCCAACAATATGGTGTGCAGCATAATGGACATCGTAAAAATTCATAGATGCGGAAAAACTCTGATCTGATGGGCCGGCAAAGAAATTGAGACACCCGTCTTTTCCGAGTATGGCATCACCCTGCTCTACAACAGGTTTAACAGGAGCCATGACGAAAACATCATCGTATCCCCCACCCTTATTGATCTCCAAAAGCTTCTCAATGGGGCTCTCCACTTCTGCAGTATTGAGATACACCAGTTCAACTCCATTTTTACGGGCTTCTTCAACAGTGTAAATTGATGCGGCTCTATCGAGTCGGGCTGAATCAATGTCAGTGATAACCAATCTGCCGGGTTTTCTTTCACAATGGATGGCATAATCAATCAGTCCCAGACCCATGGGACCGACACCGGCGAGGATAGCCATACTGCCCCCGTCGACAATTCCCATCTCATGAATATAAGTGCCCTGCTTTATGTGGTAATTGGCATGCATAGCCCCGACAAGACAGGACATGGGCTCAGCCAGTGATCCCATAAAAAAGGACTCACCTTCGTAGGGTAGAAGACAATCCATTATCATAACCTCTTCGGGAATAATAATATGAGTGGCATCTCCACCGATATACTGGAAAGAATAACCGGGCGCTTCAAGGCTGCCTTTATAATTTAACGCGGGCTGTATAGAGAAACGGTCGCCGCTTTTAAATTTTGATGACCATTTGCTACCCACTTCTACAATTTCTCCACAAAATTCATGGCCTATAATTATCGGATTATCAGCAACATCATCGGGAACTCTTTTGTGATCCGATCCCTGACTTTGCGCTTTGTAGGAAGACATGCAGAGGCTGTCGGAAACAATATGAGCAAGGATTTCGCCATCTTTTATAGCCGGAAGCTCAAACTCTTCCAGTCTCAGATCTTCTTTACCATATAAACGGACTGCTTTTGTTTTCATATAGACTCCTAATATTTACATATTGATTTATCATTACTTTCGTTATGCTTTCTATTATCTTTCGTTAATGTTTTTTTGTCAAGACTTCCCAATTTACTCCCTGAGAATAAAAAGTAAAAAATATTAAATTGCCAACAGTTGAATTACATCTTAGAATTTCAGTATCAATTCATATCTGCCTAGGAGGCAAAAATGCAAGTTACTTACAGAATGACAAAAAACCCGATGACCGTAACTCCCGATACACCAGTTCCAGAAGCCAGAGAAATAATGAAAAAAGAAAATATTCACCGTTTACCTGTTGTTGATAAGAATAATAAAATTCTGGGAATAATAACGGAAAAGGATATACTCTACGCATCTCCATCGAAGGCGACAACCCTCGATGTTTTTGAAATATCGAATCTCATGTCTAAACTAAAAGTACAATCCGTAATGACCAAAGAGGTTATTTCTGTTGATTCCGACACACCACTGGAAAATGCGGCACGTATCATGGCCGACAACGACATCGGGGGGCTGCCCATCGTAGACAATGGCCTGCTCGTGGGAATTATCACGGAGTCGGATCTCTTTCATGTTTTTATCGAACTATTCGGTGCAAGAGAAAAGGGCTGGAGGATGACATTGCTAACTCCGGAAAAACGGGGAGAACTGGCACAGCTTTCCAGTGCTATCGCCGAAGCGGGAGGAGACATAGTCTCTTTCGGAGCTCTACTGGGCGAAAACGCTACTAATCGATACTCCATTGTAAAAGTAAAAAATATTACAGAAGAAGCTCTGATCAATGCAGTGAAACCCTTTACAGAGAAAATTGTCGATATGAGAGAAATTTAGCTTAGACTATTTAAGAAGAGGGGATACCCCCTCCTCTTTTATTTATTGTATAGAACCGGCATCTGTCCCTTCCACTGATCCCATAATGAACTATCAGAGATGAGATCCGCCATAAATCGAGCCACATTAATTCGGCTAGTCTGGCCGGCATCAAAAATAGCACTTCTAACAGGAGAGCAAAACACCTCTCGTTCAGAGACAACATCACTATCAATGAGATTGTCAGGACGGACCACCGCCCACTCAAGTTCATGATCATTCTGTCCAATAAAATGCCTGAGAAAATCCGCAGCCTTCTCATTATCTGAATGGGGAGGCAGAAGTAATCGGACAAGACAAAAAACAATTTTTTCACCAAAGGATATTTTCTCTATAAGATCGCGATTTCGGTTACCGGTAGTATTCATCAAAACATATTTTACTACTTTTCCGCTATTTTCCACTTTTACAGCATTTGTGAGCCGAATAAGAGCATCGGTAACCAATCGTCGAGGTTTGCCGTAAATGCCCCGGAAATTCATATTATGTCCCAGACAGGATGCGATAGCATCACAATCCCGAACAGACTCTCTCAACTGAGCATCGTCAAGATCGAGAACAGCCGCGGGAATAACAGTCAGATTTGCATTGTTGAGTATCGCTTCAGCCAGTTTCCCCGGTGATCTAGCTATAACCTTAACCTTGTGTCCATCTTTTAGAAGCAGATTCACAAGTAATCGACCGGTAGCCCCGGTTGCTCCAACAACTAGAATAGTCATTTAGTATCTCCTTTCTCTTCATTTTTAATATAACTGAAAACCTCTTCGAGAGGCATTTTGAAAACATGTGATATTTTGAATGCAAGCTCAAGAGTGGGAGAGTATTTACCCTTTTCAATAGCGACGATTGTCTGCCTTGTAACACCCACCATTTCCGCCAGCACTTTCTGCGTCATCTCATCATGATCAAATCGCAATCTTCTAATATTGTTACTTATTGAACATTGAGCCATATCAGAATCCCCTTCTATAGAATCTAAGCTGAATAGAGCTTCCAATTATCTCTGCCAGATTAAAGGCCAGGTACACAATATTAAGCATAATAAAAACCGGGAACCCCATAGCGACAGTAATCACAGAAAGCATAAAACCAACACCGACAACCATATAGGCGGCGCTGTTTGCTTTCAACCTGATAACCTTATCCCGTTCATCGACCATCTCAGAATCATCTTCCTCTCTGGTAACAACCGCATGGACAATTGAATATAATATTGAAATAACAATATTGATAATAATCTGAACAGGAATAAAACCCAAAATGATAAGACCCCATGTACTGAGATCCTCAACAGGATCAAAGCTGCCGCTGGTGAACCTCCCGAATACAAAAATGCAATAGATAATATAAACAACAGAAACACTGATAATTGAAATAATAGATCTCTTTTCCTCATTTGACATTGAACACTCCTCATGTCTAATACAACATACCAAAGGCATGACTTTCTTTACATAAGGTAATATAGATTATACACTATGTCAATAATTTTTGACATTTACTTTGAGAAAAAAATCAATAGATCTGAAATGGAATACTATTCTCATTGAGAAAACCTTGATTAATTCCACCGAAGATCTATGCTTAAAATATGGATAAATTTTATTTCTTATTAGTTATCCACCGTAGAATAATACTCTTCACCCTATATTTATTTTTGGTTCTTATGCATCTCTGCGGCGAAAACCACATATCATGGGTATTCACAGATTATCCACCGGCAAACTATAAAACTGAGAATGGAGAAATAGCAGGATTTTTTTATGAAATCGTTACAGAAGCTTTTGAGGATAGACTTGAAATCGCACTGGACATCTCCATTTTACCATGGAAACGCTGCCAGATGATGGTTGAGCAGGGACAAGCCGATATCCTCGTTACAACGGCCACCGATGATAGGCTTGAATATGCCATAAGGACCAATGAAGCCGTCCTAATCAAACGACTGAATATATACACATATTCAGATCATAAGGATATTGAAACGATCAACACATTAAAGAAAACTGAAGAAATAGAGGAAAATAATCTATCAGTAATATCCTACCTGGGAAATGGATGGGCAAAAAATGTCTTAGAAAGCAAAAATATCCCTGTAGATTACGCAAAAAACAATGAGGGGATGTATCAGATGCTGGCAAACCGCCGTGCAGACATCCTTATAGAGGAAAGCAAAATCGCCGACTCGATCATCAAAGACCTGGGTCTCGAATCAAAAATAATTAAAACCGGGGGAATAGCAGAAGAGAGCCGTTTTTACATCCTCATCAGTAAAAGCTCCCCTCACATCACAATTCTGGATCAGGTGAACAACATCCTCACCGAAATGCACAATGACGGCACAATAGCAACCATCCTCTCGAAATACGAAATGTAGGAACAGCGAAGCGCATTCCCCATAAATCCATCGAATTGGTACAACCTCCAAGTGATCAACTGGGCTTCAATAGCAAGGCGGCCAACTGCGAATAGTATCTCTATTACTTGAGCAGTTGGCCAACGAAACTAGTGGTGGTCAGTTGATCACTTGAGCATTAATTGGCCGCCGGTGACAGGCACAGCCTGCCCCGTCTCGTAGCGTTGATCGACAATATAACGCACAGCTTTCATAACATCTTCCGTGGTACAGCCCCTCTTCATGGGAACTTTAGCCTCATAAAAAGCCCGCACTTCTGCAAGAGTCGTCGCTCCGGGAACTTTACCCGTGTTGAGGTATTGTACAAATAATCCCCTGTCCGGATCCGACCAGAGCGGTCCATCTAGAAAGTTTCCGGGACATATGGAGTTGACTTTAATATTATCCTCTATCAGTTCCAGGGCAAAACTCTGTGTCAATCCCAGACCGCCGAATTTGGCTCCTGCATAAGCTCCGTTTTTATTGGATCCTTCGAGACCGGATTTGGAATTTATCTGTATAATATCGGACAAGATTCCTTCTGCGAACTTATTCTGGTGAGCCATCAGTCGTGCTACAAATTTTGTACAGATGAAATAACCCGTGTAATCGACAGACGTTACAAAGTTGAAATCCTTTAGATACATCTCTTTGACACTGCCTGCTTTGAGTACTCCCGCATTGCTGATAAAGATATCAATCCCGCCGACTTTCAAGGCGATCTCTTCAATCATCTTTTCTACAGATTCTTCGTCGCACACATTTACCGACACGGCATAAGCCATTATTGTATCAAAATCTTTATTTAGTTCATCGGCAAGTTTCTGCGCACCGTCCAAGTTCAGATCGGCAATAAAAACAATACTTCCCGAAGCGGCCAGATCTCTTACCAGCCCCTCTCCAAATCCCTGTGCACCACCAGTGACCACTGAGATTTTTCCACAGAGGACATTCTTATCGCCACTGAGTGGAGAGAGAATATAACTTCCCAAACCGTCGATATTGACGATCTCAGGAAATATACCTTTATCACCCACATATGTTTTAATTTGTGCTGTAAGTTTCTCTTCCAGATCGTCCAATCCTGCGATGTTGATTGTCCTATCACCGGAGACCTGAAGATCAGATGTAAAATTCACTTTGAAGGATTTTCCTTCACTGTATGTCAATCCACGCAGCTGAGCTGCTATCTCTACACTTTGTTTCATAAAATATTCTCTTTCCTCGACTAATAGCGGGTCCCCGACAAAACCTGTCGCCCGCTTTATCTATCTTTCAAAATTTCTCTGATTTCCTCAGTCAACTGAGGATTTCGGGGATTCAATTTTCGACCGGCTTTACTGTAGATGAAGATTCTCTGCTCTAGAGAAAGGCCGGACAATGGATTTTTTTCACTGAAAAGACTGTATTTACTGTCAATTTCTGTCAATTTTTCGTGAGCGATCAAAGCCCAGGTAGAATCTATGAGATGAGAAAAATCAGGATCTAACACTTCGGGACAATTAAATGACTGTCTCGAGGAGTTTATATCCACTCCGCTTATCTCCATAAAACCCAAATGAGAACAGAGTGACTGAACTCTTTTCAACTGCTCTTTTGTATTGCGGGGAGGCATATAGGTAATGGCTTTATATCCGATTTTTTTTAATTCCTCAAAAAGGGGTTCGATGAAGTCATCTTCAAATTTTTCTGCTTTTTTATCCCCTGTGGCGCTATTGTTAATATCACCGAGATAAGCATAAGCAGGGATAGCACCGATAGAATTGGCAAAATCAACAACAGTCTGTACACTGATGCACTCACTCAGATCTGGTTGAATAAAAAATTCCGGAAGATAATTTGATTTGAGCACTCCCAGAAGATCATACAAATAGTGCGGATTTTGATCATCGAGAAGAATATTTCGGATCTTTTCCGAGAGTTCCACGTTCATATTTCGTTCAAGAAAAGTGACAGTATCACTTCCCAGTCCGAATTTATCTGTAATTTTCACTGCCAGAGCATAGAGAATATGTCGTTCTGTGATGCTTCCCTTGATAGCCGCATTGGACTGAGCATAGACATCTTTATCGAAATCTATCTGTTCAATGGAAAAATCACTGATCAGCTGATTGAGTTTGGTAACTTCCTTCCTGTTTCTCTTATTTCTCTGTACACAGAGCGGTGCGAGAAACTCTTCCACTTCACCAAATCGCGATTGTGGAATTCCGTGAACTGCCATATAGGCGATATTTTTTGAATCGGGATTATTGAGTTTTTTACCGAACATAGAGGTACCGTTCATATTGACCCGGACTTCGAATCCAGCCGTAGAGGCAATTCCGATTATCTTGCAGGATTCAATAATTTCATCGGCGCCGGATATACTATCGTGATCCATTATACCCACCGCATTAAGTCCGGCTTTCCATGCATGAAAAGCCGCCCCGGCCGGAGTATAGGGACTGAATGAATAGCTGGTGTGAACATGATTATTCACCTCATTATTCCTGTGGTTAGCAGTTGTATTTCCGATTTTGTCATTTAAGTTTTCAAAAGTTATACTATCCATTTTATCTCCATTTGTCAGAATAAAAGCAGGATCCCGCCACTGGCGTGTCACCCGCTTTATCTTAATTCCGGTCAGGGTGGTAATTATTTAAAGTAAGCCTAAACACCTTCTCTATTTCTTCTCATAAGTTCCCCGTTAGTCTGATTACTCTTTGAGCTGTAACCTTTCAGAGGGAGAATCTGCTCGTGAACAGCATCAACCATCCAGTCTGCACTTGGAAAGAAGAACTCTTCCATTTCTGCAGGAGGTGTGATCCAGTTCATGGCTCCTACAACTACAGGAGGTGCATCGAGATAATCAAAAGCCTGTCTGCTAATATGCGATGCTGTTGTATGAAGGAAAGATCCTCTTTCACTGGCATCGGAAGCGAGCAGTATTTTACCGGTTTTCTTTACAGAGGCTATAATTTTCTCATAGTTGAGAGGATTCATAAATCTCATATCGATCACTTCCGCTTCAACGCCATGCTCACTGTTGAGTTTCTCCGCCGCATCCAGAGCTGTGTAGAGAGTTGATCCAATTGTCAAAATAGTGAGGTCTTTCCCCTCTCTTCTGATAGCCGGTTCGCCCTCTTCCACTTCATAATACCCTTCTGGAACACCATCTGTTTCAAACATCTCTCCGATTCCATAGAGTTTCTGACTTTCGAAGAAGATGACCGGGTCAGTCCCTCTCAATGCGAGGTTTAGCATCCCTTTGGCATCGTAAGGCGTCGTGGGAAACATAACTTTCAATCCGGGAATATGAGCAGCCAACGCAGTCCAGTCCTGTGAATGCTGAGCTCCGTATTTATTACCTACAGAAACACGTAGTACAAGAGGCATTTTGAGAACGCCACCACTCATAGACTGCCACTTGGGCATCTGGTTAAAAATCTCATCACCAGCACGTCCCATAAAGTCGCAGTACATCAACTCGGCCACGGCACGTCCACCACTCATGGCATAACCGACGGCACTACCGACAATAGCCGCTTCCGAAATGGAAGAGTTGAACAATCTGTGATAGGGAAGAGCCTCAGTCAAACCGCGATATACGGCAAATGCGCCCCCCCAATCTCTGTTCTCTTCACCATAAGCAATCATTGTAGGATCTTCGTAAAATCTGTGAATCATGGCTTCAAAAAGACCATCTCTCAGTGTAAATGTTCTCGCTGCTGAATAGGGCTTACCCTTTTCATCATAAGCGAATCTATTTTTTTTCGCATTGGTTTTAACCATGGGATTTTCTTCTTTGGGAAGAAGAACTTCCGGCTCTCTATCGTCGAGTTTAGGTTCATTTCCATTTGAGAACATAACCGATTCGATGAAGGCTCCATTCACATGGGGAGAAACTTCATCGTTGATGGCAAGAGACATAGTATTGGTGATTTTATCAACAATTTTTGCCTTCATGTCACCTTGTTCGCTCTCAGTGATCACGCCATTTTCAAGGAGATAAGCACCATAAGATAATAGGCTGTCGTGCTCTTTAAAAGCATCCATCTCTTCTTTTGTTCTATAAGAAGCCGCGTCGGAAGGTGAATGTCCCGATAACCTGTATGTGATTGTCTCCATAAAGACAGGACCTTTCCCCGCAAGAAGAAGTTCTTTCTTTCTCTCCATAGCATCCGCTACGGCGAGAGGATTGAAACCATCGACTCTTTCAGTGTGCATATTGTCGGGATTGACTCCTGCTCCGACTCTGGCGGCCATACCGTATCCCATAGTCTCACCGGAAGTCTGTCCACCCATTCCGTAAAAGTTATTGAAGATGTTGAGCATCCATGGCGGTGCTCCCCCGAGATCTTTATCCCAGAGTGTGTTGTACTGATCCATAGATCCCATAGAGAGAGCTTCCCAAACAGGACCACAACCGAGAGAGGCATCTCCGATATTACCGATGACAATTCCCTTTTTCCTATTAACTCTTTTATAGAGAGCGGAACCCATACTCACGTCGGCACTACCACCGACAATAGCGTTGTTGGGCATACTTCCGAAGGGAGAGAAAAATGTATGCATAGAACCACCGAGACCTTTATTGAATCCAGTAGATCTTGCAAAGATTTCAGCCAGTGCTCCGTAGAGAATAAAATTTTCAGCCAGATCGGAAGTATCTCCATTTTTAAATCCCTTTTCGACGACTTTCAAGCAGTCTCCACCGAAAAAGTTCTCCATAATCCCTGTAAGATCTTTTTCTCCCATCTGTCTGATAGCGGAAAAAGATTTAGAGAGGATTTCTCCGTGAGATCTGTGGGAACCGAAAATAAAGTCATCGGCTGTGAGATTGTAACTCTGTCCGACCGCTGCTGATTCCTGTCCTGCAGAAAGGTGAGCCGGTCCTCTATGATTATAAGTAATACCCTGATAGGAACCTTCGGTTTTAATAGAATTGAGCATCATCTCGAATTCGCGGATCATCAACATATCATAATAGATATTTTTCAGACCTTTTTCACCATATTTCTTAAGCTCTTTTTTGATATCCGGTTTGTACTGGTTTACGGGGATATCCTTTATTTTTAAAACTTCTGATTTTCTTATCGCTATGGGGTCTACCGCTTGTGATCTTGGCATTTTAATTCTCCTTAAGAGATGCACTTTGTGCATCTGTGTAATTGAGACAAAAGCTGCGAGACTCGCAGCAGTGAACAATATACAGATTCTGGCAAAGCCAGTTTATATTGCTCTGAGGTCTCTTTTCACGAGACGCAAAATCTTGCGTCTTTACTGGTTAACATGCTTCTATAGCATCCACAGAGTATCTTTGATGATTTCTGAAACCGAAGGATGAGGGTAGATGATCTCTTTGATTTCACTGACCCTCAGTTCCGCTTCTATCATGGCTGCCGCTCCGGCAATCATTTCACTGCACTGGGCTCCCAGAAGGTGTACACCGAGAAGGACATCGCTCTTTGCATCCACCACAACTTTACAGAGTCCGCCGGACTTTCCGTTTTCAGCGAAAAACCGACCATTTCCTCTCATCTGCATTGATGCAGTTTTAACATCGATCCCCTTATCTTTAGCCTCAGATTCGGTTAAGCCGCAACCCGCTGCTTCGGGGTATGTATATACGGCCCAGGGAACAGCATTGTAACGCATGTGATCATCAACACCGCAGATCTGTTGGACCACGACCTCACCCATTCGGGAAGCACTGTGAGCCAGAAGAGATTCTCCCGTTACATCACCGACAGCATAAACTCCGGGAAGGTTGGTTTTCATTCTATCGTCAACTTTTACCCGGCCGCGTTCAATATCGAGACCTGAATCTTTCAAACTATCAATATTGGGCTTTCTTCCCACGGCCAGAATGATCAGCTCCGTTTCAATAATGGCTGCTTTTCCCTTTTTGTCCGTATAATGTACTTTAGATCCATCGATTTTTTCGACTCTAGATTTGAGGTGAAAGTTAATGACTTTCATTTCCCGGCGCATGACTTTAGCAAGATCCTTATCCATAAAGGGGACAATCTCATCCATCATCTCGATAACATTTGTCTCTATCCCCAGATTGGAGAAAAAAGAGGCGAATTCGAGTCCAATGACTCCCCCACCAATAACAACGACCGATGCTGGCAGTTTTTCCAGGTTCAGTACTTCTCGGCTCGTTTTGCAAAGTGGACCGTCAGCTCCCGGTATGGGTGGAACAAAAGGGCTGGAGCCGGTAGCGATAATGATGTTCTCACCTTCATAATCTTTCCCGTTTACAGTTACTTTTTTACCACTACTGAAAATGGCATCACCTTCAACAACATCCACTTTATTGTGTTTCATCTGAAATGCCACACCGCTTCGTAGGTTTTGTATAACTTCTTCTTTCCATGCCATGGCCTCAGACAGATTAAAAGTTACATTCTCCGCGTGGACTCCGTACTGAGTGCTGCTTTTGGCTTTTTTATACAGTTTAGAAGAATTGAGCAGACTTTTTGTGGGAATACAACCTCTGTTTAAACAAACGCCTCCCAGATGCTCTTTCTCAATTATAAGAACTTTTTTACCTCGGGCACCGGCTCTTTCGGCAGCCACATAACCGCCGGGTCCTGCTCCGATTATTATAATATCGTACATTGGTTTACCTCTTACATTGCCATAAGCAGATCAATATTTTTTATTGCGCTTACAAGAGCTTTCAGAAAAGCTGCTGCCGGTGCACCGTCTACCGCCTGGTGATCAAAAGTAAGGGATAGTCCCATATGTGGAATAAACCGGACTTCTTCATCGACCTGAACAGGCTTTAAACTGACAGAACATACACCCAGGATTCCCACTTCCGGTTTATTGAGAACAGGAGTGAAACTCTCAATTCCCATAGATCCAAGATTGGTGATAGTAAAAGTTCCTCCGGCGAGATCATCGGGATTGGATTTCCCTTCCGCTGCGGCGCTGAACAATTCTTTCCCTTTTCCAGAAAGTTCTCTCAGAGAATAGGATCCGGCATCTTTGATGACCGGAACCAACAGCCCTCGTTCCGTATTGACAGCACAGCCGAGATGAACTTTTTCAAACTGTACAATTTTATCCCCCAGGAAATGTTCATTCATTTCAGGGAATTGAGGAAGTGTTTTCGCTACGGCATAAAGAATAAGATCGTTGATGGTTATTTTCTGCAATCCCAAAGATTCTTCGCTGTTTTTAAACTTCTTTCTCAATGCCAATAGAGCTGTGGCGTCAACTGATGAATTGAGTGTTAGTTGAGCTGTCATTGAAAGTGAATCAAACATATGCTGAGCTGTAATTTTTCGTATGCCGCGGACTTTAACTTCATTAACCGGTCCGGGGAAATCTCCTTTAACTACAGGAATTGCCATGGAGGATGACTCAACAACACTACTGTTTTGAACATCATCAAGGAGAATACGTCCGCCAATCCCACTTCCTTTTACAGGCATGGGTCTACCGGATTTCAATAATTCTTCTATAGCCGCCGGGGATATTGACGGGTAATCTTTAGTCAAAGCGAGAATATCTCTCTCAATGATTCGACCTTCAGGACCTGTGCCCTGTACAGTTCGGATATCGAGCCCTTTAAAAGTAGCGAGATTCATAGCCCGGGGAGAACCAAGACGTTTACCCTCTTCTTCAACCGCTGCAACAACAGGAGCAGATTCGATGACTTCGGCTTCTACAGATATTTTTTTTTCTTCCTGTACCGGATCGTCACCATTATCCTCATCGGCAGAATACATACTTATATCTTCACCGGGCTCTCCGATCAGTGCGATCAGATTGTGAACGGGTACATCGGCTTCCTCTTCGTAAAAAGTTTTCAGCATTGTTCCCTCGAAGCTTGATTCCACTTCGATTGTCGCCTTATCTGTCTCTACCTCACAGATAATATCTCCTGCGGAAACAGCATCACCTTCTTTTTTCAACCACGATACAATGATACATGATTCAACCGAGTTACCCTGTTTCGGCATTAACACCTTATCAGCCATAACAACTCCTGTATTTTTTCATTATTATTTATTTATTCTTTCGTTATGCTTACTATTATCTTTCGCATCTATTTTTTAGTCAATAAGGAATAATCTATTTTCTTTCCGAAACCTTTCATAATACTTTACTTTACCTTGCCATTTATTGTCGTCCCTGTGATTTTGAAAAAAAACTAAAAAAAGAGGACAAGAGTAGAAGATAGACTCATAATTATTAATATGAATACTTGCCCTGTCAGCGGACTCTCGATTAAAACTTATCCCGAATGGGAAGATATACAACTGACTGAAATCTATTCCGTTTCGTTTATGCTCCTTGGGAAAAATATAATCCTGTCCCTACCCAGAGGAAACAGCGAAGGTGTAGGAATGGAAAGATTTCTCGATTGCCGTAGAGAATTTCTTAAATATATGGGTCTCTATGAGACAGAACACATTGAATTAAAAGATTACTCGGGTTTGAAAGGGAGAATTTCCAAAAGCAACAGAATCATTTTTACAGATTCACTCATGGAGGAACAGGAGAGGGGATATTTACTGGGTCTTTTCGCATATAATGGTCCTGCATTTATCAGATGGACTTTAGAGTTGGGTAAAAAAGTTCATCCATCGAATTTCCCCCTGGTTTTCTGCAAAGATTACGGTATTGCTGTATCAAAAGCGCTCTCTTTGTTTGAAAACAAAAATCTCCCTTCAAGAGTAAATATTATAGATGAACACGATGAAATTAATAATCTCCTTTATTTTATCAGCGAATTGAGTTGGGATCTCGAAGACAGCAGTATTCCGGAAATTAAACTAAAAGAGAATAATCCCTATAAAAAGCTCTACGAAGCTCTGGCTCTGATAAAAATGGATTACGGCGATATTATTGAGAAGCAGAAACTGGCGGAAGCACAACTTCAAAAGTCCTATAACAAGATAGAAAAAACTGTAGATGAACGGACTATAAAACTGAGAGAACAAGGCGCTATTCTCGAAACGAGTCTCGATATTCTCTCTCACGATACGAAGAATCACTTCATCAGCTTAAAATACGAGATTGATCAGGTGGGTGATCAAAAACTGAAATCATCAATAAACGACTCAGTAACAGACATACAGGAACTGATCACAGAAGCAACAGGGATAATGTCCTCGAAAAAGCGAATCATTTCAATTGTTGAACTGATGGAAGACATAAAAGTAACTTCCAAACGGATTCCTCTCATTGAGCACGACAGGATCAAAGTGAATTTTGTCTCTCCGGAGTTTCTATTTGTGCAGACATCTGCTCTTTTTAAAAATGCCGTTTCAAACCTCATAGAAAATGCCTTGAAATATACCGGGGAGGAGAATGATGTCAGAATAGTCGTAGAAAAGGATCAAGAGATAATAATAAGCATTATTGATTCGGGGATAGGTATACCCGATGAGGAAAAAAAGAGGATCTTTAAAAAATTCTACAGGAGAGAAGAAACAGTAAAAATTGAGGGCAGCGGCCGAGGCTTATGGATAACAAACAACATAATACAACAGGAAGGCGGCTCTCTCTCCATCACGGATAATCCCACAGGTGGTGCTATCTTCTGCATACATCTGCCCCCTTATAGAGTCGAGGACTTTGATGCTATGCTCAATGAGATGTCAGTTTGGTTTGAAATGCCTATGGACAGAATAAAAGGCAAAGCAGAATCCTATAGAACTCTCTACACGCTACAGGGACGAGACGATATAAGCCATATGGACTCTGCTGTTTTTACGACTGTCCTTACAGATATCCGCAAAGAGAGAAAAGAGGAAAAAAAGGCTTTTATATCCGCACGATTAAAGAATCTGACCGGCCGGAATCCGGAAGGGAAGTCGATAATAATTACAGATGATTCACTCTACGTTCAGTTTTACCTGTCAAAATATTTCAATGATTTGAGGTTCAATGTAATTGATTACGTGGACAACGGAGAATCTGCTGTCATTTCCTATAAAAAGAGAAATCCTTCGTATATAAGCCTCGACAACAATATGAACATAAAAACCGGCCCCGATGCGGCTGAAGAGATTTATGCATACGACGAAAATGCCAAAATTATTTTTATAACGGCTATGGGAGATTCACAGTTCTTCAGGGCTGACTTGAAAAAGAGATTTCCCACTAGAGATTACCGGATTTTAACTAAACCAGTTTATAAAAATGATATTGAATCACTGATAGAAGATTTTTGATTTTCTCCGGACCGCGGGAATGAACTGCACCAGACCCGGCGCTGCCCCTCACACGGACCTTAATATGCTCTAAGATCAGAATTGGCTGGACTCTGCCCAGAGATTGATGCCACCTTCGAGAGCGTATTTATCAATATTTTTCAATTCTTCATCGGAGAACTGAATATTGTCAAAAGCTTTTAAATTCTCTTTTATCTGTTCTGGGCGGCTCGCTCCAATCAATACAGTGGTGACAGCTTCCTGCCGCACAACCCATGCCAGAGCCATCTGAGCGAGGCTTTGACCTCTATTCCGTGCTATTTTATTCAGCTCTTTAATGTGGTTGATATTCTCTTGAGACAAATACCTTTCCTTAACAAAACTACCTCCGATACTGGCTCTCGAATCATCGGGAATACCTTTGAGATATTTGGATGTCAACAATCCCTGAGCCAATGGAGAAAATGAGATACAGCCGATCCCCTCCTCTTTCAGAGTGTCGAGTAATTCCCCTTCCACCCAGCGATTAAGCATGGAATAAGAAGGCTGATGAATCAGAAGGGGAACTCCCATACTTTTGAGAATCTTCGTTGCCTCTTTTGTCTTTTCTGCAGAATAAGAAGAAATTCCCGCATAAAGAGCTTTACCACTTTTTACAGCTGTTGCCAGAGCACCCATAGTCTCTTCAAGAGGAGTATTCGGATCGTATCTGTGGGAATAAAATATATCCACATAGTCTAGCTTCATCCTCTTAAGACTCTGATTCAGACTGGACAGAAGATATTTCCGAGAACCCCACTCTCCATATGGTCCGGGCCACATGAGATAACCCGCTTTTGAAGAGATGACAAGTTCATCACGATGAGAGGAGAGATCCTCATGGAGGATTTTTCCGAAGTTTTCCTCTGCAGATCCCGGAGGGGGGCCATAGTTGTTGGCCAGATCAAAATGGGTGATCCCGTGATCAAATGCCGTTAAAATCAATTGTCTGGAATTTTCATATAAGGTTGTATGACCGAAATTGTGCCATAGACCCAAAGAGAGGATCGGCAGCTTGAGACCGCTATTACCGCAATATCTATATTTCATATTATCATATCGTTTTTCATCTGCAATATACATTTAAGACTCCTTGTCTTTATTATAGTCACAATTGACAAATAGTTTTTTAATATTCACAATAAAAACATGATAGAAATAATTTCCCGATTTATACCGATTTTTTTAATACTGGCCCTGGGTTATATCCTCAATAGAAGAGATATTCTCAATAGTGGAATTGTAAAAGAACTAAAAAAACTCATAGTCAATGT
>JADGDJ010000290.1:0-3098 GCA_016744925.1 Spirochaetaceae bacterium
AGGATAAGAACTCCCGATTTTCAACTCTACGATAGATTTATATTTGTCAAAATATTCTGGCTTTTCAATTTCGTGAAAAAGCTTATCGCCCTGATTGAGGATTCCACCTTTCAAATTATAATCGAATGTCAGACGTATGCCTTTCGCATTATCTTCCTGAAGAGCCAGTCTCTGATACTGCATAACGAGGCGGGGATAAAATTTCTTTTCAATAATCAATTTTTGAATCCGATTATATAGAACAGAGAGATACTTTTCCTCTATACCTTTATTCTTTTTTTTAACATGACTATAAACATCTTTTCCATTAATAAAATCATCGATATATTTTCGATCTATCTTAAAACGGCTTTTGTAGCCTTGTCCGAAAACTTTTTCCTTTAGTTCAACCCATACATTTGTTTCAAATTCACCATCACGACCATATTCTCTTATCCTGATTTTATATCTTTTTTTCTGTCGGCTTTTTTTCATATGATAGACAAGAAAAGCATCATTTTCAAAGTAAGTGGTTCTAATATCTGTGAGTATTCCATTACGATTGAAACTGGAAAAATCCAATCCACGGCGTGCTATGTGTTTAATATTGCTAGCTTGAGAAAGAGTTAGAACGAACTTCTCTTCTTTTCTTTTAAATAGATGTTTCATTTAGAGTCTAATCCATTCGGGTAAAAAGAATCTTTGGTTTATCTAGCTGGCTTAGGGCCTCAATAGCCTCAATAATTTTTTCAATAACCTCAATGCTTTTTAAAGAAAGGGTATATGTAAAAGAAACTCTTTCACCATCAATTTTCATGGTATCAAATATAAACGAATAGGTCTCTTCTCCGAGAATTGACTCAATTTCAGATCTGCTTAATAATGAGCCTTTGAATCCAATTTTGATGCTATAATTTTCATATCCACTTTCATATGCTTTTCGGGGTACAAAAAAAACCCCGACCATAACCATAGCTGTAAATATGAGTCCACTCAACGCAAGAAAAAGATACCCCAAGCCGCATGACAGTCCTGCAACGACAGCAAAAAGAACAAATGACATGTCCCTTGAACTTTTTACAACAGTCCTGAACCTGATAATGGAAACTGCACCCACCAGACCAAATGCACTGGCAAGGTTATTTCCAATAATCATCATGGCACTCGCTATGATGATGGTTAAGAATATAAGTGTGTGTGTCATCTCCCTATTTGCTAGATCATCACGGTGATATAATTTATATATCCTGGAAATAATAAAGCCCGAGAAAGAGGCAATCGATAGTCTCAGAAATACTTGTAAAAGAGAAATTTGTCCGTATTCTACGTAGTTTAAAAGTTCTTTTAAATCCATAAGATTGTTTATATATCGTTCTATTTTAATTAACAAGACATAAGAGATAGGATCAGTAATAAAAGATAAAATTATGGTTGCATTATTACATAAGTCATGTATCTTGACCGAGTATTTAAAACAAATGATAATACGGATATGAATTTAAGAATTTATTTATCAATAATTCTATATTTATTGGGATCATCGATCGTCCTTTTCTCTTTCGAAATTTATGATGGCAAAAAACTGGATGTCGAAATGGATTTGCTTATCGGGATTGATTATTCCTATGAAGCGACACTTCTGCCCGGAAGAGCCGGATTCGAATTGACAGATAGCAAAATAGGCCTCGAAGGGGAATACCTGGACAAGATGAAATTTCATGTCTCTGTCGATCTTTCTGATACGGAAGTAGACGGGGACAATGTTCAATTTTTAAGAGCTGCCTATGGCCAATATACTTTTTTTGATGCTCTGAAACTGAGAGCAGGCCGGTTTGAAATACCTTTTGGTGAAGAAAATTCCCTCGGCAAAATGTCGAGACCCAATATGTATCATTCGGAGGCTTCGGATCTTATTGCTCCCGGGCGATCAGTGGGAATAAGACTTTCGGGGAAGAAGATTTTCAATGATTTCAGTTATAGCCTGGGAGCTTATAATTCTTCGGGGACACTTTCTGTCGAAAACGAAACTGGTCATCACATTTTCACAGGACAGCTGAAATTCAATAGGGATTTTTTCAAAACAGGATATGAGATTCTCTATTCTACGGATGAAATAATTTCACAGGGACTTTTTGTCGATTTTGATTTTGATGTAAAAGAGAATATCACCTTTCGCTTCTTTTCTGAGTATTTGGAACAGCGCTATTACAATTACCATTGGAATCACTCAGTCTTTACCTCTGTGGCTCTCCGGATAAACAATATTGAACCGTTGATCTATTTTGATTATTACGATGACCGTGTCGGATATGATGGCGTTGAAGATAAATGGGTTGCCGGATTGGGTTTCAACTCCTATTTCCTCAATGACAACCTAAAACTGATGGTGGATCTTCACACCAATTATTATTATTCGCTTGAAAATGCCTCAAATCTGAAATTTTACGACCACAAACTGACTCTCAAAATGATACTGGGACTCTAATGAAAAAATATTCATTTCTTCTACCCCTTTTAATCATAATTTCAAACTGCTCTTTTATGGACTACGACCTGGTTTCTCCCTATGATGAAGAGGAATACACACACAACGGTCTCTCTGTTTTCTACATACACCCCAAACCGATTAGCAAGGATTTTTACGCTCCTATCACGGTTATTTACAAAGGAGAAACTTACAAAGCTGAGGGGAAAATCCGGGGGGGACAAACGGCTCTTTACCCCAAAAAAAGCTACACTCTAAAATTCCCCGATGATAATCTTTTCAGTGATACAGACCTGAATTCAACATTCGAGGATAAGCAAAAGCTAGTTCTTGTTTCGAATTTTGATGACAATTCCTATATTCGCAATCGCCTTGCCTATTTTATGTGGAATCTGATGGGCAACAGTTTTCAGATAAATACAGCCAGTGCCGAGGTTTTCACCAATGGATCCTATGAAGGGCTCTACACAGTGGTCGACTTTATCAATGAAGATTTTATTGAGAGTAATAGTTACAGCACTGATGGTGAACTCTTCAAAGGGACTACCAATGAGGTTGATTTCAGAGATAAAAGCGACCTGTTGAGTGGATTTGAAAAAAAAATGGGTGAACCGGTCGCCGGGGAAGAGGGATC
>JADGDJ010000290.1:3108-5083 GCA_016744925.1 Spirochaetaceae bacterium
GCCTGGAATCGTTTATTAATACAATCAATTCAGTACCTGATGCCGATTTCGCTGCTGAATTTGATGCCATTGCCGATGTTCAGAGTTATTACGACTGGTGGTTTTTTGTCTGTTTTATGAAAGCCTGGGATTCGGACGGAAAGAATTCTTACCACTATCAGGATCCATCTGATGGGAAGTGGCACTATATTCCATGGGATTTTAACGAAAGTTTCGGGCAGTCCTGGGATACGGAGAGAAGTGCTTCCGGGTTTAATCCCGACAGGACGATCAATGGTATCAGCGATCGCTTGATTTGGGATCCGGCTTATGAGAGCAACTACGATAGCAGATATTACAGCATATTACGCAATGAACTGGAATTGAGTGATTTCACAGATAAGATCGATGATTTGTATGCTGAAATTGAAACCGCCGCCAGGGCGGATTTTAACAAATGGGGAAGTACCTATAGAGATTTCCGTGTCTGGGAGAACAGAAGTGATTTTACAACTGTCGATGAGGAGATCCAATACATCAAAGACTGGATTACTGCACAACATGCCCTGTTTCTGATTGAGTTTTCTACACCCTAATCCTTGGAAATCATAACCTTTTCCCACTCTTCCAGATCCATCGGTTTTGGTTTTCTGCCGTAGAGCAGATCATCCATGGTCGCAGCAATTCTTCTGAAGACAGGCGCATGTCTGATAAAATAACGGATCACATTGTGCATCAATGTATCGGGGTGGGAATAGGGACAGGACGCCATACAACGACCGCAATCAGTTCCTGTATTACACCAATAGGTAAAACACTTCTCATGATCAATCTTCCACCCCAATGCCCCGTTAAACATTTTCCGGTCCTCCTGTGAAATGGCTCTTCCGGGACAGACATCGGCGCATTTCTTACAGTGGCTGCAGAACTCTATCATCGAACCATCGTAATTTCTCTCATCAATCATCAGAGGAATATCACATGTGACGACATTGACCCGGACCCTTGGTCCCAGGGTAGGTGTCATAAGAATCCCCATGCGGCCCAGCTCTCCCAATCCGGCATCGCGGGCGACCAGGGGACAGATCACTTCATAGTGGGCATCGATATGAGCTCTGGCTTCGTAGCCCAGATTACGGATAAAAGATGCGAGCTGAACGGCTATGGTTCCCGCATTGAGATACTGCTTCGCCGATTCCATGACCGCCGGAGCCTGCGGTCCTTTGTTGATAGAATCAAAATCCATTTCAACTGTAAAGGCGATGGCAAATTTATGACTGTTCTCTACGGGTTTTCCATACTGCCCGCCCCTGCCACCGATGCTGTATTTATGCTCATTTTTTAAAAGGGTAATGCCCACAGAATGGGCGCCGAGGTGTTTTGTCCATTTTTTAATATAACGGCTCAATTCCGCCGGATTGGCTTGTATCTGTGTCTCAGAAACAGGACCATCACATATATCGATAAGATTCTCACAAGTTGTAAAACTGGCCGCAGCAGAGCTGTACATGAAGGGATCAGCCATTGAAGAGGATGGAGATAACAATCCGGGAGCGATGCGATATTTGTTATCTGGTTCCAGTTTCTCAGGTCTTCTATCATAGTATTGGTCAAACTGATCAGTCCCTTCTTTCAACTTATGCCTGACGAATACCACATCTCGTTCATCGTACTGATCAGTGAGTTTATCATTTGCTTTTTTATAACGGATAGGAATGGGCATAAAAATTATTACGGCAGAAAGAATAATGAGCCCCATAAGTATAGATGAGATCAGGTCCCTGCCGGGAAAATCAATAATCCATAATAGTACAACAGGTGTCGGGAAAATAAATGCTGCTGCAATAGCCCGTCCTGCGGCTTTATCTTCTTTCTCGATTTTGGAGAGAATGGCGACAGTCGTCAGTAAAAGAAATAAACCGGAGGCGAAGAGAATCAGCAGTATATGTAACATGGCACAAGTATAACTCGGGTATTTCTATTTGACTATATTGAT
>JADGDJ010000291.1 GCA_016744925.1 Spirochaetaceae bacterium
AGAATATTTCCCGGCTGATTCATATAAAAAGATGTTTCTCTGTCGATACTCACTTGGAAGTTCAGGTTTTGAAATGCCCAATATAAATCGTAGAAAACCAATATAAGAATAATGAGATCACCCAGTAGAATTAAATTTCTACTCAGGGGAAGAAAAACTGAAAGCAGTACTCCCAGTACTGGTAAAAGAAGGAGTATCATCAGTTTTTTTGAAGGAATAGGGGTGAATGTCATCGAGGGACTTCAACCGAATCGATTATTTTCTGTAGATATTCGTCGGTTTTTATCCCTTCGATCTCCGATTCGATATCCAGTAAAATTCTATGGCGCAATATGGGGAAGGCTACTTTTTTAACATCATCGGGAATAACAAATTCTCTTCCTGAAATAGCCGCTACTACCCTTGAGGCTTTAAAAAGATCTATAGATCCCCTCGGTGAGGCTCCCACTTCAATTCCCTGTCTATTTCTGCTGGCACTAACAAGATCAGTAATGTAATCAATGATTTTATCCTCTATCTGCACTTCGGAAAGGGTCTCGCTTATTTTCTGAAGATCTTCTTTTTTCAGAATGACATTTAGTCCTGATTTTTTCAGGTTCTGTGCATCAAATCCTTTTCTGTAGTTTTTTAAGATTTCACGCTCATCTTCCAATGTGGGATAGCTTATGAGCAGTTTCATAAAAAAACGATCAATCTGAGCCTCCGGAAGGGGATATGTCCCTTCCATTTCAATGGGATTCTGCGTGGCCAGACAGATAAAGAAGTCCTCTAGAGGATAGTTTGTACCATCGATGGTTACCTCTTTTTCCTGCATCGCCTGGAGAAGGGATGATTGGGTTTTAGCTGGGGCACGATTTATTTCATCAGCTAAAAGAAGATTGGCAAAAACCGGTCCCTTTTTAACTGTAAACAGATTTTGTTCAGAATTATACACAGTCGTTCCCGTAACATCCGAGGGCATAAGATCCGGGGTGAACTGAACCCTTTTATAAACTCCGCTGAGAACATACGCGAGACTTGATGCGAGAAGAGTTTTTCCCAGTCCGGGTATCCCTTCAATCAATACGTGCCCTCCAGCGAAAAGAGCAATGATGAGATTTTCAATCACTTCATCCTGACCGATGATTACTTTTTTTAACTCATTTTTCAGTTCATGCTCGATGCGGCTTATATCTTTTATCGTAAAATCAGACATTATTTCTGCTCCTTATTTTTTCGATCAGTGTGTTTCTTTGCTTGAATTTAATAATAATCTCCTCTTCCGAAAGTTCCGGCGAGGGTCTTGAATAAATGTTGTAATCTGTATCATTGAGAATCGATGGTTTCCTATTTCGACAAATAACAGTTCTGAAATATTCCGAATCAATTTTTTCTATCAAATTTGATGCTCCGGCTCTTTGATAAAAAAGTCCTGTCGCTTTTATATGTTCAGAGATTTTTCGTCTTTTTTTACCACTGAGTTTCTGAGGTTTGGAAAATCTTTTGCCAGTCATAATCAGAAAGAAGAAAAATATTAACAGCAGGTGTATTGTGATAATAGACAATCTCCCTTGAAATATCCCCTTGATCAGTGAAGGATCAAAGACTGCTTCTGACAATTTTTCTCTTAAATAAATCTTCCCTCTAACATCTGATGATAAGAGTTTATCCAGTAAAAAGGCATTATCGATCCCATGCAGGTTTATGTTGTTAAAGAGTGATATATCGGAAATAAGCAGCAGAGATCCCTTTCCCGAATCTACTGTAACAATAACAGGTCCGTTTTCATTTTCTGAGAGCACTTTTTTCTTCCAGAGTTTTTTTAGAAAACTCCTCCTGAAATGAGATGTGCTATTGTAGGACTTGTCTGAAAAGATAAAACTGGATTTTTTACTTATTTCAGTTGTTTCTGTGTTGAAGAAAAGATCAGAAGATTCACCGGAGAGGATGAGATTATTTCCCGATGAAACCCAATTCGACAGTTTGCCGATCTCCTCTTCTTCATAATCATTCATATCCAGATATACAATAGAATTTCCTGTCCCATCGGGAAGCGTATAAACACTTTCAAATTCAACCTGATACTCTAGTTCTTCTAAAAGTCTGTAGAAAACGTAGAATCCGTGATTGGATTTGTTTTTATAAAGGTTACTACCAGGTAGCAGACCTTTGTATCCCGAGGCGGTTATGGCTAGAAAGACAATAATAATGAGTATCCCCAGAGCAGAAAGGATTATTGATGGAGATATTTTTTTGACATTCATAAAAAATAGCTCCTGAAAAGCTGTTCCATCTCTTCATATTCTCCTGCAAGGGCTATTTTTCCCTTAAATGTAATCAATTCTGCATTGAGAGCTATGATGTAAAAAGCCTCTGAAGTATCTTGATGGGAGATTATTTGATGAATTTCCCTGTTTGTGTAATCTCTTCCTCTTGTGAGAATATTTTTATCGAACAGATTGTGTACTGAACCTCGATGAAGAGTGATGATGGCTTGTGAATATTCTTTTAGGAGTGATTGTTCCGATGCGCTTTTCAAGTAATTTATCTCGGTTTGAACATCTGATTCTTTTTTAACATTACTCTGTTCCGTGAATTTACCATAAGAAATATTTTTCATAAATAATCGGGAAACTTTGTAGAGAGCAAAGACGATGAAGGTTAGAAGAAGCAGAATAAAAATAATTTTAAAAAAAACATTCATCTGCAGGAGAATCTCAATCAATTTTTGAAAGAAAGGGGGAAGATCCCAAATTTCCCGATTATCGCTGTCGAGCTCCTGTAGAATTATTTCCAGTTTTTTTCCAATCAACTCTTCTCTGTTTCGAGGAGATGGGCTAGGAATCTGCATCATTTTTTCTCCTTTGAAAGAGAGGAAGAACGATGAAATATAAAAGTACTACCAGAGTTGATATCAGAAAAATGATCACTTTGTATTTGTAATCTAAAGTGGACGGTGAAATATTTCCCTCAATCATTGCGGCTAAAAAAAGCATAATCGACGAAGCTCCCACAAGAGCCAATATTTCCCCTTTTGAATCTTGGAGAAAATCCGGCGAGTAATTTCTCCACGATTGAAGAATGGATACTCCCAGCTTTATTCCCGCTGCACCGGCAATGGCTATAGCATTCAATTCGAGAAAACTGTGGGCTGTGATAAACTCCCATATATGCGGACCCAAACCGACACTGGTCAGATAAGCGACAATCGTACCGAGAAAAACACCATTGTATATGAGGAAATAAATGGATCCCAACCCTAGAAATATCCCAGTAGCAAAACAGAGAAATGCAATGGATGTATTGTGTTGAATATAAAATGCGGACATCTGAGCCCTTTCTCCCGTAGTTCTTCCATCGGCAACAGAATCGCTATACATCTCTTCAACGTAATGGAGAACACTCGAAGAAAGGAAGCTTTCAGCTAATTGAGGAGATTGGAGTACTGCATTATATGTCGCAATAGTTGATCCCCAAAATAGAAGTAGAGCGAATAATACGTATTTATAGTTCCGTACTATCACACCGGGAAGATAGGAGGAGAAAAAGTTCTTTAGATCTCCCTTGGTAAGAGGTCTCATAAAGTAGAGATAGTGGTGAGCCTGACCTGTCATATTGTTGAGATAATCGAGAACATCAGGAGAGAGCTCCAGCATTCGGGCTTCTGCTAAATCCTGACATGTTTTCCTGTATAAACGGGGAAATTCTTCGACTTCCTCTTCAGTGAGTTTTTGGCTTCCCTTTTGGGATATACAGGTAAGTATGGACAGAAGTTTTTTCCAATCGGATCTTTTCTGCTCAACAAAGCGCTCACTTCTGGTTTTCATAAGTATGGGCCTTATAAATTTCTTCTATTATATCAAAGTCATTCTTATTTTCTACATGGGACAGATCGTATTTTTTCTTCAGTTTCTCAACAATCAGTTTGGCAGTTCTCAATTCGGAATCGTTGGACATGGTGCTTCTTTCGTTGATCAGCCGCCTTAGAATATACAAATCCTTTTCACTTAATCTGCTTTTTTCATCGGGCCTTGAAAAGAGTTTTCCCTCACTGTTTTTCAAATCTGTCTTAAAATAGGGTTCTTTCAGTTGGAATAGGGAATCACTGACGACAATGGTTCCCGCAGCCAGATCTCCGAGCCTTCTATTCTGTTTGTTGATAATTGTGATAAGCCCGCCGAGGAAATTAAAATAAGGGAAGGGTATTGAGTCGGCTGCTCGTAATAAGTTCCTGATCACAAGGCTTTGGAAATCCAGTCTGTCTCCATCGAAACGAATTACCCGAAGATGGCAAATCTTTTTTCCCGGAGTTTTGCCATTCATGACAGTTTCAAATAAAACAAAATATCCCCATTGAAAAAGGAAAAGCAGTATATAGATAATGGCCAGATAAAAGAGCAGTTGATCCTTGTCAAAAGCATCAGAGGAAAACAAACTGAGACCACCGAAAAGAAAAAAAGCGATGAGGATGAGTAGCTGAAAAAGGCTGTCCAGAAGGTAGGCTGCTGTCCTGGCTCCGATTTCAGCGATATTATAGGAAAAGAGAATTTTTTCCGGTGTTTCTATAATTAGTTTTTCCGATTTCAAATAGGAGATTCTCCAGTTTCGCTTTCCATAAACTCTTCAGCCAGAAGTTCTGTTTCGTATCCCTCTTTGTCCTTTTTGAGATTGTAGTAGATTACAGTTAAAAATACTGTAAAGAGGGGAAAGAGCAGTGAATAAAAAAGAATCATCAGCCCAGCCATGATAAGGGAACCATTTTTTATGAAATCCTGACTTTGAAGCCTCGCGAAATTGCCCTGAAAACCGGCAGATATACCCAAAAAAATTAAGCTTACAATCAGGATCACAAAATACAATGCGGCGATGATGAGCAGGAACAGTAAAAATATTTTTCCCTTATTTCCCTTTGTCAGATTCCAGCTTCTTTTTAGCGATTTGATCGCTCGTTCATTTTCGATAATGAATATCACCTGTGCTACACACCATCCCAGCATAAGGATATATGCTGGAATAATGAGAAGTATAGCCGCTAAGCTAACTCCGAGGCTAAATACAATATTCATGCCCAGAAAAGGGAAAAATCGTCTTAGGGATT
>JADGDJ010000035.1 GCA_016744925.1 Spirochaetaceae bacterium
TTTGACAACTTCCTGATAATAAAGCTGGTCATAAGAGACCTCTTTATTACTTAGAGAGATATCCTCTCTTCTTCCAATCTCTTCAATTACAGCTTTTTCTGTCAGGAAATTCACGGCTTCTTCTCTACACCGCGCCTGATATTCCTCTACAGTTATGCCTTCTATCATTAAGTACACATCCAGCTTAACATTCTGGGTTTCAAGTTGTTCGTTTAACCTTTTATAGATATCTTCTCTTACAGTTTCTATTTCCTCTTTATTCAGGTCGACTTTTGAATTATCCAGAATGTTTTTCATTATCTGAACAATAATAGATGAACTCTCCTGAAGAAGCTTGTTGTAGTATATCTTTTTACTCGCGATTTCTTTTAGGCCTTTGATATTATTTACAGCTTTTATTTTAAAGCTTTTTACGAGGTCATCGGAAAGCTCCGGCAGATATGACTCTTTAACTGATTGTATCTTAAGGTCCACCTCAATGCTCTTATCTGCGTTGGGATTATGAGTATCATCTTCAGGTAAAACCATATTGAAGTTGATATTTTCTCCAGCTTTTTTCCCATAAAGACGTGCTTCAAAATCCTCATAAAATTTTTTATTTCCAATTTTAAGATTGTAACCTTTTCTGCTGAGTTCCGGAACTTTTTCGCCATCATGGGAAATATCAAAATCCAAGAGAACCATATCATCTTTTTCTATGCCACCGGTTTTATCTTTTTCCTCTTTGTGCTGCTCGAGTAGAGAATCTATGAATAGAGTAACCTCCTCATCGAGAACTTCTACTTCCGGCCTATTGTATTCGAGGCCTTTATATTTACCTAATTCAATTGTCATTTATTCACCTTATGCAACTTCATACTAAAGTTTCTGGAATTTTTTATATTCTGCTTATTATATAATATTCACTTTTATCATGATAACCCCATGGTTTCCGGGCAATTATAAAGAGTCGATGATTCAGGTTCATAATTTTAAACAAAAAAGCAGTATATTAAGTTTGTTCTGTTCTCCATGAATTATATAATTTTCAGTCTGTTGCTTTCCATGGATAGTGTTTATTGGGACTTTAATGTATAGATCCGAATCACTTTCTGAGCAATGCAGAAGAATATATTTTAAATGAGGCTAATAATGAGTATCTGGAATTTGTTTTCACTAGTCGGAGGACTGGCAATATTTTTATTTGGTATGATGGAGATGAATAAACATCTCACATCTATTGCCGGCAGCAGGATGAAATCTATCATGCTGACCTTAACCAAAGGGAAAACAAGAGGATATTTAACGGGACTCGGAATAACCATTATCAATCAATCCTCTTCCGCCACGACCGTTCTTGAGGCAGCACTTGTCGGTGCGGGACTTATGACATTTCAACAAAGCCTCGCAGTAACCCTCGGGGCTGAACTCGGTTCAACCTTTCTGCCCCAACTGGTGGCATTTCCCTCGATTACAAAGTTTTCTTCTGCTATTGTATTTATCGGTTTTATTATGCTGATTACAGTTAAGACAAAAAAAGGTAAACACATTGCCATGACCATTTTTACTTTCGGTCTTCTCTTTCTGGGGATGGATATGATGTCATCGTCTTTGAAACCTTTGAGAACATATGAACCTTTTATAGAATTGATGAAAAATGTGGAAACACCCATTCTGGGGATCATTATCGGATTATTATTCACTATGATTATCCAGTCTTCCGGCGCGACGACCGGTATTACTATAGCCATGGCTCTTTCGGGAACAATTTCCCTGGAACAGGCTATTCCTATAAACCTCGGTGCGGCGGTAGGAACCTGTATAACTGCAGTATTGGGAAGTCTCACTCTCAGCTGGGAAGCCAAAAGATCAGCCTATATACACATTCTGTTTCAATTGATCGGAGCTGTCTGGGTCTTTATACTTCTCATGATTCCCTTCCAGGGAGAGCGGCTGTACATTTGGGGTATCAAATGGTTCACCCTGCACGTTCTGGGGACGGAGAGCCTCGCCCGTCAGATTGCCATGGGTTTTACTTTCATGCCTATTATAAATCATCTGATTGTTTTCCCGAATCTGAAAATTATTGTGAAGCTATTCAATAGAATTTTTCCCGAGCGGGAGGCTCCGAAACCATTCGGTGCCAAATATGTGAACAAGAAACTGATTAGTAAAAGTGTTGAAATCTCTCTCATAATGACTAAGAAAGAGATACTCCGTGTGTCGGGATTCATTCAGGAAATGATTCTTGAAATGAAAGCAGCCTTCAGGAGTAAAGATCCATCTGTTCTGGATAAGGTAAATGAATTGGACTCTAAGGTAGATATTCTTCATAAGGTTATCATTTCTTTCCTAGCGAAATTGTCCCAAGAGGAGTTGTCCATTGAAGAATCGGAACAGTGTATGAATTATATGTACATACAGAATGAACTTGAATCGATAGGAGATGTTATAGATAAGAACATTATGAGCCTTGCATCCAAAAAAATTGAGAAAGGACTGATTTTCTCAGAAGATGGGTTTCACGAACTGGAGCATCTCATCTATAAGGTAAACAGGAATTTTGAAAACCTGATTCAGGCATTGCGAAATGATGATCAACACAAAGTACAAATTGTACTGGATTCCTATAAAGAAAAGGAAGAGGAAAAATATAAAGAGTTACACATAGAGCGCTTGTTCAAAGGGCAGGCAAAATCTATTGCTACTTCATCAGTTCATCTGGATCTTATTTCGTACTTTGCAAGGATCAATGGACATATCGCCTATATCGCTGATCGGTTGAGTTAGGCTGATATGAAGAATATCCAGTTCATAATTTTCAACTAAAAAATAATATATTCAGTTCTTTCTGTCCCTCCCGGAGTGTATAGTTTTTTTATCCAGATACTTTTTCCGGATGGTGAAGGTTTGGATGAATACTAATTTTCTAGGAGAAAAAATGAAAAAACTATTATTACAGTTTCTGGTTCTTGCTGTTATTCTGACTCAAGCTGCTTTTGCTAATGGTCAAACAGATGAGTCGGGTAGTGGTTCAACTAAAGTGATAAAAATCAGTACAAAATTCGTCGACGATGAGCAGACAGCCATTTCGTTGAAAAAAGTTGTTAAAGAGGTTAATGAAAAAAGCGGTGGATCTCTTGAGCTTCAGTTATTTGCAAGTGGTGTTCTTCCCATCGGTAAAGACGGAATGGAGCAGATTGTAGCTGGTTCTGACTGGATTCTGGTTGATGGTGTCAATTTCCTGGGAGATTATGTTCCCGACTATAACGCGATAACCGGACCATTCCTCTACAGTTCTTTTGATGAGTATTTTGGAATGACCCAGACAGATCTCGTAAAAGAGATGAATCAGAAAATCGAAGCGGAAAGCGGTATTAAAGTTCTATCACTTGACTGGGTCTTCGGATTTAGAAGCATGATGACTAACAAACCAATTAAAACGCCTGGTGATATGGAAGGATTGAATATTCGTGTACCTACAAGCCAGCTTTATACCTTTACGTTAGAAGCCATGGGTGGAAATCCTGTAGCTATGCCCTATCCCGATACATATGCTGCTATACAGCAGGGTGTTATCGATGGAGTTGAGGGTTCTATCATGACTTATTATGGAACACAGCAGTACGAAAATGTTAAAGAGTACTCATTGACTAATCATCTTCTGGGTGTTTCAGCAGTTTCCATTTCAACTAAATTGTGGGATAAGCTGACTGAAGAGGAAAGAACAATTCTCGTAGATGCCTTTGAAATGGGTAGAGAGGATAACCTTAAGGAAACACTCAAGGCAGAAGGAGAGTTTGTTGATCTTCTGAAAGCTGAAGGTGTCAATTTTAATGAAGTGGACAGCGATGCATTTCTTAAAGCTGCTGCGCCTGTTTATACAAGGTTTCCGCAATGGACTCCCGGTATCTATAACAGGATTCTGGCTGAGCTGAAAACTATTAAAGCGGCTCAGTAGATCCGATATACACAGCAGGATTTCCTTCCTCCATTTTGGAGGATGGGTGCCCTGTGTTGATCTGGAAAGAGGATTTTATGAAAAAATATATTAGGAATCTTGGCGTTCACTTTGAATTGTACATTGGCGCTGTTTTTCTGTCCGTTACGACTTTCATTGTCATTATGAATGTTATCACCAGGTATTTTCTGAACTTTACCTTTACCTGGGCTGAAGAGATTGCTGTCGGTTGTTTTGTCTGGACCATTTTCCTGGGACTTGCCAACGCATACAAGACAAGAGGACTTATCGGTGTGGAAATGCTGACAAACCTGGTACCTGAAAAAGGACGACCAGTTATTGTGTTCATTACATCTTTAGTTGTGTCTGTTATTTCAGGAACAATGTTCGCTTTCAGTTTGAAGTACGTAATGAACTCTACGAAAATAACGGCGGCTCTGGAACTCTCCTATAAGTATATATACAGTTCCATAGTATTCTCTTTTGCACTGATGACTATCTACTCAATATATTTTCTTGAACAGAGCTTCAGAAAAATGGTTACTGGCAGCGATGTGAAGTTCGAAGTTAAAGACGATCTAGAAGACCAGCTTCTTGAAGAGGAAATAGATATGATGAAAGATGAACTGAATATTATGAGACATAGAAAGGAGGATAAGTGATGGAAGTTCTGATTCCCATAGCGGTATTGTTCGTATTGTTCTTTTTGAACATTCCTATCGCTTTTTCCCTGATGGGCGCTTCGCTCACATATTTTATCTTCATTAACTCATCCATGCCTATGGAAATGATCATTCAGCAGTTTGTAACGGCAGTTGAATCCTTTCCCTATCTGGCTGTTCCCTTTTTTATAATGGTTGGTTCGGTCATGAATCATTCGGGAATCAGTAAGGCGCTGATGGATTTTTCTGATGTTCTTGTCGGACACACAAGGGGTGGTCTGGCACAGGTAAACGTCCTTCTCAGTGCTTTGATGGGAGGAATTTCCGGTTCTGCCAACGCCGATGCGGCAATGCAATCAAAAATTCTCGTTCCCGAAATGGAGAGAAAGGGCTTTACAAAAGAGTTTGCCGGGGCAATAACAGCTGCTTCATCGGCAATAAGTCCTGTCATACCGCCCGGCACAAATCTGATTCTCTACGCTCTGATAGCAAATGTCTCGGTGGGAAGCATGTTCCTCGCGGCTTATATGCCGGGAATTTTGATGGCCCTCGCCCTGATGATTACGGTTCATATCATTTCCCTAAAACGGAACTATAAACCCAGCCGTAAAGGCATGTCATCACCCTCTGCCATTCTCAAGCAGTTCGGAAAGTCGGTCTGGGCTCTTTTTATTCCTTTTGCCATAATTATGGGGATGCGCTTTGGTATTTTTACACCGACAGAAGCTGGAGGAATCGCAGTTGCATTTGCCACTCTTGTAGGTTTCTTTGTCTACAAAGAGCTGAAACCCAGACAAATCCCTTTGATTCTTATGGATACGGTAAAAGGGACTGGAGCCGTTATGGCCATCATTGCCAGTGCTAAGGTTTTTGGTTATTATCTGACATTGGAACGGATTCCTCAGATGATCACTGAATTTCTGGTTAACATGACCGGCAGTCCCTTCGTGTTGCTTTTAGTCATTAATGTTTTGCTGCTTTTCATCGGGATGTTCATCGAAGGTGGAGCCGCGTTAGTTATACTCGCACCATTGCTTGTTCCCGCTGTTAAAATGTTCGGTATTGATCCGCTCCATTTCGGCATCATCTTTATCGTTAATATTATGATCGGAGGATTGACTCCTCCTTTTGGCTCGATGATGTTTACGGTATGTTCCATAGTAGATATAAAACTGGAGAAATTCATCAAAGAGGTCTGGCCTTTCATTGTGGCTCTGTTATCGGTGCTAGTCCTGGTCACTTATTCGGAGACTGTCGCACTGTTTACGCTGAGACTATTCGGAGGCTGATTATTTCCAGAAGATTGCGGAGGTTAAATCCAGCCTTATGATTGGAAAAACTAAAAGAAGATATTTGCTTTTCCTGCTTTTGCCCTTTGTGGTGACAATTCTCTTTTTGTTTATTGAAATTCCGCGATGGGGATTACTGATGAACAAGGAATCGGATAATCGTGTTTTGAAGATACACAGCCCTCTGAACGAAAGGATAATTATACCCATTGTTAAGGAGTTTCAGGAAAGCACGGGAATCCTGGTCGAATACACATCGGCAGGGACTCTCGATCTTTTGAACGCTCTGGAAGACAAAGATGATAAGTATCTGATGGATCTCATGTGGGGTGGCAGCAAAGAGTATCTGAATATATACAACGATTTGTTTGAGCCCATTTACTCTGGGGAAAAAGCTGAATATATACTTGGTTATAATCAGCTTCCCATTGTTCTGATTTACAACAGGAATCTCGTTTCTGATGATGAGGTCTGTCGGAGCTGGGCAGAAATTCTTCGTCCAGAATGGAAAGGGCGTCTTGCTCTTGCCGATCCTGAAGGATCTGGATCGGCTTACATCGCTTTATCCTTTCTTCTCGAAATGGATATGGATGAGGATTACAATTGGGGAAACGCAGCGAAATTGCTCAATAACGTAGAGGGCAAAATGCTGGCCAAATCATCGGATGTTTATGAAGGTGTTGCCGACGGTGACTTTGCCATCGGTATAACAATGGAAGAAGCCGCTATAAATCTTATTCATCTAGGTGAAGATATCGGTATCGTATATCTCCGGGAGGGCACTCCTATCATCAATGATTCCATCGCCCTAATGAAAGATGCAAGACACAAAGAAGAAGCTGCGGCTTTTATTGAATTTGTTCTCAGTAAAAAAGTTCAGGCATTTATGGTCGACAACTTTTATCTGAGGTCTGTCAGAGATGATGTCAAAGTTCCAACTGGTCTATCTCCCATGAATGAACTGAATATTTACGATGCCTCGAAACTTACGACATTTGAAAATCAGGAGATAGTCCTGAAGAAATGGCGGAATCTCGCAACGATAAGGGGAGAAGTGGATTAAGAAGATGAGCAAGATACGGATTCCTATTTTCCAAAGGCTTTTTATAACATACATTCTCTGCAGCATCCTGCCTCTGATTATCATAGGCGGTCTGATGTACGGCTTTTCGCTGAATTTTCTCAACAGAACTCTGGACGAGCAAACCTCGAATAGCATAAAGGCGTTCCACGAGAGGATTCATGACAGGACCTATGCCTATGAGAATATGATTACCAGAATACAAAACAGTCTGAAAATAAGCGATTCTCTGGCTTCAGACGGCAGATTTCGGGTAGAGAGCAATGATCTATACGAGATTATTTACGAGGCTATGATCGGTGAATCGATCAAACCTGTCGTCCACATAAGCAATCTTGATGGGAGCAGTATTTTCTCTACTTCAGTTTTCCCAGATAGTTATAAAGCCGGTCTGATAAACAAATGGGGAATCTTCAGGGAAATTGATAATGAGTCTCAGGGCTTTGTCGTTTATCCTCAGCAGATGTCCTATTCTCCCGAAGGGAGGACTGTATTTACTGTAGGAAGCAGACTTTACGATCGAAGTGGTAAGCATACGGGTTATATTCTCGTGGAGATGTCCAGGCAGGTTCTGCTGGAAGAAGCCAGAGTATTTAATTCAGGACTGTCCAACCATATGGTCATGATGGATGAAAACGGCTACACCCTTTTTGATTCCCTGAACATAGCTATGGAGGGCAAATTCCAGCAGGCGTCATACTTGGAACAACAGAAGATAAAGAATCACAAACCCATAGGCAGCCTTATCGGAAATGATACTTTTCTATTTCTTGACTATAGGGATCCAAGGCTTGGAACGGTAACGAAGGTTAGCGTTTCGTCCAATATCTTTCAGGCGTTCAACCGGATATTGACCCTGATTATGGTCATAGGAAGTTTGATCAGCCTTATTGTAGCTGTCATAGTTGCCGCCCTTCAGGCAAGATCCATATCCAGTCCGATCAGAAAACTCATCAATGTTATGGGCGATGTGGAGAAAGGTTCTCTCGATGTCCGCGCCGACCTCGGTAGCCGTGATGAGATCGGAGATCTGGGCAAGTATTTTAACAGGATGCTGAACCGGTTGAACGTCTATATGGAAAAGGTTATAGAAAAACAGAAGCAGCTGAGAACGACGGAGATTAAAATGCTGCAGGCACAGATCAAACCCCATTTCATCTACAACACCCTGGATGTAATCAAATGGAGCGTGAAATTGGGGCATCATGACGAAACAATCAGTGTCGTTACCAATCTGGCCCGGTTACTCCGGTTTTCCATCGACAGCGTCGATGAGTTTTTAACCATACGGAATAACCTTGAATTCATTAACAGTTATCTGGCGATTCAGAGAATCAAATACAACAATAGTTTTGAAGTAATATCGGATATCGATGATACGCTGATGGATCATAAAATCCCCAGACTGATCCTCCAGCCTTTTATTGAGAATTCCATTATTCATGGATTCGGCAAAACAAACAGAAACGACGGAGTCATAAGAATAACCGGGATGTTCTGCGATTGCGATTCTACGGCAGGCGAGCAAAACTGCAGAGCCATTGAATTCAGAGTCTCCGACAACGGCATCGGAATGACCGAACAGGAGATAAAGGAACTGACTCTCGAAAGACCGGAGAACCACATCGGAATCTATAATGTCAATAAGCGAATCAAAATGTATTTCGGAGATGATTACGGTGTTCGAATCAGCAGGAAATCCCCGGGTACAGAAGTCGTCATTACTATGCCGAGCACTATAGAAGGAGATCTGTTGTGATTGACGTCGTAATAGTCGAGGACGAAACCTATATCAGAAAGGGTATGGTTGTCGCGACTCCCTGGAAACAGCTGGGCTGCAAAGTCATCGGTGAAGCGGGAGACGGACAGGAGGGATTCGAACTGGTATGCAGATTGAAACCGGATCTCGTTATAACTGATGTCAATATGCCTGTTCTGGATGGCATCGAAATGCTCAGGAAGCTGGAAGGTGTTATTGATTCTGAATATATTATCATTTCGGGATACAATGATTTCGAGTACGCACAGCAGGCCATCAAACTGGGAGTCAGAGATTATCTTCTCAAACCCATCGATGATGATGATTTTTATATGACGATAAGAAGGATTATTCTCCAGATCGAAAAGAAACGTATTGCTGCCAGAGAAATAGAGCGGAACCGCTTGATTCGGGAAGGAAAAGAGAGCCTTGCTGAAGTACAAGGCTTCGAATCCAATTATAACAGCAGACAGAAATATGTGTTGAAGGCAATGGAATGGATCGAAGATCACTACAGTGAAAACATTGGAATCAGCGATGCTGCTTACGAATTAAAGATAAGCGAAAGTTATTTCAGCAGGTTGTTTAAACGCTATATGGGATACACTTTTGTTGAATATCTTACAGATTATCGGATCAAGGTAGCAATTCAACTTTTGAAAGATCACCACATTAAGGTTTATGAAGTATCCGAAAGAGTCGGATACAATGATCCCAAATATTTCGGGATCATATTCAAGAAGAAAATCGGTGTGAGCCCGATGACTTTTAAAAACAGATACATGTCAAAGGACTGACCAAATCCGGGATGTACGTTAAGAGGATACCAAAGTAAAATGAAAAACAATTATTACATAATGAGACACGGACACAGCCAGGCCAATGAAAAAGGGATCATAATAAGCGATCCTTCTGTTGGAACAGTGCAATACGGATTAACGGAATCGGGGATTGCACAGGTAAGAGAAGCTGCTTTGTTGTTCGCCGGAAATAAAGAGACTATTATCTGTTCTTCAGACTTTCAGAGAACCAGGGAGACATCTGAGATATTAAGAGAAACCTGGAAAAGTGGAGAAGTAATACATACTCCTTTATTGAGAGAGAGATTTTTCGGTGCTTTTGAAGGAAAAAGTGGAGATGAGTACGAAAAGGTCTGGGAACTTGATAAAAAGAAGGGGAGCTATAATAAAGAATCTATAGAAAGCCCTGAACGTGTCGCCTTTCGAGTCGAATCATTTATGAGAGGATTGGATAAAAAATACAGCGGTAAAATGATAATTTTAGTATCCCATGGAGACTGTCTCCAGATACTGCAGTCAGTAAGAATGAATTTATCTCCATCAGAGCATAGGTCAGTCCCACATCTGCATGTGGGAGAGATCAGGTCATTATCTACAATATAAAATTATTCAACCTGAGATCTTTCCTCGTTTCGCTGTGATAAACTCATTGCTAATCACAGAGGATCGGACAGAACATTACCTTCCTTTTCTTCGAAGCCTTTCCTGTCTCTACCAATTTTCCGATCTGCCAGAATGGCTGCAGCTAGAATCAGAAATAGCAGAGGTATAACTGCAAAGGCACTTCTTAGTCCCATCAGATCTCCAATTTTTCCCATTGTCCATGTAATGATGGCAAATCCAGGAATTCCCATTGCAGAGAGGAGTATAAAGAGCATGGTGGATTCTCCCGGGAGTCGGTCCGCAGCATAGGACTGGATACTTGGCCAGAAACAGGCACAGGCCAAACCGGCAAAAAACAACAATATAAACAGAGCTACCATGGACTGGATCCAGAAGAATCCGAAACTGATAATAAATCCGCCAAGAGCGGAGATAAGGATTTGTTTATGAAGATTTTTCTGACTGATTAGACCTCCGGCAAGACGTCCTGCGATCATTCCGCTGGCGAATATAGCGGTACCTATGGCTCCAACCCGGGGAAGGGTTTCGTAATAGATTTGAATATAACTGGCACTCCAGAAAGTATAGGCCGCTTCGACACCACCACCGCAGATCATAGCGATAGCAAATACCCAGAAATGACGTTTTGTCAGGATCTCCCGTGTATGGTGAAGTGGATTCCCCTGTGGTTCCGGTGGAATCCTTTTCTCCTTATGAGCTTTTTTACTACTAATGAGAAAGAAAAGAGAAATTAAAAAGGCGATAATGGCTATTCCCATAAAAATATATCGCCAGGAAATTTCCCATGTCAGGAGTTCTCCCACAATCAGAACAGTTGTCAGAACTCCTATAGACCAGAAAGCATTGACAATATTCAGATACCGTCCCGAATCACCACGATGCAGATCCTGTACAAGGGGATTGATCAGGGCTTCCAGTAGTCCCCCTCCCAAACCAACCAGCACCATGGAACCGAGTATCAGGATATAGGATGGGGCTAATGCATAAGAGAATAACCCGGCTGCAAGGATAAAACCTCCCACATTCATGACTGTTGTTTTTCCCCAACGCGATGCAGCAATGCCGCTTATAAGAAGGACTGCAACTAACAGTATAGCCCTGGTGGCTTCAATGCCACCTCCCTCGGCCAGGTTTAAATTCAGTTCTCTTGATAATACGAGAAGGCAGATCGGGGTTGCCACAGCACTGGCGGAGTATGCCATCAGAGAGGCTGATGATGCGACATCCATAGATGTCATTTTTAACTTATTCATTTATGAATCTCAAAATTTCTTGCTCTCTCATACTGCTTGGGCCAGTATTCAATGTTCACTCCCGCTTTCTGTGCACTTTGCTGTGCAAAGTATGGATTTCTTAGAAGTTGCCTACCAAAGAATACAAGGTCTGAATCTCCATCGCTGATTATCGTTTCTCCCTGGGATGCCGTGGTTATCAGTCCTCCTCCAATTACGGGAAGGCCGGTCATCTCCTTGATCTTTTTTGCTGCAGGAATCTGATATCCGGGAGAGATCGGAATATTTACATGGGGAACTACTCCTCCGGTACTGACGTGAATCATATCAATTCCACAATCTTTTACAAGGTCGATAATTTTTACCAGATCATCGGGAGTATTCCCACCCGGCGCATAATCTTCAGCGGAGACGCGCAGCATGAGAGGGGTCTCATCTTCCAAAACAGACCGAACTGCGCTGATGATTAACCTCAAAAACTCCGTTCTATTTCTGACTGAGCCTCCAAAGCTATCGGTGCGAGTGTTCGTGAGAGGTGATAGAAATTCATTTATCAGATAGCCATGAGCCCCATGGATCTCAAGAATCTCATATCCAGCCTTTTTTGCTCTTTCTGCGGCCTTTTTGAACGACTCGATCACTTCATCAATCTCCTTCAGGCTCATTTGCCTCGGAGTGTAATAAGCGGGATTTTCGGGATCAAAATTGATGGGAGAAGGGGCGATAACATCCTCCTCTTTGACACAGCATTTTCGCCCTGCATGAGCGAGCTGAATCCCCGGTACAGATCCCTCATCTTTAATCCCCTTTACTATCCGGGATAAGCCCGGAATCTGGGAGTCGTCCCAGATTCCCAGATCCTCTGATGAGATTCTTCCGCGAGCTTCCACAGCGGTGGCCTCCTGAATGATGAGACCGGTACCGCCTTGAGCCCTTGTCCGGTAGTGAAAACTGTGCCACGGTGTAGATCGTCCATCTGCCCCGGCGCTGTACATGCACATAGGCGGCATGACTATTCGGTTGCGCAAAGAGATATTCTTAATGGAAAACGGGGTAAATAGATGATTCATATTCGGCCTCTAAGATGCTTGTTTTATATATTATAGAAATAATACTACATTGATTCAAAGTAAAGAACATAAAAATAATTGTCAAAGAAATCTATTATTCAAGGATTAATAAAATCTCCTGTACTGCAAAGAATTATGGCTGTTCAGTGTCTGGATACGAACATGAACAAGCACCATGGGAAGTCAATCTTATGATGCTTATTGATTTTTCAACTGGAATCATATTTACTTATCCCAACAGTTCTACATGGATATAGGAGTAATCAAAATGGATAAGATTCTTATTATAGAAGATGATAACGACATCAGGGAGTTAATAGCTTTTAATCTTGAGGTGTCCGGTTATGAAGTATTGAAATGTGAAAATGGAGAAGATGGTCTCAATATGGCCTTGAAAATGACTCCCGATCTCATTCTACTCGATATCATGCTGCCTACAATTGATGGCTTTCAGGTGTGCTCCCAATTGAAAAAAAAACCTCAGCTTAAGGATATTCCCATAATTATGCTGACTGCCAGGGCAGATGAAGAGGATATCATAAAAGGCCTTGAGACAGGAGCAGACGATTATATAACCAAACCATTTCATCCGAAAATCCTTATGGCCCGTATAAAAACCGCTCTGAGAAGAAAGTCTGATGGTACAAAATCTGATGAAAAAATCCTGAATATCAATGGGATAACCATAGATCATGATCGTCATGAAGTGAAACTTAAGGACGAAATTGTTCATCTTTCAGTTACTGAATTTTCCATTCTCGAATATCTGGCTCAAAATCCGGGGTTCGTCTATTCAAGAAATCAGATCATTGACAGGGTCAAAGGTAATGGGTATGCCGTTACCGAACGTTCTGTAGATGTACAGATTCTCGGGATCAGAAAAAAATTAGGTAATTATGGAAGATTCATAGAGACCGTCCGGGGTATTGGTTATAGGATGGTCTCTCAGTGAAAAAAAACTCTCTTTTTTTCTATGTTCTGATGATTCTCCTCTCATTGACACTTCTTTCTATCGGTACAATTTCCTTTTTTTCCAGCAAAACTCTCTCCGACTCAATCAATAGAGAAGTAGAAAACTCTTTGATTAGTCAGGGCAGAATTATCAGCAATAACCTTTCTCTTTCTAATTTTAATTCTGTAAATTCCTTTCAGCAGTTTACAGAGATAAATGCCCGCGGAATAGATGCGAGAATTACTTTGATCGCTCTCGATGGTGAAGTTCTGGCAGATTCTCATAAAGATTTTAGAACAATGGAAAATCATTCTGATAGGCCGGAAGTTGTTGATTCTCTCAATGGGATTAATGGCAGTTCAAGAAGGTTCAGCTCCACTTTATCAGAGCATTTCTTGTATATTACCATAGCCCCTGAAAATTCGAAAATAATTATCCGCCTGGCCCTTTCTATCGATTTTATCGGTGAAAAAGTTCTTGCTACCTATAAAGAAATTATAGTATTCAGTCTGATTATTCTGGCAGTTACCATTTTGATCAGTATATTTACTGCCCGTATTTTTACAAAAACCATAAACGCGATAAAAGATATTTCCACACATTATTCAAATGGTGTTTTTTCTAAGAAGCTCCCCGAGAATGGACCTAGAGAAGTTTCTCAATTAAAAGAAACTATCAATATTATGGGTGGGCAGTTACAGAATATTATCAACAGAGTGACTTTGCAGAAGAATGAATTGCAGGCCATGTTTAACAGTATGGAAGAGTCTGTAATTCTGCTCGATAAAGATCTCTCTGTCAAAGAGATGAATCGTGCAGCTGAAAAGCTAACGGACAAAACTTTTGAAGAATGTAAAAGCATTAAAATCATCAATGTTATTGAAAATGAGACCATTTACAGACTTGTGGAAGGTTCCCTATCCCGTGCTGAGATTTTCAATGAAACAATCCGTCTGGATCAAAATCTTGAGCAATATGTACAGGTCCATTGCTCACCAGTTTTTGATTCACAGGGGAACAGTAAAAGGATTCTCCTGGTACTGAACAATATAACCAGGATTAAAAAGTTGGAAAATATGAGGCAGGACTTTGTATCCAATGTCTCTCATGAATTAAAAACTCCCATCACGCTTATTAACGGTTATGTAGAAACACTGCTTGACGGAGCAGCTGAGGATAAATCAAAACGGAATCATTTCCTGTCCATTATCAACAGACATTCCAACCGTCTGAATTCCATAATCGATGACCTGCTTATTCTCAGTAACATTGAAGACAAAGGGAAAAACATGGTTACTGAAAATATTCTGCTCTATGATCTCCTGTTCAGTGCTTATACTTCTGCACACGATATGGCCCGAGAAGAAAATATAAAAATAGAAATTATCTGTCATGATAAATTGCAGATATCCGCTAATGCTATTCTTATGGAACAGGCGGTTTTTAATCTTATCAATAATGCAGTTAAATACTCAGGATCGGGAAGCAAAGTTCTTGTAATGGGAAAACAGATAAATCCGGATGGAGAAAAAAAGATTGAGATTACTGTTGAAGATAATGGCGTCGGGATCGACGAAGACCAAATAGACAGGATCTTTGAAAGATTTTATCGGATCAATAAAAAAAAGAGTCAGAATCTGGGGGGTACAGGACTGGGACTCTCAATTGTCCGGCACATCGCCCTTGCTCACAATGGAAATATTTCTGTTATCAGCAATAAAGATAGAGGATGCAAATTTTCTATCATACTCCCCTGTATTTAACAGAAATCTAACAAAACCTTCATCATCTCTGAAAATACTCTTAGTAATTTGTCTACATCCGGAAGGATATAAACAAAAAAAGGAGCACTAAGGATGAAAAAAGGAATTTCCTTATTTATTACCGTTTTATTAAGTACAGCGGGTATTTTCGCAATGGGATCTCAGGAAGAAGTTAAATCAGATGATGTTAAATTCTCATGGATTATCGAGTCGGAAGACGGAATGCTTCCGGGAGTCAATCCTTTAAAGGTTGAAGGAGATATAATCACTGCTGGTTCATCTACCGTATTCCCTCTATCAGAAGCAATGGCTGAAAGATTTAATGATGAAGGTTATGCTTTTAATATTACAGTAGATTCAATTGGTTCCGGTGCAGGTTTCGAGAGATTCACTGTCGCGGGAGAAACTGATATTTCCAACGCTTCCAGACCCATAAAAGATAAAGAGAGACTTGCAGCAAAAGAGATTGGTAGAAACCCCATTGAATTTAGAGTCGGGACAGATGCTCTAGCAGTAACCGTAGCAAAATCCAATACTTTTGTGACAGATGTTACTCTGGAAGAATTGTCCCTAATATTCACATCGGAAAAATGGAATGATGTACGAGCTGACTGGCCGAATGAAAAAATACTCAAGTTCATACCGGGAACAGATTCAGGTACATTTGATTATTTTGTAGAGGAAGTTTATGACAAAGATTCAGCTCTTATTTTGGGAACAAGTGACTTGCAGATGTCGGAAGACGATAATATTTTAGTCCAGGGGATCTCAGAATCTCCCTATGGGATTGGTTTCTTCGGGTATGCCTACTATGTTGAAAACAAAGATGTTCTCAATGTCCTGAATATAGACAGTGTAGAGCCAAACAGAGAAAATGTTGACGCGGCGGCATACCCGCTGGCAAGACCATTATTCATCTACTCTGATGCCGAAATTATGAAGAGTAAACCTCAGGTTGCAGCATTCATAGCCTTCTATCTTACATATGTAAATGAAGAAATTGTTAGAGTCGGCTATTTCCCGGTTAACGATTCTGTTCTGGCTCAGGGAAAGCAAGCCTGGTTAGATGCTGTTAATGGAAAGTATTAAAAAATAGCACAAGGTAAAAATCCTCCGAATACCGGGGGATTTTTTTATGAACTTTATATCTCGTTTAACACAATTCTAACAATATCTTAATCTTTTCTGAAATAATAATGAGTATTCTGCAGACATCTATTAGTAAAGTAATCAGCATAAGGCTGTTTACCAAGGATAAGAAATGACGGAAATAAATATTGCATGGTATAAGATTAGACCTAAATATCATGAAAGTATTATAACGTGGTTCCTCCAGTTTTGTGCCGGTGTTAGCATATTGGTAACTCTAGGCATTGTTTTTATTTTAGGAAAGGAATCTCTGCTTTTTTTTAGAGAAGTCAGTATTGTTGAATTTCTAACATCGACAAAATGGCAGCCGTTAATAGAAGAATTCGGAGTGCTGCCATTGTTAAACTCAACGTTAACTACAAGTTTCATCGCTATGGCTATAGCGGCACCTCTCGGTTTATTCGTAGCGATTTATTTAAGTGAATACGCCAGTGAAAGAGTTCGAAATATTTTAAAGCCTATATTGGAAATTCTGGCAGGAATCCCGACTGTCGTTTACGGATATTTCGCCCTGACATTCATGACTCCCTTACTTCGGATAATCTTCGGCCAAAACACAGTGGACATTTACAATACGGCCTCTGCCGGACTGGTCATGGGGATACTAATTCTTCCTCTGGTCACATCTATAACCGAAGATGCTCTTAAGGCCGTCCCTTATTCTCTCAGAGAGGCATCCTATGGTTTGGGAGCCACTAAGTTGGAAGCGAGTTGGACTGTCGTGGTTCCCGCTGCATTCAGCGGAATTGCAGCAGCCTTTATACTTGGATTGAGCCGGGCCATCGGCGAAACAATGATTGTTGCTCTGGCTGCAGGGGCGGGACCTAATTTCACTTTTAATCCGTTCGAAGCTGCGGAAACACTAACAGGATACATTGTGCGTATTTCCGGTGGCGATATTAGCTACAATACTGTTGATTACAATAGCATTTTCGCTCTCGGTTTACTTTTATTCTTTATTACTCTGATCTTGAATATTATCAGCCGCAAACTGGTCAAAAGGTTTCAGGAGGTTTACGACTGATGTCAAATTTTAAAGAAAATGTTGAGACTCGATACAAAATCAGCAATCTGTGGAATGTGGTTTTTACAACAGCGACAGTAATTTCAGTATTTATGCTTATTCTTCTTTTATTGAATATCATCAATGGAGCTTTTGGTTATGTAGCGATTAAAAACACAATAGAACCTACTGAATTGATCAACTCTGGAAATCTTGATGAATTGAATGAAATCCAGTTGATTGAATTATTGGAATCACATCTGTCCAGGGGATTGATCAGAAGATTCAATTTTGAAAAACCTTTAAAGGAAAGATCGAATACAGAGCTTATGAATCTCATTTTCGAAAGAATCATTGAACCGAGAATTGTCAAAAGCTGGAACTTGAAAGAATCCATTTTGGAAAAGAACTCAATATTGCATTATGCGGAGAAAGAGTTACCCGGTGCACATATACAATTCAGAGCCTGGCTCAACTCAAATTTTTTGATTGGATCTCAAGCCAGCATTCCCGAACTGGCAGGAATAAGAACAGCCATCCTCGGCAGTCTCATGATTATTTTACTGACCATAACCTTTGCCTTTCCCATTGGAGTAGGGGCGGCAATCTATCTTGAAGAATACTCAGTGGACAACATGTTCTCCCGTTTTGTACAGGTGAATATCTACAACTTGTCCGGAGTTCCTTCAATAATATACGGTCTGCTCGGTCTGGCTGTGTTTGTAAGGGGAATGGAACCACTGACTAGTGGTGCCATGTTCGGATACGGTGATCCCACGACGACAAACGGTAGAACTGTATTGGCTGCGGGTATGACATTGGCCTTATTGATTCTACCCATAATCATTATTAATGCTCAGGAGGCCCTAAGAGCAGTTCCTCAGACCATGAGACAGGCAAGTTATGGAATAGGCGCTACAAAATGGCAGACGATATGGACTCATGTTCTTCCACATTCTATGGACAGGATTATGACAGGAACAATTTTAGCGGTATCAAGGGCAATTGGAGAAACTGCTCCAATAGTCGTTATCGGTGCATCAACCTTTATCTCCGTTGATCCGTCAAATATCTTTTCCAAGTTCACAACTCTGCCGATTCAGATTTATCAGTGGACCTCCAGGCCGCAACCGGAGTTTCGAAATATTGCAGCAGCGGCAATTCTGGTTCTTTTAATCCTATTGTTAGCAATGAATGGTTTTGCCATTTTCACCAGGAATAAAATCAGTAATAACAGGAGATCAAACTAATGAGCTCTACAATGGAACTAAAAATGCATAAAGAAGAAAGGAACATCGTAAAAGATGATAGGAAAATGATTGTTTCACTAAAAAATTTGAATGTTTATTATGGTAATTTCCATGCCGTGGATAATGTGAACCTCAATCTGGAAAAGAATAAAGTCACAGCTCTGATTGGTCCATCGGGATGCGGGAAAAGTACTGTTCTCAGATCAATAAACAGAATGAATGAATTACTTCCCGAAACAAGGGTGACGGGAGAAATCCTCTTTGACGGTGTCAATATTAACAATCCTAAAATAGATGCTGTCGCTGTAAGGCGAAGAATAGGAATGGTATTCCAGAAACCCAACCCTTTCCCGAAAAGTATTTATGAAAACATATCATGGGGAGCCAAAATTAATGGTTACAAAGGCGATATGGATGAATTGGTTGAAAAGTCGTTGAGAAAAGCGGCTCTTTGGGAGGAAGTTAAGGATAAATTGAAACAGAGCGCTATGAGACTTTCTGGGGGGCAGCAACAGAGATTATGCATTGCCAGAACTATTGCTGTGGAGCCGGAAATAATCCTTATGGATGAACCGGCATCGGCATTGGATCCCATAGCCACAGCAAGAATTGAAGAACTTATTTATGAACTAAAAAAGAACTACACGATTGCCATTGTGACACACAATATGCATCAGGCGGGGCGAATAAGTGACTACACTTCATTTTTGCTGATAAATGAAGATAGAAAAGGACATTTAGTGGAATATGGCGTTACAGATGATCTATTCCTGAACCCCAAAGACATTAGAACAGAAGAATATATCAGCGGAAAATTCGGATGAGAGATAGAGATTTCGGGGGAACCGGAGTTTAAGGACCTGAATATCGTCGAAACAGGAGAGAATAATGGATGTCAGAACACATTTTCACAGGGAATTGAATAATATATTTCAGCAAGTAATAATCATGGGGGAAATGGTAACCGATTTGCTTGGCAAAGGCCTTGAAAGTTTGTTAACAGCTAATGAAATCCTTAGTACTGAAGTAATTAAAAATGATCAGCTTATTGATGACCTGCAATTAAAAATTGAAGATGAATGTACTCTTTTAATAGCAAAAGAAACGCCGGTGGCAACAGAACTGAGAGAAATTCTCACAGTAATTAAAATTGTAAGCGAGCTGGAGAGACTGGGTGATCATGCAAAACATCTGGCAAAAAAAGCGGGAAAAGTAAGTTCCGAAGGATTGAAAATCGCTGGTCCCTATTTGCAGGATATGACTGAGTTCGGTTGTCAGATGGTTAAGGAAGCTCTTGAATCATTTATAGAACTCGATTCCACATGGGCAAAAGAAATTGCCAGCCGAGACAACTATATTGACAATAAATACTACGATTTATATGACAGACTGATTGAGATTATAAAAGAGAAACCATACAAAGCGGAAAACCTGGTTCCTCTTTTATTCCTGAATCGATATCTGGAGCGAATCGGAGACAGGGTTACCAATATCTGCGAATGTATTGTATATTCCAAGACGAATAAACATGTTGAGTTGAATCATGCCCAGGATTGAAATGATAAAATAGTGGAAATCCCTGATTTTTCTGACAAACAAACTCCCTGATATGTTAGTATAAAACTTATGAAATTCTTCCTTCTAACCCATGAAAGAGAGATGAAAAGACCTACTAATACGGGTAATATTGTCAGCCGTATTTTATTAGATAAATCTAGACAAATCCCCTGGCAGCGGAAAAACCCAGATAAGAAATTACTCGAAATTATGAATAGAAATGATACTGCTCTTCTTTTTAATAATGGAGAAGGTGAATCTGTTGATGATATTTCTTTGATCGAAAACTTTATAATTCTGGATGGAACCTGGCAGGAAGCAGGGAAAATATTCAATAAAAGCCCTTACTTGAAAGAGATGAAGACATTGACTCTAAAATCAAAGAATAAATCAGTTTATAGTCTCAGACGCAACCAAAAAGATTGGGGTTTATGTACTGCTGAATGTGTTATAGAATTATTAAAAATGAAAGGTGATATTAAAAATTCAGAGAAGTTAGATCGGGCTCTTATGGAGTTTCTAACTGATTACAAATTAGGACTGCTCCATCGATAGCTGCAAACAATTAACAATAAAATATCTCTTATTTTCATCATATTACTACGGGAAAAGTGCGACTTAAAATATTTGCAAAAATTGGTATGTATGTCTCTAATATATTACAATTGAAATCTATGCTAACCACAAAAAAATACAATGCGGAAAAAGGGATTTTTAAAGAGAGTATAAGACAGGCCCGGTTTTTTAAACTGATACTGTTAGTCTTTGTTTTCTCCATTTTACTTCTTGTATTATTCAGAGTTTCCACTACTCAAATTGAAAACGATTCTTCGGCATTATTTACCACATTGAATCGTGTCGCAGTATTAATTCTGGATAGTACCTCTTCTGTTAGCGCTGAAGTATACGATGCCTATGAAGATGTTATTGAGTTAAGTATCGCTGTTGAGTCTAAAAAAATATCGGCAAGTCGACTTCTTGTTTTTGATCACTACCTTCCTGAGCCTGTTTACACAAACAATGATGAAAAAAAACTGTATATGGATCAATTCCAACAGTATGCAACTTCCATCAAGAATAGAACATACGCATACCTTCATTCACTCCTTGTAGTTGTCTACGTCTTTTTAGGTTTTATGTCTTTTCTCGTGTTTATATTATATTTTCTCTATAAGTCTATGAACGAATCTATTAATAGTTCATTAGCAATAATTAAAGACGGGATCAATATGATAGATTCCCGATTGAACATGGAGCGGGTTGACACCTTTAATGTTCCTGATGATGCTCCAGAAGAAATACTGGCACTGAATCATGCCATTCACAGGATTGACGAAGATATAGAGTTAGATCAGCAGATTGACACAATAGAGTCCTATGGGAGTATTTCGGAAATGCTGGAGAACCTTGCATCTGCTCTTGACGATCTGATTCCAATGGATCGTATTGCCCTTGCGTTTAATGACAATGACGGCCGGGTGACTGCTGAGTCTGCCTATGTAAAATATAAGAAAGTCTGGCTGGAACCGGGGTATTTTGAATTATTATCAAAAACTTCTCTCAATATGATGATAGCAACAGACAATGGTAGAATTATAAATGATCTACCGCAATATGCCAGACAGAATCAAATCTCCGAATCAACTAGACTTATTATAGAAGAAGGTATCCGCTCTTCTCTAACCATACCTCTTCAATCCAATCAGCGCTGTGTGGGTTTTTTATTTATTTCCAGTTGTGAACTCAATACTTATAATCAATTTCATTTGAAAGTAGCTCAGCGGATTACTAAGCGTTTGAAGCATCGTTTTTTTCATGAATATCTAGCACAGGAACTGATTGCAGAGTCAGCTAATTCATTTGTCGGACTAATGAATGAGAGAGATAATGAAACGGCAGATCATATAACCAGGATGTCTCTTTATTCATTTACAATAGCAAAGAATCTATCAAGGAAAGATTTCTCAATAAGCCCGGGTTTTCCAAGAGAGGTTCTCTGGTTTGCTCCTCTCCATGATATTGGTAAAATTAGTGTCACTGATAATATTCTTCTAAAAAAAGGACCACTAACAACTACCGAGTTTGATCTCATGAAACAACATGTTAACAGTGGTTTAAAAATAATAAAAAGAATGAATCAAAGAATTTATTCAATTCTTAATAAGTCTGTTCTTCAAACAGCAGAAGATATCATAAGGGGTCATCATGAAAAATATGACGGTAGTGGTTATCCTAACGGGCTTAAGGGACGAGAAATCCCTCTTGCTGGTAGAATCGCTGCCATTGCGGATGTTTTTGATGCTTTAACTTCAAAAAGATCTTACAAAGAGGCATTTTCTTTTGAAAAAGCTCTGAATATTATGGAACAAGAAATGGAAGGTCATTTTGATCCATATGTTTATGAATGCTTTCATGATTCCTTGGATGAAGTTCGTGAGATATTCAGAACCCATCAAGAGGATGTGTGATTCAAGCCCGGTTTTATTTCGTCCAACACAAATTCTAAAGAAACATGCTATTTCAGATTCTCTTGGAATGGTCTTTATGCAAATCTCAAACCACCACTACGATATAACAATCTGTTATTTCTCTTAATAAATCATTCATGTCCTTTTTCATTACTTCTTTGTATATTCACTACAGAGATTTTTCGTGATGAAAGATATTGCAGGGCCATTAAAGCATGATGGATCCGCATATAATCTGGAGGAATAATAAATATGGCAATAGTATCGGTAAAAGATGTACATAAAATCTATCCTTTGGGAAAAACAGAAGTTCTTGCTGTTAATGGTGTTTCATTTGATATTACCGCAGGGGATTTTATTTCAATAGCGGGACCATCCGGTTCGGGCAAATCAACAATATTAAATATGATCGGTTGTATCGATACTCCTACCAGCGGTACCGTTGAGATCGATGGAACTCTGACAAGCGGAATGAAAGATGATGATATTACAAGGCTCAGGCATAGAGTCGTGGGGTTTATTTTTCAAAGTTTTAACCTCGTTCCCGTTTTGAATGTATATGAGAATATTGAGTTTCCTATGTTACTCGATAAATCGACGAGAGGCACAAAGTCCGAAAGGAAAGAATGGATAGATTATCTGGTTGGTGAAGTGGGGCTTGATAAATGGCGTGACCATAAACCTAACGAACTTTCCGGTGGACAGAGACAGAGAGTGGCTATCGCAAGAGCTCTTGTGACCAAACCTCAGATTGTACTGGCAGACGAACCGACAGCGAATCTCGACTCCGTAACTGGTGAGGCGATTATTGAGCTAATGAAAAAGGTGAATCAGGATATGGGAACAACTTTTATATTTTCAACTCATGATCAGACTATTGTTGACATTGCGGATCATGTAATCCGATTGAAAGACGGACTAATCATAAAAAACGAAAGAATAGGGTAGGTCCTTATGGAAAACGTTTTATTAAAAATAGCCCTTAGGAATCTTCTGGAACACAAAACAAAATCTCTCATAATCGGAATGCTGATTATGATCGGCATCACGATTCTTGTCGTCGGGAATTCATTTATCGATACGGCGGCAAAAGGGATTGAGGAAAATTATATATCTAATTATACGGGAAATATCATTGTCACATCTTCTGAAATGGAAGTTCCATCATTGACTATGCCTATGATGAGTGGTGATCTTGAAGCGGCTACTCCTATTATTCCCCAATATAATGAGATTAAACAATATATAGAAACTCTTCCTCAGGTTCGCAATGTTGCTGAACAGATCGATGGGTTGGCTTCTATAAAATGGGAAGAGAAAGGTGAGGGCTTTTCCATTCTTTTCGGAGTTGAACCGGAGTCTTATATGAGGTCTTTCCCCGATGGAATTACAATTTTAGAAGGTCAGTTTCTACAGGTTGGAGAACCGGGAATCATACTGTCAAAAGAAGTGGCTCAAAGCCTTAGCGATTCTGCCAATGAAGAGATCAAACCGGGAGATAAGGTCTTGGTTACCGCAATGAACGGTACTTCGGGGACTAAAATCCGGGAACTGACAATAATTGGCATCCATGAGCTGAAAGGCAGTTCTCCGGAACTGGAAATGGTCAGTTACGTTGATCCTGAAAATATGAGAATCCTCAATGGAATAACATTGAACACAATAGATAGTGTGGATTTGTCCAGTGATGAGGAAGCCCTTTTGGGCAGCGTCGATGAAGATGATCTATTCGGTAGTGATGAAAACTCTCTTTTTTCTGAAACTTCAAATAATGAGGGAGAGTTCGTTCTGGATGATTGGGATTCCATTCTCGGAGACACTTCAATAAGAGATTTTTACAATGTCACCAATCCCGACGGATGGCACTTTATGATGGTCCGTTTGAATAACATAAAAGATACGGATAAAACAATTGCACAGCTGAATAATTATTTTGAAGAACAGGACCTGGAAGTGAAAGCCTGGGACTGGATAGATGGTGCGGGAATGTCTGCACAACTGGCCAATACCATGAAGATAGCTTTTAACATTTTGATTTTTATAGTCGCAATCGTAGCAGTCATCATCATTATGAATACACTGGTTATCTCCGTAACCGAACGAATTGGAGAAATCGGGACGATGAGAGCTATCGGTGCGAGAAAAGGATTTGTCAGAATGATGATTACCTGGGAAACCATAATCATATCTGTTTTTTTCGGCTTACTGGGAATCGCACTGGGGGCCATTATCGTGGGGATTATGGGAGCTATTGGATTTACAGCCTCAAATATGTTTATGCAGGTACTGCTGGGTGGAACTGTTTTCAGGCCCCTATTGTCACTGACAGCCATGGGTTCCTCGATATTGGTGATAACACTTGTGGGTATCATAGCCAGTTTGTATCCCGTTTCCGTGGCATTGAAGATCAGCCCCGTTACAGCTATGAATGAGTAAAGATATTGCGGGCGATACGAAGTATCGGGGTCCCGCATATAGTCGAAATATAAGGAGAGATATCATGTCTATATTTAAAATAGCCTACAGGAATGTAGAGAGACAGAAAAGAAGAAGTAATCTCCTGGTCGGGGCAATCGCTTTTGGAGTGCTGGTAATCGTTCTTGTGAACAGCCTGACTTCAGGAATAATAAACAATACACAGAATAACTTCACATCCCTGCTCGGAGGTCATGTCTATATTTCAGGACAGGAAGTTCTAGATAGCGGGCGTGTGGTTAACAAAATAGATGATACGGAGATCCTCGATAAAATCCTTCCCGGGATTGAAGAGCATATAACGGGAGTTTTTAAACGTTCTTCGGCCATGGGAGAAATTATATTCGGTTCAAAATCGACTCGACTTTCATTTTCCGGGGTTCATTGGGATAGTGAAACAGATCTTTTGGAGACTCTGGTCGTCAACGATGGGACTCTGGAGCAAATTTCCAATCCATCAGCAATAATTCTACCCGATTCGGTTGCGGAAAAACTCGGGGTTTTAGTGGGAGAAACTGTTCTTTTCCGTTTTGATACTGTTACAGGCCAGAAAAATGTAGCGGAATTTACTATTGGTGCCATTATAAAAGATACAGGCAATTTCGGAATCAGTTCCTCTTATGGAGACATTCATTACTTCAATCCTCTTTTAGGTTTAAACGATGATGAATATCAAAATCTGAATCTTCAGCTCGACGATATACAATCTATGGAATTCGTTGCACGCTATCTGGAAGAGAAAATCGGAGAATTGGCCCCTATTAAAATAGAAGAGGAAACGGAAGAAGAATCCGGTAGGCATGGTGGACCGCCGATGATGAGTTTCAGTTTAGCCCGGACATCTGATGAAGAATGGGACGGTACTCGATTTTCCATAAAAACACTCAACGATTTTATGGATGTTGTGATTCAACTGGTGGGTATATTAAACGGTATCGCAACAGGGCTATTCATTGTTCTACTCACAATCACAATGGTCGGATTAATTAACACCTTCAGGATGATTCTGATTGAAAGAACTAAAGAGATAGGCACCATGAGAGCCGTGGGAATGCTTAAAAAAGATGTTAAAAGTATCTTTCTCCTCGAAGCGTTGTTCCTGTCTTTGAAAGGGGCTCTCTTTGGAATCGGAATTGCCATTACTGTAAGTCTTGCAATCGGGTTTATCCCCTTTCCCGATGATAGTCCTCTCGTCTTCTTTCTGGAAAAAGGGCATCTTTCCATGCCCATAGTACCAATACAGATGCTGGGAGTCGTTGTCCTTCTATCTCTGATCACATTGCTTTCAGCAT
>JADGDJ010000036.1 GCA_016744925.1 Spirochaetaceae bacterium
GTATCGGGCAGTTCCACACGAATTCGTTCCAGAGGTACAGTAAGTATTTCCGAAGCAAATTTTGCTACAGCAGTATGTAATCCCTGGCCGATTTCCATTCCGGAAACCAGAATGTTGATACTTCCATCTTCACTGAACTTCATAAAAACAGAAGAACCGGCATTAGGTGGCATGGCAGGTCCCTTCCATGCACCTGAAAATCCTTTTGCAATGATAATATCGGGATCGGGAGAAATTTCCTCTTTCCCCCACTCAATGGCCTCAGCAACTTTATTGATACATTCAAGCATTCCCGAGGGATTCATAGGGACAGCATAAGCCACTTCATCGTTGGTTTTTATGGCATTGATTCTTCTGAATTCCACAGCGTCAATTCCAATTTCTTTTGCAACTCGGTCTATATGACTTTCCAAACCAAAATGAAATTCCGAATATCCAAACCCTCTATAAGCAGCACAAGGTGGATGATTCGTATAAATACCGATTGAATCTATACTGACGTTGGGAACAAAATACGGTCCTGTTGCAGAAAAACCCGTTGCATTTACAACGTTATTTCCATATTCAGCCGATGCACCTATATCCCAATGCATTATATGTTTCAATGCAATTATTTTACCATTTTTCTTCACGCCCATTTTCACGGTAGCTCTCAGTTCCTGTCTCTGTGATGAATTGACAAATTCTTCTTTTCGAGACCATCTGAGTTTAACGGGATGACCGGGAACTTTCTGGCAAGCTACAGTGAGAGCTTCCATGCTGATTCCCGCTTTCCCTCCGAAACCTCCACCAATAAAAGGAGCTATGATACGGATGTCTTTATGGGGTATTCCAAGAGCATTAGCCATGATGTGTCTCTGTGTATGAGGTGATTGAGTTGCATTCCACATTGTGAAGCGACCGGTATAATCATATTGGGCTATGGAAATGTGAGTTTCTATACAGGCATGGGCTACATGTGGTACAAAATAATCATCTTCGAGGATAAAGTCGGCTTCTTCAAAACCCTTCTCAACATCACCTTTGCGTATTTTTCTGATGTGGGAGATATTAGTCCCCGCCTGAGGGCTGATCCATGGAATAACTTTGTATTCACCGAGGTCGGGATGAATCAGGACAGCGTCTTCTTTTAAGGCATCGCGAAGATCGAGTATGGGTTCAAGTATGTTATAATCAACACGAATAAGAGTAAGAGCCTCATCGGCAATCTCTTTTGTCCTGGCGATAACAACAGCAACCTGCTCTCCCACATACCGAACTCTATCAACGGGCAATATTGATTTATCCTGAAGATATAAACCATATTTCTGAGGATAATCTTTACCGGTGGCAACTGCCATAACTCCGGGGAATTTTTCAGCTTCAGAAGTATCAATCGATACAATTTCCGCATGAGCATGAGGACTGGCAAGAACACTCATGTAGAGCATATTTGGTCCAAATGGGATATCATCGGCATAGAGGGTCGAACCAGTCACTTTTTCTTCAATATCAAGCCGTACGGCATTATGACCGACAACTTTCAGATTCTTATTCATAAAGCTTTCTCCCTCTTTCGGATATCCACCATCTCGGCTACTGCCTCGAGGATATTTTTATATCCCGTACAACGGCATAGATTTCCCGCCAAGGCTTCTTTTATCTCCTCCTCGGAAGGATCAGAAATCATATTGAGAAGTTCCTCTGTGCTGAGAATAAAACCAGGTGCACAGAAACCGCATTGGAAAGCGTTGTGTTTAATATAAATATCCTGGATTTCCCTCTTTCCCAACCTGGGGAATCCCTCGATAGTCTCGATGGTCCGCCCATCGATTTCAACAGCGTACATTAGGCATGAGCGAACTGTCTTTCCATCGAGATTGATGGTACAGGCTCCACACTCTCCTTTACCGCAGCCGTATTTGACGCTGGTAACTCCCAGACGATCACGAAGGACATCAATCAGTTTTTCCGAAGGTTTAACACTGAGAGTCTGATTGAATCCGTTTAGAATAAATTCTATTTCCCTAACCATTTGTCCTCTCCTAAATCAGTCTGATTCCGTATTCAGGCTGTGATGTTTTCATTCTGGAAACCGCAGCACCGACAGCTTTTTCAAACATAATCCGGCACATATGTATTCGGTATTCCCTGCTTGCTCTGATATCAGCGATAGGGGAAACGGTATCGAGAATAGCAGCCTGTGCTTTTTCGATTAATTCTGGTGAAATGTCTTTCCCCCGAAGTAAATCTTCCGCTTTAGGGATTCTCATAGGAACGGGACCGACGGCACAGTAGGCAATTTTATAATTAAAATCACTATCTACAAAAACGGAAACGCCGACCTGAGCAATATCCTCCCCTCTATAGCGACCCAGTTTGACATAGGACTCACCGAATTCGCCCATAACAAGGGGTACTGCGACTTTCGTAAGTATTTCATCACTCTGAAGAACTGTTTTCCTCGGACCCGTAAAAAAATCATTGATGGGAATAATTCGATTTTCCTTCAGAGATGACAGATGCACCATGGCATCCCGAACAAGCAGAGGTGCGGCACTTTCTGCAGAGGGTACGGCATTGCAGATGTTTCCCACGAGAGTAGCCGCATTGCGCACACCCATTGATGCGACAAGACGAGATGATTCCCAAATACCGGGAAGTGTACTGTGAATAAGTTCGGAATCGATCAACTCACTATAAGTAGTTCCAGCACCGATAATTACATATCCCTCTTTTTCTTCGAGTGTTTTTAATTCTTTGATATTTTTCAAATCAATCAGCATTTCCGGTGACCGGGCTCCCTCGTCTATAGCGAGAAAAAGATCAGTCCCCCCCATGAGTAGAGAAGACGAAACTCCCCATTCTTTTTTTAAAGAAAGAGCATCTTCTATAACTAAGGGTCTCCTGTAATCAAAAGCCAACATACACTACACCTCCAATCCACTTTTCAAATAAATATTTCCAATTCTATTATTCCGTGATATTATTTGCTTGATGTAACTAGTTACAATTTTATGATAGTTGCGAAATTCATATTGCACAAGAAAAAAAGTTATGTTTTCTAATGCTGATTTTGTTTAATATGTCCCTGAAGATATTTAGCTGAGAATCTGAAATAGATTCTCCTGCGAAATGAAATCTTAATTTCGATGGACTTATTGAGTCCCTTGAAATCTTGATTAATATACAATACTTATTCGGAGGATTTTATGGAAAAAAAGTTGGATGTGAAACTAGTTATCATGGGTATCCAGCACACTTTCGTCATGTTTGGTGCAACAGTTTTAGTTCCACTTCTCACAGGTTTGGACATTGGCGTTACCTTATTCGCAGCAGGTATCGGCACAATAATCTTTCACATTCTCACCAAGTTTAAAGTACCCGTATTTCTGGGAAGTTCATTCGCCTTTTTACCGGGAATTTTCGCAATCTCTGAAGCACAGGGATTGGCTTATGCAACAGGGGGCATTGTTTTTGCTGGTTTACTCTATATTGTAGTGGCAATAATTTTCAAATTCATCAAGTATGAAACCCTACATAAGATTCTTCCACCCTTTGTTACAGGGCCAATGATTATTCTTATCGGTCTAATGCTCTCTGGTGTAGCCATTTCCAATGCAAACGGAACAAACTCTCCTCAGTTAGCCGAACAAATAGGAACAAACGGAGCATGGTTAATAGCTCTCGTAACTTTTGCAACCGGCGTTTTTGTAAAAGTAGCATTTCCAAAATTCGGATGGAAATTTATGTCCAATCTGCCGATTCTTATCGCGCTTGTTGTGGGATATGTATTCGCAATGATTCTCGGAGTCGTTGACTACACGGCTATCAATGAAGCCAAATGGGTCGGGCTACCTGGATTTATGGCACCCAAATTTTCCCTCTCGGCAATAACGATTATGGTTCCTATAGCCATCGTTGCCATGGTCGAGCACTTTGGTGATGTTCTTGCCATCGGAAACGTTGTAGGTAAAGACTTTATCAAAGATCCGGGAATTTCAAGAACCCTTCTGGGTGATGGTATTGCCACTTCTATTTCTGCATTGATGGGTGGACCGGCTAACACAACATACAGTGAAAATACAGGTGCGGTTGCTCTTACTGGAGTTTACAATCCTATGGTTATGGAAATTGCCGCTATTTTTGCTATTTGTATCGCATTCATACCTAAGTTCACCTCTATTATTGCGACCATTCCCGGTCCCGTAATCGGAGGAATCTCTATTCTACTCTTTGGAATGATCTCTTCCATCGGTATCCGGAATATGGTTGAAGCAAAAATAGATCTCGCGAACCCGAAAGTGCTGATCATAGCCTCTACCATGCTCGTTCTGGGAATGGGTGGAGCTCAGTTCTCAATGGGGAACTTCAATCTTGCGGGATTAGGCCTTGCGGCTATCGTAGGAATCATTCTCAATCTAATCATCCCCGACGCTAAAACCGTTGACTAATACAATTCATGTACAATTGAGAGGTCGTTTTGTCAAAGACGACCTCTTTTCACTTAAGGTTCTCTCTGTTCACAAAGGGATTATCAATCTTTTAAATAAAAACTCGGCCCTTATTATTTCTCTCATAGAAGACAAAAAGAATATGACGGCCATGAGTCTTCTTGTACCCGATCTGTTTTTAATGTTGGGAAATACACCAGAAATTATCCTTAATAATCAATGGAAAATTATAGATACCATTGAGATCAACGGATTTACAACAGACTATTCAAATGCTCCCATTTGGGTAGAAACAAGGTCCCCAATTCCCCTATCAATAACAGATCGACTGAAAGAATTAGAAATTCTGGCTGCGAAAATAGATCCCGGAGAGAGTTTTTTCTCCCTATTTACTGAGGGCAGTCGAAATATATATCAGTTAAAAGTGCACTCTTTACTGCAAAGGACCATTTCTATAGAAAACCATTCAGTATCCGGGTTGGAAAATCTCGTTGGACTCGGCCAGGGTCTGACACCGTCGGGAGACGATTTCATAACAGGAGCATTGTTGGGAGAGATCTCTTCCAACAGAGCATTCCGCATCAATCGGGATCAAATTTCAAACCGGCTGGATAGAACGACATACGCGGGTAAAACCCTCCTTCATCTGGCCTTAAATGAAAGTTATCCCGCCTACCTTTTGACATTCCTGGAAGAGCTTCATCAGTCAGAAGGAGTTGGGGATCTGCTAAAAGCTTTTCTCAAAGCCACACAACACGGCTCTACGTCCGGAATGGATTCCCTGGCGGGATTTTACTGGTATTATAAATTTTCCTCTTCAAAGATTTAAACCTCATTCCATCAAAAAAAAGCCTATTCCTTTCTATGAAAAAACTGATTTTTCTTGATATATATAATGGCATTGAGTTCCGATAATGGAACTGTATGTAGATAAATTAATTATTAACGATATCACTGTTTGACTAATAATATAACGGAAGAGTTAAAAATGAGTAATGTTCTTAAAACTGCGAATTATGAAGAATTTGAAAATATTGATCTCTCAGTCTTTATCGATCCTTCTGAATTTAATGAATTCATTCCCCCTATCGAATCAGATATTAAGCTTAGAAAAACAGGAAAGGAGAGTTTCCAGAAAAAGGTTGAATCATATTACATTCACCAGCAACTGGCCGACGCTCTTTTAATTAAAGGTGAAATACCTATGAATCCTGTTGAATCTGCAGTGGGTATCGGTTTTCTCGATATTGCCAATTACTCCTACCTCTCCAAGTGGCTCAGCCCCAAAGAAAACCAGCTGGTACTCAATGGCCTATATTCGGCATTTACCCACGTAATAAAGAAAAAAGGTGGCTTTTTAAACAAGATTGAAGGGGACAGTTTAATGTTTCACTTCGGAGGCATTATTGATTCCAATGTTCTGAACTTATCTGAAAATGAGATTCAAAGTTATATTGCAAAAAATCTATTTCATACCTGCGTTGCATTACAGAGAACCTGTCAGTTATTTAATGAAGCCAGTAAATTATTCCTTGATGAAAATACCAATCCCGAAACGAAAGAATCTATAGAACAATCTTTTTATATTATAAGTTCACTGAGAGCAAACCTCGCTTTAGCTTCAGGAGTTGATGCCAAATTTCAGATCAAAATAAGAATAGGCGCCAGTATGGGAGATGTCTGCATTGGTAATTTCGGTCCCATAGGCAAGAAACAATGGGACATAATTGGAGAACCGGTTATCGAAGCGAGAAGAATGGAAACAACAGCTCCCATCGGTGGTTTGAGAATATCTCAGAAAATATTTCAAATCTTAGATAAAGAAAAAATTGTAGACCTTTATTATGAGGAATTTAAAAACAGGGCAGTTCAAAATAGGAGCGAATATAAAAATATTGAACTAAACGAGTTATTCTTATTTAAAGAAGTAACCCTTAAAAAAAAGAATAATGTTCATTTCAAATCCTATAGTGTCCAGGTCTGCAGCGACCTTCCCGAACAGATTGCCAAACTGGCAGTTTCTTTTCTGGAATTGGGAGAAGAGGGAGCTGATGAGATCCTCGAACTGATACAGTATTTCCGGGGAAACAGACTCGTGATTAATGCGCTGGAAGATGCCTTAAATGACAAAGATATAATCCTGAATAAGAGTGAATTACTTCAAATACTGAGTCCTAAAAAATACGAAAAATTAAAGGCAAAAATTGAAGAAGATTTTACAAGGATACTAAGGGATCACTACTCTCTGTATAACATTCTACGAATTCTGGGAGCTTACCAGGATAGAATTACCGAATCCCTCCAGCCATCAGGGAACATTCTTAATACTGAAGATGAGAATGAAAGTTATCTCGAAAGGAAAAAGAACGAATTTGTTCGTGATTATACGAAATACATAAAGAAGGTAGAAAACAAAGCCTATTTTGACAAAGTCGTGTACCCCTTGATATTCAGATCCATAAAATCTGATATTTTAATTTTTCAAGAAAAGAAATTCAGAGTATAACTTTCACTGCATGTCAAAGCACAAACGAGGGCAAATACTCACGCAGAGCCCGCAACCAGTACAAACGGAGCTATCAATATCCACCAGACCTTTTTGATTTTTGGATAACGCACTGAAAGTACAAGAATCAGTACAGAGAGTACAGTCTGGCAAAGGGCAGTCCCTTTTATTGACGGCAATCTTAGGTTCCAGAATAATTTCATCAAAGGACTTCAAGCGGCTGAGAGCCTTCCCCCGAATCTGTTCCAGAGAGGAAAAATTCTTATCTTCCAACCAGCTCTCCAACTCACTGAGAATCTCGGAGATAACAGAGAATCCGTGAAAAATCAAAGCAGACTGAAGCTGACAACTATCGGCACCGAGCATAAGATATTCCAGTAAATGATTAAATTTGCTGATCCCCCCTATTCCCGACACGCTCAAATCGACGGTCTGACAGATTGTGGCGACTGCGCCCAAGCCGATGGGTCGGATGGGCTCTCCTGAATACCCGCCATATGTCGGTAGCAGAGGAACCATTTGATCAATATCGACACCCATAATGGAGCGGACCGTATTTATGGCACTGATCCCCTTTGCACCACCTAATTGGGCGGCTTTTGCCAGAGCTGCCAGATTGTTGACATAAGGTGATAGTTTTACCATTACGGGAATATTCACTGATTGGGCAACTGTTTTTACAAGTTCATAAAGATTTTCAGGATCACTTCCCAGTACTGCCAATCCCTCTCCATGGGGAGAAGAAACACCCAGTTCCAGAGCATCGGCACCATAGGATTCCACTGTTCGTCCGAGAAAAGCCATCTCAGAAGGGCTGTGAGCCAGAATATTGGCAATGAGAATTCCTCCACGTTCTTTAACCATGGCAATTTCCCGCTCCCATTCCTCCAGAGAAAATTCACTGTAGAGGCGTATATTCTGCAGTCCCTGTCCCCGGTTAAACATACGGGGACGAACATTGGGTCGGATTTCATTGAGTATGGTCTCAGTCACCACAGCAGCGGCTCCCGCATCAAGAGCCTTTATCATCATTTCTCCACTTCGTGACATCGGTCCCGAAGATAGAATGAGAGGATTCTTTAAGGGTATTCCCATCAAATTGCTGCTTAGGTCCATAGACACTCCTGTTTATTTTAAATCAAAAATCTCACTCACCCTGTTCTCGTGACCGCAGGATTTTCTTATCTTCAGTTTTGGACTGAGAAAAATATTTTGTGTTTCCACTTCTTCGTCCGGCTTTTCAACCTCGTCAATCAGGATCCTCGCCGAAATTAATCCCATCTTGTAAACGGGCCATGACACAGAAGTCAGCTTGGGTTCAATGAGAGACGCCATTCGGATGTTGTCGTAACCGATGACGGAAATATCTTCAGGGATTCTTTTCCCCTCGTTTTTCAAAGCGTCAATAATTCCAATGGCCATTAAATCATTCCCGACAAATACAGCATCGGGGAGTGGGTTCAGCTTAAGCAGTTTCAATGCGGCAAGATAACCGCTGTCGATATCATCACTTCCTTCGATCATCAAATCCTCGCATATGTTCAGACCGGAACCGAGCAGAGCATCAACATAACCAAGCGTTTTATCGCGGTTCTCCAGCTGATCTTTCTCTCCACAGACATAGGCAATTCTCCGGAATCCCCGTTGTATCAAATGATTGACCGCCAGGAAAGCCCCTTCTTTGAAATCCGAATATACGCTACTTATATTTTTTTTCAAAATATTCTGCCCGAAGAGGATAAGCGGAATATTTCGCCTTTGTATCTCATCGAAATCCTCTTGTTGAAGAAGCGTAAAAGCCAGGATAATGCCATCAATTTTTTTCTCTATGAGCATACGAATATAGTTCTGTTCTTTCTTTAAGTCTTTTTCCGTATTACAGAGGAGCAGATTATATCCCTTTTCATGGGCAACTCTCTCCACACCCCTGGCAATTTCCATATACTGTGGATTGAGAATATCGGGAATGATCAGGGCTAAAGTGTTGGATTTTTTCAGATTGAGGCTTCTGGCAAAAACATTGGGAGAGAAATCCATCTCCTTCATGACTTTTTCTATCAGTTCTTTCGTATTGGGAGAGACCCGCTCGGGATGATTTAAAACGCGGGACACCGTAGCAACTGAAACTCCTGCTTTTTGGGCGACTTCCCGAATATTCGGCATAGATTTTATATTACCATAGGCAATTGGCCATGACCATATATTTTATGCTACTATATTCTATGCCCTTATGGTTAATCTATAGTCTTACAGCCACACTGTTTTACGGTCTTCTCAATTTTCTCTACAAAGTTGCAGCAGAAAGAAAATATACCAATCAGGCGGTGATCCTTATCTCCGCATCCACTGTTGTTCTCTCGGCAATGATTGCAATCCTTCTGTCGGGAGGTGATTTCTCAGGACTCCGTGCAGCTTTTCCCTATGCTCTGGTAAACGGTACACTCTTCGCATTCGGCGCACTTTCCAAATTCAAAGCACTGGAATTGGCCCCAGCATCAGTTGTATTTCCCGTAAATAAATCCAACATTCTCTTTGTCATAATTATTGGGATTATCTTCTTTGATGAGTCCCCAACTCTCATTCAATGGCTGGGGATAGGATCGTCTGTACTAGTATTAGTCCTCATCTCATCAGAACAGATAAACCTTTCGGGGAATGTAGCATTAAAAGGATTGTATTTTGCTCTTCTGGCGGCATTCTGCACGTCACTATCCATGACTGCAGGAAAACTGGCATCGACCAGAGTAGACAAAACGAGTTACATACTGGTCTCTTATTCCATTGTCGTTTTTGTTTCCTATGTGACATTCCGAAAAAAAACCACAGAAAAGGAGAAGAGGGAGGCCTTTAAAAACCCGGCAGTCTTTTTCATTGGCGGATCGATTGGCATACTGAATTATTTTGGGTACAAACTGGTCTTAAATGCCTTCGCATCGGGAAGCATGTCGCTGATACAACCGATAATGGCCTTGTCCATACTTATCCCGATCTTCCTCTCCGCTTTGATTTACAGTGAGAAATTGACTCTCTTGAGGATTCTCAGCATAGGCCTGACTCTGGCTTCAATTCTTCTGATAAAGGGTAGCTGAAATCTGCTGAAATTCTCTCGCCAGGCTTATAAAATTTTTGATTAAAGGTATATTCTCATCTTCCTTCCGAATGACAATATACAGTTTTTTCCAAAACCCTTTATTTGTCAAAGAGATCCCGCAGACATTAAATTGAGTGGCATATTTCTCGATAAGCCAATCAGGGAAAGTACTGACCCCACGACCGGCGGCCACCAGTTGAACCATGATCTCCGCAGCTTCAACAGGGATATGTTTTTTCGGATGGACATCAAGCTTGAATATATCGAGTCTGGATTTCTCAATGGGATAAGTATAGAGAATTTCATCATTAAGATCCTGGGGATTGATATATTCCCTATCTGCAAGATTGTGCTCAATTCCCGTCATCAGCTGCAGTTCAAAATCAAGAATTTCGAAATGCAGAATCGAGTCACCGGGTAGAAAGTCCGGAGTGACGATCATGTTGATTCTGTGATTCAAAAGGGCTTCCAGACCGCTAAATTGGAAATTCCCCGTTACATCCAGATCAATATCAGGCCATTTTTCGAGATAACTGTGAATTATCCCCACGAGCCATTCAAAGCAGGGATGGCATTCAACACCCAATGTGAGTTTTCCCTTTTTGCCCATCCCGAAACCGACAAGCATCTCTTCAGCATTGATCAGCTGGGGAAGAATCCGATTTGCCAGACCCAGAATAAGCTCTCCAGCTTCAGTAAGCCGAAGTCCCCGCCCCTCTTTTTTCCAGATGGAAGCTCCCGTTAGACTCTCCAGCTTCCTAATACTGTGGGTCAACGCCGACTGGGTCAAATGCAGCTCTTCTGCTGCCCTGGTCAGAGATCCCAAGCGGTTCAATGCTTCGACTATTTCCAGATGCGATCGTTCAATCATCTCCACTCCTATGAATACAATTCATACATTCATTAAAATATATCAATTTTAATAATATTTGTAAAATCCTATGGTCTATAAAAGGAGATGAAATGAGCAGATTATTCGATAAAATACAAAAAGCGGAACCGGGTGTGTTTTTATACAGTCTGACTCCTCCCGCAGAGGAGATTACCTCTGAAAAACTCTATGAACTGAACAGAAGAAGAGCCGCCAGACTGTCCACATTGGATATTGACGGACTGAGCATATACGATGTTCAGGAAGAGCGGGACAGAAAAGAAGAAAAAAGAACATTCCCATATCGTCCGACTCTGAATCCTCTTAGCTATGGAAAAGCAATGAAAGAACACTGCAATACAGAGCAGATTATCTATCTTGTTGCGGGTAAATACAGCGAAGAGCAACTGCACAGGATCTTCAGAAACTACCCCGGTGCACTTTTTGTCCCCGTCGGATCCCCCTCGAGCTCTTCAGAGGCTCGTACCACCCTGGGCAGATCTCTCGAATTATCATCTGAATACACAAATCCCATAGGAAGTGTGCTTATAGGAGAACGAAACAATCCCGGTGGAGGGGAAATCGATAGGATGATGTCCAAAATCGAAGGGGGAGTTGATTTTTTTATTAGCCAATGTGTATATAACGGTTCTCTCTATGAAAAGCTTATCGATGACTATCTGCTTGAATCAAAAATATACGGTTACCCGCTAAAGCCTATTATTCTGACTTTTTCTCCTGTGGGTGATAGAAACAGCCTGAAATTCATGAAATGGCTCGGTATAAATTTCAGTGAAGAGTTCGAGAAAAACCTTCCCGAATCTGAAAAATTCCTGAAATACTCCATTCAATATCTCGAAAAAATTGGGATAAGACTTATAAACACAGCCATGGAAAGAAATATACCCATAGGCTTAAATTTTGAGAGCGTTATAGGTAGACGGGAAGAAGTGCTCGCATCTCTGTCTCTTGCAGAAAATCTTTCGTCATATTTAAGATCTCACTCTTTGAGTAATTTTACCAAAAATTTGAAATCCGGAGAGTCGGCTCTTTCAAGAAGATAAAAGATGAGAGATTCAGCATTCATAATAAACGCTCCCGCCTCTTTTGCCAATTCAAGTCCGTTCTCCCATCTGAGAGTTGTTGAAGAAAGGCATCCGTCTTTAATGACTATAACTTCTTTTCCCCTTCTTCTCAGATCAAGAACTGTTTGAAGGACACAAATATGGGTCTCCAGCCCGCAAACCACCACAACATCCCTCTCATTTTCATCAAAATCGGTCTTAAACTCCTCATTTCTGAGACAACTGAAGGTGATTTTGTCTTTAAAGCTCTCTCCAGTCCAATTTTCCAGAACACTGCTATCGGTTAGACCAAGCCCTTTCCGATAGTGATCGGTCCCCACCATGGGGATTCCCATACGGCCAAACATCTTAACCAGCAGCAAAATATTTTTTTGAGCCACATCGAGATATTTCTTTTCGATCAGCGGAAAGAATTTTTCCTGATAGTCAACTAGTACAAAGAGAAGGTTGTCTCTGCTTATCTTATCCCAAATCATTTAATTATCCTCATTTTCTTCCAGGGTCCAAACTGGTAGCGAACAAACATAGCCGCTCCCAGAACTATTACAAAACTGATAAATCCCATCCAGACTGTTACGGGATTGAGTACCAATACCTTGATCATAAAATAGGCTCCCATGGCCATAAACCAATGAAGAACCACAGAGATATACATAACCCACTTTGTATCGCCCGCTCCCCGGAGTGTACCGGCAAGAACCAGCTGAATGACATCGGCAAGAGTATAAATGGCTGCCAATCGCACCATAGTAATGGCCATGGGAATTATATCTATATCACTTTCTGCAAGCCCTCCGGCAAATACGCTCACCAGCCTACTGGCTCCGAAGAAAAAAACCATCATCATACAGAAAGCATAAACCATCCCCACTTTCAAGGCCAGGTGGGAAACCTTAACAGCGCCTTCTGGATTGTTGGCACCCATCTGTTGCCCCACAAGAGAAGTCGTGGCGAAACCTAACCCCAGCATAGGAATAAAGGCAACCATATCATAATTAAAAGCAATGGTTACAGCAGCGGCTACATCTTCTGAATAGGAATGCATCATCTGCACGAAGAGATTAAAAGCAAACACATTGAGAAACATCTCCACACCTGACGGAATGCCATAGCGCAGCAGTTTACTTGTAATGGTTTTATCGAATTTCCAGATGGATGTTCCCCGATATGCCCTATAGATTTTATGACGGAAGAAAGAGATGAAAAGAATAAGACAGATCAGCAGACTTCCCGCAAGAGTCCCCAAGGCGGCTCCGGTAATTCCCAAAGCTGGAAAACCGAACTTTCCGAATATAAGAACATAATTGATGGGAATATTGATGACCATACCGGCGAGGTTGGCATACATAACAGTTCTTGTTTTTCCGATTCCCAGAAAGAATCCCGCTAGAACAGTCCTGAACAAGGTGAGCAATCCACCCCACATGAGAACACGAAAATAGGTGTATTCCAGATCTATTTGTTGCGGGGTATGCCCGGATAAGGCAAAGAACTTCCCCACAAAAGGAATGAGCAGCAGAGCCAAAGGATAAAACAGGAACGAAACACGAAATCCCTGAATGACCGTAGTGACACATTCCCTCTTTTTATCAGCACCAAAAAATTGGGCAGAAAGTGCATTGACATATCCGACTGTTCCTATAAATAGACTCATAAAAGCAAAAGCGGACAAACCGCCGCTCATGGCAGCTGAGATATAAGCTTTACCAAGCCATGAGAGAAACAAACGATCGACAAACATCATAACCGTTTCAGAGGCTTGAGAAATAACCATGGGGAGAGCGATATAGAGTAAAGACTTTAAAGTCGGGTTCTGTATAGACATGAAAAGCAGTATAGACTCATCTCATATATTTTTCTATGGAAACTTTAATACAACAGGATATGCACAATCGGTTATTATTCTCTACAATGTAAATCAAAATAAAACTTAAGAGGGTATTATGAAATTACTGAAGAATGAGACACAGCTGGTTTGTATAGCGCGATTTTATGCAATTGACGGAGAAGTGGACAAACTATTGGAAAATTTACATGGACTGATAAGACTGACAACTCAGGAAGGTGGATGTCTGCGATATGAATTAAATCAGAGTGTTGATAAACCGGAAGAAATTACTTTTATTGAAAAATGGTATGATCAGAAAACATTTGATGAACACTGTTCAAAACCATACTTAAAAGATTTTTTTGCCGGAGATAACCCGGAACATGTAAAATCCTACGAAGTGAGCCTTCATAAAGAAATTATCCCCTCAATATAAACCTTCAGGTGGTCTACTGAATTGTAAATTCAGTAGACCACCTGAAAAAAGGAAGAGCCTAATAGAAAAATCAACCCTTAAGAGCTGATTTTAGAATGAGGTAATATATTTGATTAAAGAAAGAACGGGATTTTATTCCTGTCCTGTTTCCTCTCTGTACCAACCACAATCATCGCAGTAGTAGTAAGTTCTTCTGTCCACAAGATTTTCAGGTGCATAAGTTAAAGGTTTTTTACAAACCGGGCAGATAGTTGGGGCATTTGTTCCCTGATTGGTTTCGTTCTTGTCTGGCATAGATTCACTCCTGATCAATTAATCAATAAACTTTTATCAATATATTATCCAACGGTTTTTAAAATTGGACAAGTTTTATTTTCAAAAAAATTAATCCGTCTTAAACTTACCCACATCTTCAGCCATCGCCCCGGCAGAATGACTAAGTTTGATAGAGATTCGACCAACAACATCGGCAACCTGGCTGATATTTTCTGTTCCTGCACTAATACAGGCTATCTCACCTACCACATCATCTGCCAGTTTTTTTACGGCGATCATCCCATTGTCCACAACCCCGGAACCGGAATCCAATTCGGTGACAGAGGTCTTCACCGACGTGGATGAATCACGGAGAACCGTCATTGCTTCCAAGACCTGAGTACCACCGCTTCTCAGTTCGAGGGTACTCATATTGATCTCCTCAAGAGCTGAGATAACACCGTTAATCTCCTTTTCAATTTTTGAGAATGCCTCTTTGGTATTGCTGCTCATTTCAACAGCCGTTTTAATTCTGTCTATAACGATCTTGAGAACTTTGGAGATCTCCTTGGAATTCTTATTCGTTGTCTCTGCCAGCTTCCGTATTTCATCAGCGACAACGGCAAAACCTCTCCCGGAATCTCCCGCATGTGCCGCTTCTATCGCTGCATTCATTGAAAGAAGATTCGTCTGTGAAGCGATTCCCGAAATGATTCCCGTAAAAGATGAAATACTGTCAATATTGTCATATATATATTCAACTGCCATTACGGTTTCAGAGATCATCTCTCCACCTTTTTCAGCATGTTGCCTGAGAAGATCTGCCGCTTCTTTTTTCTTTTGCGTAATAGCGGCAACATTATCTACGGAGGCGATCATTTCCGTTACAGCCGCAGAAGATTGTTCGGACATGGCCGACTGGTCCGAAGCCTGCCCGCTCAATGATGAGATGCTTTGATTCATAGCAATTACGACATCTGTAGAGCTTGAGATATTGGAGTTGAGCAGAGAGATCCTCTCTTTCATACTTTCAAGAGAGCTTTTTATAAGTGTTATAGATTCTACAGTCTGCTCATTTGAAACTTTCAATTCCTTTTCTAATATGAGATTGTTTGTCGAGCCTTCTTTTATATTCAGAATAATCCTTTTAAGTCTATCGAGAAACTGGTTGAAATAGGTCGACAGATCTCCGATCTCATCTTTTGAACTGACCTGAAGTGATTTTGAAAGATCTCCTTCCCCTTCAGAGATATCCTTTAGCATTAAGGCGGCTTTTTTGACAGGTTTAACGATTATCCGAACTAAAAAGACTGTCGTAACTATAACGAGAAATATGGCAAAACCAAGGGCAATCACACTGTTTCTCACAACACCATTAGCCAGGATATCGCCGGATTCAACGATGAGGAGTTTCTCCGATTCAAGAGTTTCCACCCGTGCATCAATAATTTGTAATATATCTTCTCTATAATTGACCGCATCGTTTACCAGAGAAAAATTGACTGGCTCACCGACCTGTAGAGGAATGATTAAGGAGTTTTCTATAATTTCCAGAAGTTCACTTGATCCTCCGAAAATGGAAATCGCCGCATTTCGCTCTTCAGAAGTCTCCTGCATATTCAAAAATATATCCATAAGAGATTCAGTTTCGGATTTCATTTTTTCAAAAGAAGACATAAATATCCGATCATTTACTTTTTCAGGATCGATCATAATTTCTTTTGCGCTTAGGGCCATCCTGGAAGTGAGCGTGTTATACTTGAACAGCATATTCATCTGCTCACTTTTTGCTAAACTCTTATCCATAGCATCACGCAAACCCAGTATTCCCGACATAACCATTATTGAGGAGATGATGTATACCAGGAGTATGAGGATAGAGGAAATTCTTATTTTTCCACCAATTCCAATTCTCATATATGACTCCGTATAAAAACAAATATTTAGGGATTTTTCAAATAGAACTTAATCAACGATTAAAGGTTATGGTTTATAACATAGATTGTCAATAAAACAGATTTCTATTTCACTTCAACACGGTTTCTCCCTTTGGACTTTGCCTCATATAATGCAATATCGACATTTTCCAGGAGTTCCTCTTTATTCTGAGCATCCATATCAAAAGAGCTCACTCCAAAACTAACCGTATAATTGATATCCTTTCCATTGAAGGGGTGATTGCTGGCTTCTATGACTTTTCGGATCCTCTCGGCTGTTTCCACGGCATATTTTTTTTCAGTATGAGGAAGTAGCATCATAAAAGCCTCTCCGCCGTAACGGGAAAATACATCATTGATCCTCAAGTTTTCTACAACAATCCCGGAAAAACTGATAAGAACCGAATTGCCAGCGAGGTGACCGTAATTATCATTAATCCGTTTAAAATAATCGATATCGCACATAATCAGAGAAAAGGAGATGCTTTCTCTTTTGGATCGGGCTATCTCTTTATCCAATTCATCTATAAAGGCTCGCCTATTCAGTATTTTGGTTAAGTGATCGAGGCTCGCTTGAGTCTCAAGGTCGTAATTGAGTATTGAGTTAATTATCCAGATTAATGAAAAGGCAGTATTGATAATAAGAACCAGTATAAAAACATAGCCCAGGCCGTGAACAAACCCGACATTGAGAATCTCGTCAATCGGAGACTCACTGCCAGTCCAGATTATTCTGAAAAGACAATAAGCGCCATAGAGGAGAAAACCCCAGGAGACAGACAGCTTCTGAGTTCTAAATTGTATTGAAGAGTGCCTGATAAACAATAGCGCGACAACAAGGGATTCAAAAAGTAAAAACGAGGACATGATAATAATTCTTATTTTGAGATCGGGATCAAAGAGAGTGAAATACACAAGTGATGCGAATAGAGCTACCATCAATGTACAATGCAACCATAGATACCGGATATAGGTCTTAAGGAAAGCAGTGCTTCCATAATAGAAAAGGAAAAACGCCATGGCAATTAAAAAACGGGATACGATAACCGAGAAAAAAGAGGGGATCATATCGACAAATCCCAATAGAAGGAATCCTGTAAAAAGAAGGAGATCTGCAATGGCAAACACCTTTATACTGGTGAAGCGATCATTGTACCGGGCAAAAGTATATAACCCGATAAAAAAAAGAAAACTGAAAAGCATTGTCGTAAGACTTAAAGTTTGGATATCTAAAATTGGCATAATACAATCCTAATCCTCTCTTGCAAAAAATTCTAATACTTATTCATTAAAGAGTTTCTTTGACACTCTGCCTCCCTATCTGTAATATTAAGTAATGAGTGAAACAATCATTAATAAATCAATAATTATTAAAGAATCTGTTAAACAATTATGGTGGCGTTGGACTACTCATGAAGGTCTTATTACTTTTTTTGGTCCTGAAAATTCAATTGAATTAAAAGAGAATGGACAATTTGAAATCTATTTTCTTATGGAAAATCCCTATGGTCTCCGTGGCAGCGAGGGATGTCGGATTCTAAAGTATGCTCCAGAGAAAATGCTCTCTTTTTCCTGGAATGCTCCTCCTCAATTTAAAGAGATTCGAGAAGGTGGATACAAAACAACTGTTGTTCTCAAATTCAAATACCTCGATGATACACATACTGAAATAGAATTAAATCATTCCGGGTGGCTTGAAGGTGAACAGTGGGTAAATGTCTACGACTATTTTAATTCCGCTTGGGATCGAGTCTTTGAATATTTAGCTGCAGCTGTGGAGAAATCGCGATGAGCATGGAAAAAGAAAAGAATACTGTTACGGCGATGATAGAGCTATATTGCCGGAAAAACCACAATCTTTCTGAGTTGTGCGAAAATTGTGATGAACTCAACTCCTATGCAATGAAAAAACTTGAAACCTGTCCCCATGGAGTTGACAAAACAGCTTGCTCCAAATGTGTAACACATTGTTATAAACCTGAAATGAGAGAAAGGATAAGAGTTGTAATGCGGTTCTCCGGACCAAGAATGCTTCTCAATCATCCTGTAATGGCTGTTGAGCATCTTCTTAAATCCATAGACTAATTTTTCTTGACCTTATCCTATTCAATGCTTATATTATATCGTATAAATACGATATAAAGGTTGTGTTTTGGAAAAAGCAAAAAGTAAGGCCTGCTGTACCTTGGATTTGAACACCGAAGAACAGACAAGGATGATTCATATTTCAAAGGCACTGGGTAACCCAATTCGCTTTGAGATTCTGAAGTTCCTACTGACTCACCCGGGATGCATAACAGGAGACATAGTAAAATATCTTCCCATAGCACAAGCGACAACTTCACAGCATTTGAAAGTCCTCAAAGAGTGCCGGTTAATCGAAGGAGAAATCGAAGGAACAAAAAGCTGTTATTGGCTGAATGAACAAACTCTTCTGTGGTACAAAAGTAAAATAGCAGAAATATTCTAATTTTTTTTAATTACAAATATCGTATTTTTACGATATAAGGAGCTATTATGATAAATGAAATTGTAAAAATCCTAACATTTATGGCAGAGGCTTATGTTCACGCCTGGCCATATTTATTGGTGACAATCCCCCTGGCAGTTATGGTAAACCTATCGGGAATATCCCGTTACATAGGTAAGGCATTCAATGCCAAACCACTTCTAGCCATATTCCTGGCAACAGTTGTAGGTGCTTTTAGTCCTTTTTGCTCCTGTGGAGTTATTCCGGTAATAACGGCTTTGCTCATCAGTGGTGTCCCTCTGGCACCGGTTATGTCTTTCTGGCTAGCTTCTCCCTCAATGGATCCGGAAGTCTTTTTTCTGAGCGTCTCACAGTTAGGGATGGATCTAGCAGTATGGAGATTAGCAGGGACATTTATTATGAGTCTAAGTGGTGGATATATCACACATTTTCTTATCAGGATTAAATGGATCGATACGGATGTGATGAAACTCAAAAAGAGCAAGTCTCCCAAAAGACGCGGGAGAAGTCCTTTCACACCGATTCCAGTTTTTGCCGGAAGTACGGAGACATGTTGTCCTGATTCTGAAAAAAAGAATAATGTTCAGTTTTTTTCGACTCTATCAGGTGATGCAGAGAGGGCTTCATGCAGCGGTACGTCCTGTGGTTCTTCATGTGATGACACCGAGGAAAGAGAACATGCGGGTGATCGGGGTTTATGGAGCAGGGTGTTCGAAGAAAGCAGAAAAGCCCTGTTCATGATTTTCAAATTCATGTCTCTGGCTTTTTTCCTGGAAGCACTGATAATTCTCTACCTTCCGGAAGAGTGGATTGTTTCCCTATTGGGTAGGGACAATATATTTGCCATACCCCTTTCCACTCTGATCGGAATTCCCCTGTACACGACAAATCTCACGGCCTTAGGCTTGACAGGAGGTCTCTTAAATCAGGGAATGAATCCAGGAGCCGTTCTGGCCTTTTTAATCGGAGGAGCAACGACGACAGTCCCCGCGATGGCTGCTGTTTACGGTATAGTAAAAAAAAGAGTATTCATTCTCTATGTTTCATTCGCTCTTTGTGCTGCCTTATTAACCGGTTACCTGTATCATATATTTAATACTCTTTTTTGAAGATCTTCCCGAAATGAACTACAGTTTAATTTCAATGGATATGAAAAAACACAAACGGATATTCAACAGGATTTCACCTATTTACAATCTTTTTTTCAATTCTCAAGTTCGTTCATATAGTGAAATTTTATCTAGATACGCCTCGGAATTATCATTATCTCCAGGAAACAGTATTCTCGATATGGGTTGCGGAACCGGGGCTTTTGCCCAAACATTTTCCCTTTCGGGGTACAATGTCACCGGAGTTGATTCAGCTGAAATGATGCTTCGCTATGCCGCAAAGAGAGGAATAAAAAGCATTTACGGGGATTTTATCCAGGGTTTAGATATGGGGGATAAATCATATGATCTTGTAATCTCCGCCTATGTCGCTCACGGAATAGATCGAGAGAAAAGAATGAAGCTCTTCAGAGAATCCGCCAGGTTATGTAAGGGAAATGTTCTCTTCCACGACTACAGCAAAAATAGAAACTGCTTTATAAATTTCATAGAGTTCATGGAAGATGGTGACTATTTCAATTTCATTAAAACTGGGTTAGATGAGATGAAAGAAGTATTTAGCGATGTAAAAGTGATTCCCGTTAAAAAATTCAATAACTGGTATATCTGTACACCCTGATAAGCCACGATTTAGATGTCCGGAGCTCTGCTCTTCTCACTTAGCTTGAGAGGAAGCAGAATCCAGGCTGTGATCCCCTGCTTCCTTTCAACACTGTCCATTGGAGTGTACAATTCCATATTGTAAGGGAGGGATAATTTGAAATCCCTATCTGGAAGCCAGCTGGAAAAGAGCCAGAAATAGGTTTCGGCAATTCTATGCTCCGGTCCATAATGGGGAAAACGAAGATAATCTGCCGGGGCAATTTTTTTGTAGACAAAAGTGTTATTATCAACAATTTCTCTCACCTGAAAAGCAGCCATAACAAATAATGTATCTGAATCCGAGAACTCATCCCAAAAAGAGAATTGTGCATACTCTGGAGGGTCAAATGAACCAGCCGGTGCTTTGAGGTTTATAAACCGGTTCCACAGTTTACCAATAGGACTGTAGTCGTTCTGAACTTCAACCATTCTTCCGGCAATCAACATCTCTCCCAGGTGTACCTTCTCCGGTTCTCTGGACACTTCTTTCTGCATTGAATTGCTCTGATCCAAATAAAAGGGAGTAATCCATTTTAACCGGGAAAGATCTCTTTTTATTTCTCCTTGCTTCCTGAAGGAAGTCGGAGTGAAACCCGAATATTTTTTAAAAGCCCGGCTGAATGCTTCAGGACTGGAGAATTGGTAATTGAGGGAGATGTCTATCACCTTGTGTTCTCCGGCTAATAGATCCTGAGCTGCCCGGCTCAAACGTCTAGCAGCAAGGTATTCACCTGGAGTGCAGCCAACAACTCCATCAAAAAGCCTAATAAAGTGAAAAAGAGAATATCCGATTTTCGCAGACAACTCTTTTACGGTAAGTTCTTCTGTCAGACGCTCTTCAATAATCTTTGTCGCTTCAAAAACATACTGTCTGTTGGTCATAGCTACAGTATACATTATTCCCAGATTTCCACACCGGTTTCAGGAACAGCATCGGGCATTGGCCAACCCCAATCAGGTATTTTCGCACCATCCACACGATCAAAAACAGGATAGTACCCCTTAATGTCCACAAGAGGTGTTTTATCATCGGCATCAATATTGGCGATCTGAATCTCCCCTTTCTCCTCGTTTATGTTAATAATGGGACAAGCGGTAAGGCATATAGGATTAGGGTGGTATTCCGCCCTTGTTGCAAAAAGGCCTAGAGTCACATCTTCCGCATAGGGAGGATTGAGTGTCATCTTAGTTCTGTGCTCCTCAACATGTGACCGGTTCCCCCACCACAAAACGGAAATGTGACTAAACATATCCAGCCCCTTCATGGCCGCCTTGTATTGTGGATAAATAATAAGTGTAATGACTTCACCTTCTCTTTTCACTTCACCAACTGCATTGATTTTCATACTTTCATTCATATTTTCCCTCCGAATCAAACTTAAAATAATGATACATTTGATAGGAAAAACATACCTGCTGCAAATTGCTAAAGATTGAATGAAACGACACTGTTCCCTGATAATAATTGCTATTTATGCACACTAGAGCCGATAATTATTAAAGGCGGTGAACTTATGAAAAAATTACTGGTTCTTTCCTTCATCTGTTGCCTTAGTTTCTCATTGTTTTCTTTCGAAATTTACAATGGCATAATTTATCCGGGAGCCGTTAACCATTGGAATACGAGTTATGGATACGGAACCTTTCACCTCAACACGATGGAAAGCCAATACAGTTCAGTTACAATCCGACGCCGATTGGCTTTCAATAACAGCCTGACCATATTCGAATACTCTTATAACAGCGAAGGATTTTTATCCGAATATAGTGAGAGTTTCCAAATTGATGATGGCGCCTTTAAGAAAAGCGGAGATTACTCCTATGAATATATAGAAGAAGAACTTAGCGGGGTTAAATTGAACGAAAAGGAAATTTACTTCCCCTCACCTTATTTCCTTATGATCAGAGTCCATGGGGATGAGCTGGTTTTTGATTATGAATTTGATAATGAGGGAAAAGTCATATCCTTTCTTCTCAATGATATAAACGGAACGAAGTACTTCCTGAAAGATCGATTGCTAAAATCAGTGGAATCACTTGGATTATCGGAAAACCGCTTAATCAGTCGTTACGAATACGATGAGAACCGCAAACTAACTTCTTATTTTCTGGAATACGAAGAGGGTATGGGATTGTCGAGAAAGCGCACACGAAGTGAATTCTCTTATGATGAGAACAACAGAATTGAAAAATACTTCTTGGAAAAAAGCGGACAGGGACAGGATTATTCCCGAGTACTCTGCTCGTTTGAACATATAACCAATGCTGATGAGACAATCGAGACCACTTTTGCTCTCAATGATGACGGAGAGATTGTAAGGACGGCCATATATGAATACGAAAATAAGAATAATTATTCAGTTAAAATATACGATCATAAGAATCAGCTGTTAGTTACTTATGAGGTCGAGCAGAACTAGGGGATATCCGTAAAAATATCGAAGAATCAGAAATTACCTGAAAACTCATTGGTCTATCATACTTCTCAACCACTTTTCGGCTTCACCCCTATGGTCAAACTGTTTAAAAGGCTCACCCGCAGTACTCAATATCTGAGAAATGTGTGTCAGGGATATTTTTGAACTCTCCTGTTTTTCGAGAATCAGAGCTGTCGCGGCTCTACCGTTCACCCGATCCCGCACGATGTCTTTGATCAGAATGTCGACTGCTTCCGGTATGAGAATGGGATCTCCGTAAAATATACAGATCACCCCCCAGAGATTGCCGTAAAGCTTATCCTGAAATTCAGATTCAACTTCCGGTGACCTGGAAATAGCCTCGACATTCCAGGGACCTCTCCCTTCAAGAATCAAAATATCAGACTCAACTTTAAAATTGAATTCGCCATGGGCATGCAACATCAAAATCAGAACCTCTATTTAAACTACTTTCACCTTATATATATAATATAGAGGGAAAAGTATAAGAACAGAAATATTTCTTTAAAAAAAGTATTTCATTAGGCACTGACATCGATAAAAGAAAATGTCTTCACATCAAAAAGACCCCTATCTGTAAGTTTTATATCGGGAATGACTGGCAATGCCAGAAAGGCCAGAGTCATAAAAGGTTCCATTCCATCATTGATATTGAGACTTTCTCGAGCAGTTTTAATCATTTTTTTGAGTTTCTCAGCCAGTTGAGCGCTGTCCATATTTGTCATGAGTCCCGCAATGGGTAATTCCAGTGTATCGAGAATCCTGCCATTGGAGCACATGGTTATTCCACCACCGCATTTCTGCAATTCCTTCACTGCCAGAAGCATATCGCTATCACTATCGCCGGCAACAACTATATTGTGAGAATCATGAGCAACGGATGATGCTATGGCACCGTTTTTCAGTCCGTAATTTTCCAATAGTCCCAAACCGATATACCCGGGACCGTTATGACGTTCTATAACAGCCACTTTCACCAGGTCGTCACTCTCTCCTTTCAGAAAAAATCCCTCTTCGTCGCGCATCACTTTGTGTACGACTTTTTCCGTAATAAGACTTCCGGCTTTCATGGAGATAACATTTGCCGAATCGCTGTTCATTTTAAGATTAAACATCTGGTCATTCAATGATTGCAGGTGGACTGTATAGAGCACATGTCTGTCTTCGAGAGAATCTATGGGGAACTGGAATTTCCCTTTTTCTCCCGAAAGGATTCCATTGATGTAAACCGATTGTACATTAAAATTTTTCAGATCATCTGCAATGATAAAATCCGCATCGTAACCGGGCGCTATGGCTCCTTTATTGGTAAGGCCGTAACATTCCGCTGTATTAATTGTTGCGATTCTAATAGCCGTTACAGGATCGACTCCTGCTTTTAAAGCCATTCTGACATTATTGTCAATATGACCGATATTTATAATATCTTCTGCCTGGCGATCATCTGTACAGAAACAACATCGCCGGGAATTCCCATCATTGATTCCCTTTACCAGTTCACTTAAATCTGACGCGGCAGACCCCTCTCGGATCAGTACATACATACCAGCTCTCAAGCGATCTCTCATCTCTTCAAGACTACTGCACTCATGATCTGTTCTTATTCCTGAAACGGCATAGGCATTAAGATCTTTTCCAACCAATGTCGGTCCATGACCATCGACAATTTTACCATGATTCATAGCCAATGTCAGCTTATCCATAATATCGCTTCGGCCCTGGATCACACCAGGGTAATCCATCATCTCTCCCAACCCTTTTACACGGTCATCATCGATAAAATATTTCATATCCTCAATTCTTATTTTAGCGCCCGAGTCTTCAAAAGGCGTTGCGGGCACACAGGAAGGAATCATAAAAAAGACATCGAGGGGAGTATTTTCTGAAGCATTCATCATATAGCGGATTCCGTCATTTCCACAGACATTGGCGATTTCATGACAATCGGCAATAACTGTTGTTGTACCGTGGGGGATGACAATCGAAGCGAAATTTTCCGGCGTACCCATCGAACTTTCAATATGTACATGGGCATCGATAAGACCGGGAACAACTGTTTTACCCTTGAGATCTATCACTTTTTCCCCTTGATAGGAGAATCCTTTATCCCGGTAGTATGAAACAGCAGCAATCTTTCCTTCCGTCACGGCGATTTCCCCTTCGAGGATTTCGCCGGAGAAAACATTCACGATGGAACAGTTCCTGAAAACGAGCTCTGCAGGGATCTCTCCTCCAGCCGTTTTAATCAGTTTTTTCATAACTCCGCTCTTCATAAATAACTCCTATATCGGGATAAGACCCTTTATCATTCTAATGGATATCATATTGTAATAATAGATAACTGATAATCATATTATCAGACAATGATTTTGTAAAGATTTATTTTTAACAAAAGATATTTTAGAAAAATGCTTGTTAAATGGTCATCTTCAGGAGAGAATGTATGATATTAATACAAACAAAAAAATTCATCGGAGGAATTTTTAATGGACAAGTTTTTTAAACTTAGTGAAAAAGGTACAAATGTAAAAACGGAAGTAATTGCCGGTATTACAACTTTCCTGACAATGGCTTACATTCTCGCTGTTAACCCGGGAGTCTTAAGTGATGCGGGTATGGATGCAGGTGCTGTTTTTACAGCAACGGCACTTTCAGCTTTTATAGCAACTCTTGTTATGGCTTTAGTGGCGAATCTGCCTTTTGCATTGGCACCAGGAATGGGACTCAATTTTTTCTTTACTTACGCAGTTGTTCTCGGGATGGGAAAAACATGGCAGTTCGCACTCACAGCAGTATTCCTAGAAGGGATCATATTCCTACTTCTAACTTTCTTTAATGTAAGAGAAGCCATTATAAACAGCATCCCTATGAATATAAAAAGAGCCATATCCGTTGGTATAGGTCTCTTTATTGCATTCATAGGATTACAGGGTTCAGGCCTCATCGTTGGCAATCCCGGCT
>JADGDJ010000292.1 GCA_016744925.1 Spirochaetaceae bacterium
ATGCCGGATGGTTGTGCTGCGATCAAATAGACGAAATACGCTATGAACACTGGCAGAAAAAATTTAAAGGGAGCTGGCTCTCTTACGGGAATGGCGATAAAAAAATCATTTTTCTTAAACCGGAAACTTTTATGAATTTAAGCGGTGAATCAGTCAGTGCCGCTGCGGCCTTTTTTAAGATAAAAGCCCATGAGATTCTTGTCGTACACGATGACCTGGAACAAAAATATGGAATTACATCCTTCAGAACGGGAGGAGGATTAGCCGGTCACAACGGTTTGAAATCCATTTCGGGGCAATTGGGTACCAAGGATTTTCACCGCTTCAGAATCGGTATAGGGAGACCTGTCCATGGCTCTGTTTCTTCTTGGGTCACAGGACATTTTTCCAAGGAAGAGGAAATCCATCTGGAACTTATTCTCTCCCGATCAGCATCGCAGGTTATGGAATGCCTGGGAAAAGAGCCTCAATCCTTATCACAGGAAAAAAATACGCTTATCCAGTAAATGTAGCACTTTTCCCTTCGATAGAAATCCATCGGCAGGGAAGTGTCAGTCCTTCATCGGTATCGATAAGACAGAGGTCTATCCAGGTTCTCTTTCCCTTTCTTTTGCGTATATCTCTAAGTCCTCTTGCGGTCCACTCTTCGATGATGGTTCCGATTTCAAGTGAATCACTCGCTCCGATACGAACAATCTTTTCATCGAAATAGAGGTCTTCTATATGTGCCTCTTTTATAAAAGCCTCTGATCCGCCCTCATAGGCACCATCGATTACAGCTCTGGGAATGATAATATTAAAATTTTCTAATTGAACGGCCATGGGAAGAACTCCTGTTTTGCTGATTCTATCATGGCTGCCCTAGTTGGTTAAACAGTCTTGTGAAAATATTCAGTATAAACCAATATAGAACCAGAGGTATCATATGGGTCAAAAGCTGTTTATCCTCTTCTTATTGATTCTCTCAATTGTTTTCATTCTTTTTTTTGGATTGAGAGAAAAAGTTTCTCCGGGAGTAAACCAGATCCAATGGTTGGAAAATGAAAAAGGATTGTATGTTGACGGGAATTCCTTTGCCTATACAAAAAGTTTTGTTGAGAATTCGATTCCCTATGTCGGAGTCACCATTGAGATAGTATTAAAACCTCATTTTTATGATAAACCCCGATTTAGTATGATTCTACAGATTTACGATAAAACTGATGATAGCCAACTCACGATCGGTCAATGGGACAGGTCTCTTGTCGTACTCAATAACAATGATTTCAGCAACAAAAGAAGACTTCCTAAAATCTACACCTCTTTCTGCCAAACTAACGAGATCTGTTTATTGACCATCAGATCTGACAAAACCGGGACGACTATCTACCAGAATGGCAACCAAATTAAATACAATCCCGATTTAATCTTGGATTATCCACAGGTTTCCCAAGATACAAATCTTATGGTCGGCAACAGCATTTCCGGAAGAAATCCATGGCGAGGGACTTTGTACGATTTGGCATTTTACAATCAATCCCTTAGCAAAGATTCCATTGAAGAACATTATCAGAAGTGGATGAATACGGGGAAATTGCTCTTTGAAAAGCCCTTAGAGCCGCTGCTTTATTATTCATTTTACAAGAGAACGGGATCCACGGTTAATAATGAAATGGAGTTATCTCTCCCTCTAATGCTACCGGAGAACTTCATAATCCTAAAAAAAAGAATCCTCAGGATGCCAGATTTTTCAAACATCTTCTCAGAAGCGATGAAAGTAGACCTGCTTCTGAACTATTTTGGTTTCTTCCCATTAGGTTTCCTTCTTTTCTTCTTTTTTACCGAAAAAGGACTATGGAAAAAGAAAACAATCTTAACGACAATCCTTACAATATCATTCCTGCTGAGTTTATCTATCGAATTGTTGCAGGTAAATATGGTCATGAGGGACTCGTCCCTGTTAGACCTGATTCTTAACTCTTCCGGCGGTTTCTCGGGAGGATTGCTGGCTACCCGTTTCAGAGTTTAATATCTATAATGCTCCGGTTTATAGGGTCCCTCCACATTGACTCCTATGTATTCCGCCTGATTCTGACTGAGAGTTGAAAGTTTTACACCGAGATGCTCTAAATGCAGTCTTGCCACCTCTTCATCGAGCGTTTTCGATAGTGTATAAACCGATTTTTTCAGAGTTTTTCCTTTTTCCCATAAATCCATCTGTGCCAGCACCTGGTTTGTAAAGGAGCAGGACATGACAAAAGAGGGATGCCCCGTTGCGCAACCGAGATTCACCAAGCGCCCTTCAGCGAGGATAAAAATGGAATTCCCCGAAGGGAGAGTGTAAAGATCCACCTGTGGTTTAACCTCTACCTTCTCCACACCTTTGAGTTCATTCAACCTACTGATCTGTATTTCATTATCAAAATGACCGATATTGCAGCAAATCGCATTGTCTTTCATTTTCAGCATATGCTCCAGGCAGATAATATCTTTATTGCCTGTCGTTGTGATGTATATATCACCAAATGAAAGAGAGTCCTCTAAAGGTTGTACAACAAAACCCGCCATTGCCGCCTGAAGAGCGCAGATCGGATCTATTTCGCTGATGATGACCTTAGCACCAAGACCTTTCATCGATTCGGCACAGCCCTTCCCCACATCGCCATAACCGCATACGACTACGGATTTACCGGCAATCATCACATCGGTTGCCCTTTTAATTCCATCGGCCAATGATTCACGGCACCCGTATTTATTGTCGAATTTTGATTTTGTGACAGAATCATTCACATTGATCGCAGGAACGAGAAGAGTCCCCTGTTCTTCCATCCTGTAGAGCCTATGCACTCCTGTCGTGGTCTCTTCGCTGATTCCCTGAAGATCCTCGGCGACTCTATGCCAGAACCGGGAATCTTCAGCATAGACTTTTTTCAGAAGGTTTTTAATAACCTGCTCCTCTTCTGAATCTGAACTACTGTTTATCCAATCATCCCCTTTTTCCATTTCAAGCCCTTTATGAACAAGCAAAGAGGCATCACCTCCATCATCGACAATAAGGTGCGGCCCTCTGTCTCCGTGCCTCAAGGCCTGAAAAGTACAAGCCCAGTACTCGATCAGAGTCTCACCTTTCCATGCGAAAACGGGAACTCCCTTTTCAGCAATGGCTGCCGCCGCATGATCCTGAGTGGAAAAAATATTACAGGAAGCCCACCGCACATCAGCTCCGAGTTCTACGAGAGTATCTATCAATACAGCAGTCTGTATTGTCATATGAAGAGAGCCGGTGACCCGAGCTCCTTTGAGAGGCTTTCCACCGCCGTATTTTCTCCTCAGAGACATGAGGCCGGGCATCTCTTTTTCTGCTATGGAGATCTCCTTTTCACCCCATACAGATAATGAAATATCAGCGACTTTGAAAGCTATTTCCTCAAATGGTTTCATAGAAAACTCCTTTGTAATACTAATAATTATCAACCTCACCATGTGTTTTAATCAAACAAAACCTTCACTATTGAATAAACATTTGACTATTAGTACATTAAGGGAATGAAAATAGGAATAATCGGCGCAATGGCCGAAGAGATAGAAGATCTAAAATTGCGAATGGGCAATTTCGAGATAGAGGAAAGAGCGGGATTTACATTTTATCAAGGGAAACTTTTCGATGAAGAGATCGTGCTGCTCCTTTCGGGAATAGGAAAGGTCAATGCCGCCATGGGAACGACTCTGCTCATAGAAAGATTCCAACCGGATTGTATCATCAACACAGGTTCTGCCGGTGGATTCTCCAGTAAACTATCCATTGGAGATGTTGTCATTTCCACAGAAGTGAGACACCACGACGTCGATGCTACTGTTTTTGGATATGAATATGGACAGGTTCCCAGAATGCCCGCAGCGTATATTCCTAACAGCATTTTAATCGGCATGGCTGAAAAAGCCGTTGATAAGCTGGACAACGTAGGTACGAGCAAAGGATTAATTGCCACAGGTGATTCATTTATGCATAAAGATGAACACATACATGCTGTAAGGGAAAAACTGCCTGCAATAATGGCAGCAGAAATGGAAGCCGCGGGAATAGCCCAGTGCTGTCACAATTTCGAATTGCCTTTTGTTATAATAAGAGCGATCTCTGATATTGCCGGAGATAAAGACAACCAGATAGAATTTCAGGATTTCCTAAAAGTTGCCGCTGTGAACTCAGCTATTATGGTAATGGAAATTATTAAATTAATAAGTGAATACGAATTAAATCACTTTAATGCAGGAGAAAAATAATATGGAAAAAATAGCTAGTTTTACAATAGATCACTTGAAAATGGTTCGAGGGATTTTCCTTTCGAGAAGAGATGAAGTCGGGAACGATTATGTATCAACATTCGATGTGCGAATGAAAGAGCCCAACAGAGAGGCGGTTCTCGATGTGCCAACTCTTCATGCCATGGAGCACCTGGCGGCAACTTTCCTGAGAAATGATCCTCAGTGGTCTGACAAAACAATTTATTTTGGTCCTATGGGATGCCGCACAGGAAATTATGTTCTATTTAAAGGAAAGCTCGAATCAAAAGATATAGTAGAAATTATGAAAGGTATGTTCAGTTTTATCGCTGAATACGAAGGAGATATTCCCGGTGCTAGCCCGAAGGATTGTGGAAACTATCTCTCCATGGATCTTCCTATGGCCAAAATCGAATCTAAAAAGTATCTGGAAGAGGTTCTTAATAATATGAAAGAGGAAAATCTCAATTATCCTCAATAGTTGAACGATTTTTTATATTTTTTCTCCTCAGTTTACTATAATTAATCTTAAGATGAGTGAATCGAGGAATTATACAGAGCTGAATACCATGAGTATTGAAGCTGCTCAGTATATAGAGAGATACATTTTCAAAGTCCTTCAGAAGAAATCAGTTTTTTCTCTGGTTTTATCTGGAGGATTTATAATTCAATCACTCTACAAAGCTCTCTTCTACATTGATTCCATCCCCTGGGAAAAAATTCACTTCTTTATTACTGATGAGA